>NZ_CP083371.1:1510416-1812500 GCF_017488845.2 Ensifer canadensis
GGACGCGGTCCGCGTTGAAATAGACCTCCGGAACCTCGTCGGAGATCAGAATGATCGCGAGCCCCGTCTCTGCGAGCTTGGCGACGATGTCGAAGATGCCGGCGCGTGCGCCGACGTCGACGCCGACGGTGGGCGCGTCGAGGATGAGCAGCTTCGGATCGGTCGCCAGCCATTTGGCGATGGCGATACGCTGCTGATTGCCGCCTGACAGCGTCGAGATCGCGTCGCCTTGCAGGCCGATCTTGACGCCGAGATCGGCAATCCAGCCGGCGACGAGCTTGCGCTTGCGCTCATCCGAAAGAAAGCCGCCCGAAACGATCTTGCCGAGCGAGCTGATGACGAGATTGTCGCCGATCGACTGCGGCTGGATGAGGCCGAGCGACAGCCGGTCTTCGGAGAGATAGGCGACGCCCGCCTTGATGGCATCGCGATTGGAGGCGAAACGGACCGGCTTGCCCTCGAGCGTAATCGTACCGACCACCGGTTGCAGCATGCCGAAGAGCGTCTGCGCGAGTTCGGTTCGACCGGCGCCGAGAAGACCGGTAATCCCCAGCGTCTCACCGCGCCTGACGGTCAGCGATATGTCATCAAACTGGCCGGGGCGGCTCAGGCCCTTTACCTCCAGCACGACGGGCTGATCCTGCCCGGATTTGGCGCGGACCTGCTGGTCGAAGGTCTTGCCGGTCATCAGTTCGGTGATGCGCGATTGCGTCATGCCGGCGGCGGGATAGACGCCGACCAGCGCACCGTCGCGCAGCACGGTGATGCGGCTTGAAATTTCCAGCACTTCCGCAAGGCGGTGGCTGACGAAGACGACGGCGACGCCGGAGGCCGAAAGGCCACGAACGATGTCGAGCAGATGATCGGTCTCCGACTGGGTCAGCGATGCGGTCGGTTCATCCATGAAGACGAGCTTCGCTTCGCCGACGAGCGCGCGGGCAATCGCCACGATCTGGCGCTGGGCAATCGCATATTCCTTGAGCGGCAGGTCGACGTCGAGCGTGATGCCGAGGCGCTCAAGCGCATCCGTCGCGATCTTGCGCATGCGGCCATAATCGACCAGCTTCGGCCAGCGACCGAGAACGGTCTGGAAGGCGATGTTTTCAGCGACGCTCATTTCGGGGAAAAGCGCCAGGTCCTGCCAGATGACCTGAATGCCGCGATCCTGAGCGGTCACCGGCGACATGTGCGAATAGGTCTCGCCGTCATATTCGATCGAGGCGCCTTCGGCCGGGCGGTAGACGCCGGTAATGATCTTGATCAGGGTGCTCTTGCCGCAACCGTTTTCGCCCGCGAGGCAATGGACCTCGCCCGGACGAACGTCGAAGCTCACATTTTTGAGCGCTTTGACGCCACCGAAAGTCATGTTGATGTCGTGCAGGGACAGAAGCGGCATTTCGCTGCCTCCCGCGGTCGCAAGCTGATGCATGAACGTGTGCCCCGAATACCGTTTTGAAGGGACGTGCCAGGCCGGCCGAAGCCGGCCCAGCAGCCGGGAGAACCCACTGCATGTTTCCTTAAATCGCTGCTGATCTAGGGATAAAACATGCAACAATTCATAGCGTTACAGCGGTCTTTGCGCGTCCAATAGGACGTGCGACGCTGTAGCGGGTCAGAGACCCATGGCCGCAAGGTCCGCGACTGTATCCTTGTTGATCGGCACGAGCTGATCGACGATGATGTTGTGGTTCTCGAAGTCCGGCTTGACCTTGCCGAGACCTTCGATCTCGTCGCCGTCCTTGACTTCCTCACCCTTCATCAGCTTGTCGGCGAGCGTCACGAACACTTCGCCCGCCTGCTTCGGATTCCACATGAAGCCGCCGGAGATCGCGTCCGACTTCACCAGCTTCTGCCCCTGGCCCGGCGAGAACGGGCCGAGCACGAAGATCTCGCCGACCTTGCGGCGCTCTTCCACGGCGCGGCCTGCCCCGATCGGTCCCTGGCTGCCGAAGGCAAGAAAGCCCTTGAGGTCCGGATGGGCGGAAATCAGGTCGAGCGCGGTCGAGCGGCTCTTGTCGACGTCTTCGGCAACGCCGTAGCGTTCGCCGACCAGCGTCATATCCGGGTGGTTCTTCTTGATGTAGGCAATCGCTGCATCGGCCCAGGCATTGTGCAGCGGCACGGTCAGCGAGCCGACGAAGACGGCATATTCGCCCTTGCCGCCCATCTTCTCGGCGAGCAGCTTGCCATGCGCTTCGCCGAAGCCGGTCGAGGACGCCAGCTCGAAATCCCAGTCGGCGCCCTTCTGGCTCGGCGATTCATGCGTAATGACGATGATGCCCTTTTCCTTCGCCTTGGTCAGAACCGGCTCCAGAACCTTGGCATCGTTGGGCACGACGCCGATGACCTTCACGCCCTGGGCGATCAGATCCTCGATGGCGCGTACCTGCAGCGCCGGGTCGGCGCTCGTCGGGCCGACCATGAAGGCGTCGATGCCGAGCTTTTGGCCACGTTCCTTGATACCGGCCTCCATGGCGTTGAACCACGGAATACCGCCAATCTTGACCACGACGCCGACCTTTCCGGCGTCCTGAGCGAATGCGGCAGCCGCACCGGCAAGCGACAGCGATGTCGCCAGGGCGGCGACCAGAATTTTCTTGATCATGTCTCTCCTCCACTCGCCCCCATAGGGGACACGCCCGGCTGCAAAAGCGCCGGCCTCCAGTTTCAAATCGCAACTGGCTGGGAACGAATTCCCGCCTCCCTGATCGCCGCCTCCTCAGACGACACCATCGCATGCACAATCGATATTTCTTGTTTGCACAATCGATGGTGCAAAGACTATTGTGCAGACTTAATCTTTCGTCAAGGGGAAATCGGCACTAAGACGATGAGGGAGGCACGTGGATGACGAAGAGCAGCAAGAAGAAGGCGACGATCTACGACTTGTCGGTGCTATCAGGCAGTTCGCCTTCAACCGTGAGTGCGGTTCTGAATGGAACCTGGCAGAAGCGGCGGATCAAGGAGAGCACGGCGGCGCTGATCCGCGACCTGGCCGAAACCCACCAATACACCGCCAACCGCCAGGCACGCGGCCTGCGCAGTTCGCGCTCGGGCCTCATCGGCCTGCTGCTGCCCGTCCATGACAACCGTTACTTCTCTTCGATGGCGCAGACCTTCGAAGCGCATGTCAGAAGCAAGGGACAATGCCCGATCGTCGTCAGCGCCAGTCGCGACCCGGAAGAAGAGCGCCGGACTGCAGAGACGCTGATCTCCTACTCGATCGACGAGCTATTCATCTGCGGAGCGACAGACCCGGACGGCGTGCACGAAGTCTGCGAGACCGTGGGCCTGAAGCATATCAATATCGACCTACCCGGCACCAAGGTTCCGTCCGTCATCAGCGACAACTACGAAGGCGGCCGGATGCTGACCGAGGCGATCATCCGCCATTTCCCGGCGGATCAGCCACTGCGGCCGGATGAGCTCTACCTCTTCGGTGGCCGCGACGACCACGCCAGCCGTGAGCGCATCCGTGGCTTCCGCGCCGTCAAACGCGAGCTGTTGGGAGAGGATCCGGACGGCTGCATCCAGCCGACAGGCTACGCTCCCAACAATGCCAGGCTCGCCTTCGAAGCCTTCTACGAAAAACACGGCAAGCTGCCGCGCGCCCTGTTCGTCAACTCCTCGATCAACTTCGAGGGCCTGTTGCGTTTCATGGCCGGTCATCCGCACGAGAACTTCGCCGACCTCACCGTCGGCTGCTATGACTACGACCCCTTCGCGTCCTTCCTGCCCTTCCCGGTCATCATGATCCGGCAGGACGTCGAAGGCATGATCGCCAAGGCGTTCGAGGTCATCGAAGAAGGGCGGCCCCAGCCACGCATTCACCTGATCAGCCCCGAGCTGGTCCAACCGCGCACGGCGCTCACTGGCCCGCTCGATGCCCTCAAGGACATCGACTGAGCTACGATCTCCGTTGATTTTTCGGCTGCGCAATATTTCCACCGATGATTTTTCTGTACATCTATTCTATTTCCACGTATTCATTGGATATGGACGAAATAGACAGAAAAATCATTGGAATTCTCGCGCAGGACGCCCGCCGGTCTTTGACCGACATTGGTGCTGCGGTCGAGCTTTCGCCCTCCTCGGTCAACGAACGTATCCGCCGGCTCGTCACTAGCGGGGTGATCCGCCGCTTCACCATCGACGCCGACCATAGCGCGCTCGGGCTCGACGTGCTCGCCTATGTCTGGGTCGGACTATCCCCCGATGCGGATGAAGCCGCGTTTCGCACCTTCATGGCCGATCACCCTTGCGTGGCGGAGTGCCATCACGTCACCGGCGCCTGGTCCTATTGCGTCAAGGTACGCATGCCATCGCTCGGCGATATCGAGCCCTTCCTGGCAGAGCTCAAGCACCGCCGCTTCCTGGCTCGTAGCGAGACGGTGATTGCCTTGTCGACTGTAAGGGAAACCCAGTTCACCAGCCCGGAGCGCTGATCCATGTCTGCATTGCTGTTTGGAAAAGGCCTGTTGCTCGGCCTGGCCATTGCTGCCCCGCTCGGCCCGATCGGTGTGCTATGCATCAACCGCACGCTCGAGCGCGGCTTCTGGGCCGGTGTCGCCGGCGGCTTGGGCACGGCGCTTGCTGACGCCAGCTATGCGCTGCTAGCGGCCGCCGGCTTTGCTGCCTTTGCGACCCTGCTCGCCACGGTATCGACACCGCTCAGCCTGCTCGGCGGCGCCTTCATGATTTGGCTTGGCTGGCGTGGGCTTCAACCGAGCCCGGTCACAGCCGCGGCCCAGGTCGGTGCGCGCGACCTCATCCAGACAACCGCGGCGACCTTCGCGCTGACGATCGCCAATCCGCTGACGATCCTGTCCTTTGCCGCGTTCTTCGCCGTCCTCGGCCTGGCGAAAGCCGGTGGGCTTGCGAACGCCGCCATCGTCGTTGCCGGCGTATTCCTCGGTTCACTCGCCTGGTGGATGCTTTTGAGCGGCGGGATCGCCCTTGCCCGGCAACGCCTGCCCGACCGTTTTGTCAGCTGGGTCTCACGCCTTTCGGGTATCGTCCTGATTGCCTTCGGTGCGATAGCCATCGGATCGGTCGTTGTGAACCTCGCCTCAGATTAAGAGCTACGCCAACAGCTGCCAACGGCTATTCAGCCGCTGGCTTGACGCATTCGACATGCCACCATTTCGGTCGTCCGCCGCGGTAGCTATGCGAGACCGGGATCAGATCAATGGCACCGGTCTTGTCGAAACAGCCGAGCACCAATGCCACGACGGGTGCGTCATCGAGCGCACCGATCGTGCTCCCGCACTTCCCGCAGAAGGCGCGACTGGAATAGTCCGAGGAGCGATAGGTCGAGGGCGCACCGCCCGGCCCGATCCAGGCAACAGCTTCCGTTGGGAATTCAACCCAGGCGACGGTCAGTGCACCCGAATGCCGCTGGCACAGTTTGCAGGAGCACGTGTGCGGCTTTCCAGCCGGCCCCTGCGCCTCAAAACGGATCGCCCCGCAAAGGCATCCACCAGTATGTGGTTTCATCCTCTTGGTCACGGCTCTTGTCACTCTTTACCCTCAGTTGCAGTTTCGATTCGCACAACATAGCGTGCAGCACGCAACTTGGCGTAGCGCTGTATTGACACACTCCGTCAGAGGTCCAGGAAAAGAGCAGTCATGCGCCGGCGGTCAGTAGAACCACGCGCCGATGTCGCGAAACGCACGTTTGCTCTGGTCGCGCCTGTTTCCGCCTTGCGCGGCCTGGCCCTCGCCGGTCGGAAGACTGAAGCCGAACGGATCAGACGGCTCGCCTCCCCTGTCGCGCCAATAGGCATCGAGATCGGCCCTCATCATCCGGCGGCGTTTGCGCCGCCTGCGATTGATCACATGCCTTTCGTTGGAGACGGCATAGACGTGCGGAGCGTTGCCCTCGGAGGCGAGCCCCTGAAGCGTCAGCAAAACGGCGTCCTTGGGCCGCAAACCACCAAGATCGCGGGTCGCGGTAATCAACGCACGTTTCGCATCGCCTCCGCGCGGCCCCTGCATACCGCCGATCGCCAGGCTATAGGCGCCTTCACCGCAGCGCACGAAGGCAAAACTGACGGTACACAGCGCATAGCGATCGCTTTGCCGGCTGAGCCTGATCGCAAAGGCGCCCTCATGGCGGCCGCCGCAGTGGTCGGCCAGCAGCAACTGGATGCGATAGTTTTCGTCGCGCCCGCCAACGGTGCCCATTTCCATCGGTGTGCCGCGCCAAAGCGCCATCAGCGAGCGGCGGGACAGGACTTCGCTCGCCACATCGAAGTGGTCCATCAACAGTTCAAGACGCCGCCGCGAGGACGCGCCATGCAGCAGAAAGGTCGGGACCGACTTGCGGATGAGATCGTCATGCGGAAGCCCCAATTTGTAGCGATCGCCGAACGCGCCGAGAAAGGCGAGCCAGCGCGTCGTCAGCACCGGCTGAAGCAAAAGGCGCATCGAGAACACGGCCGCTCGCTTCAACGTGAGCCGCCCGCCGAGTTTGAGGACCTGCCACAGGATCTGCCGGCCCGAGCGACCGCGCTCCGGCATATTGGCGGCAGCGACAAAGCCCACCGATGGCGGCAGGGCCTCTACTGTGTCACCGCCATCTAAGGGGAGCGATGGCAAACCCGATCGAGCGCTGTATTCCTGCAAACGACCTTCCAGGGACATGATGCAATTCCTTGAAAGCAAATGCTTGTCCAAGCATCGCCGGGATATCCGGCGCCGCTGGGTTTGCCTTCTGTTTGTCAAGGGAATGCGGAGATGTGATCGGGAATTGAGCGCCGTTTGTGGCGCATCCATCTCCGCGTGCAAATCGCCGCTCGGCTTTCGCCGAACGCTGCACAGGACCTGACCCGGCCCTATTCAAGGTCATTCAGATAGTGATCAGGCGGCGCTTTCGCGCGGCAGCATTATGGTGATCATCGCTCCGCCGCCGGGGCGCGCTGCGAACTCCAGCCGGCCGCCGTGGGCCTTGGCAATCGCCTGCACGACGGAGAGGCCAAGGCCTGTTCCGCCGGTTGCTCGCGATCGTGACGCATCGCCGCGCCAGAACAGGTCGATCGAATGGGTCGACACGTCGTCCGGGAGCCCTGGCCCGCGATCGAGCACGCGGATGAAGGCTTCATCGGCTCCACGCGCACCGGTTTCGCAGCGAAGCACGCCACCGGAGGCCGCATAGCGGCAGGCATTTTCGACGAGCGCGAGCAGGGCCTGGCGCAGGCGCTGGGAATCGCCCGACACGACCGCTGGTTCGAGCGCTGCCTCAAGCGAGAGGCCTGCGGATGCCAGAATGGTGCGGGAGGCGCCGAGCACCTGTGTCGCCTCGGCAGAAAGATCGACGGCGCTGAGCTGGGTGACCAGCTTCTGGCCCGCCGCCAGCGAGAGTGTGCGCAGATCCTCGACCAGGGCGGACAACCCTTCCACCTGCACGAGGAGCTGCCGCACACGCTCCTGTTCCAGCGGAAAGACCCCGTCGGCCATGCCCTGCAGATTGCCCTGCAATATCGTCAGCGGTGTGCGCAGTTCGTGGGCGACGGCCATCGTGTTGAAGCGCAGACGGCTTTCCATGCTTTCAAGTTCCGCCGCAAGTTCATCGAAAGTCCTGATCAACGTCGCCACTTCCTTCGCCCCCTTCCGCACGGATCCAACACGGACTGCGAAATCGCCCGCGCGCAGATCCTCGGTTGCCTGCGCGAGCAATTCCAATGGGCGGCTGATTTTGCGGGCAAGCCAATAGCCGATCAGGCTGCAGGTTGCCGCAGCGATGACACCGAACGTGATGATCGACAGGTCGATCTCGTTGTTGCCCCATTCCTCAATCTGCGGGATGTTGGTGACGAGCGACCGAAGGTGCTCCTCCTGAGGCATGCGGCCGGCATTGAGGTCGGTATATGCCTGGGCCGCGCCAGACGGCATCCGCTTGAGCATCCGCTCCTCAAGGTCCGACTCGACCCACATGACCCCGAAATAGACGATACAAACACTGACCACGAGCAGGACCGCCTGAAGCATGGCGGTGAGAACGCTGAGCGGCAGCCGCGACATTCTGATTTTCATCTCGGCTCCACGAACCGGTAGCCGACGCCGCGAACCGCGGTGAAGAATCCGCAGGCTCCGAGATCCTCAAGCTTGCGCCGAAGGTTGGCGACGTGGGTATCGACGGTGCGCGCCAGCGCGTCACTATCCGGAAGGCAGGCGTCGAGTATGTCGGCCCGATCAAAGGCGTGCGTCGGGCGGCGGATCATGTGGGCCAGGATACGGAACTCGCTGAGCGTCAGCGGCAGGGACCGGCGCTTGCCGCTGTTGTCGATAAAGGCGGCATGGGCGTCGAGGTCGACCTCGACGTTTTCGAAGCGCAATATCGTGGCGCCGGCGCCGTTTCGCGTCCGCCGCAGCACCGCATTGACGCGAGCCACGACCTCCTGCGGATTGAACGGCTTGACGACATAGTCGTCGGCGCCGAGCCTAAGGCCAGCCAGTCGATCGAGATCCTCGGCAAGGGCCGTCACCATGATCGTTGGAGTGTTGCTCTCGCGACGGATGCGCGCCAGCACTTCGAAACCGTCGAGCCGCGGGATGCGCACGTCGAGAAGAATGAGATCGGGCGAAAGCACGGAATGGTGGGTAAGCGCGGTTTCACCATCCGCGGCACGCACAGTCCTGAAGCCATCGCGCACGAGATAGGCATCGAGGATCTGCGCGATCTCCGGTTCGTCCTCGACCAAAAGGATGAGCCCCTTGTCGACCATCTGCAAATTCCTCGCGCATGTGTTGTGGTCTCGAACTTATGGGACGAAAAAATCCGGCATGCAATTCATCCGAGCAGTGCTCGACAGCATCACAGAGCGTTCCGCATCAAGCGTTCTTCGTTTCTCCGCCATTTCTTGACAAATCGAACAGAGTGTCCCCGCCGACGCCCCCGGACCATAGCTGTCGAGCACGGTGCATGTGCCGGTAACGCTAACTTGCGGCCCCATCCAACACGACCGATCGAAACTGCACACGCCTGGCTCGCTCATCCGGATCGGGCCGAATGGCGGACCGCCACCTCTTCTCGCATGGCCGGACGCGGGCCAACCATTAAAAACCACAAGGAAACTTTCATGCCTCTTGAAACGAACCATCTTACGTCGGCCGACATTGCCAGGATTCTGCAATGCATCCCGCATCGCTATCCATTCCTGCTCGTCGACAGGCTCGTCTCGATCCGTGGCGAAGAAAGCTGCGTAGGGATCAAGAATGTTTCGATCAACGAGCCGCAGTTTCAAGGGCATTTCCCCGGCAATCCGGTCTTTCCCGGAGCGCTCATCATCGAGGGCATGGCGCAGACGGCAGGCGTCATGTGTGCCGCCTCCAAGCTGGCGCAAGGGTTGACGCCCAAAATCATCTACATGCTGACGGTGGACAAGGCACGGTTCCGCAAGCCCGTCCGCCCTGGCGACGCCATCGCTTATCACATGACCAAGCTCGCCTATCGCCGCAATATCTGGCGTTACCGCGGCGAGGCCCTGGTCGACGGCGCGCTCGTTGCCGAGGCCGAGATTTCGGCATACCTGGAGACCGAAGGGAAGCAACCCGTGGCGGCGGCTTGAGCTTGCCATGACAGCCACGCGTGGCGATTCGATGGGTCGTCCGTTTCTTATCGATGCTTGCGTTAACCGCTTAGCAGTCACTTTGGCGCTCGCGGTGGCGCAGCCTTGCCCAGCGCCGCGTGGGGAGGAATGCCTGCCCCAGCGGCCCTAAGCACCACTTCGAATGGTTGATTTTCCGTCCGCTCCGAGCCTTCTCGAGTTCCCCGCCCTTCCTTGACAGACAACCGCAACTCTCCCGCTCGCACCTCCTCAGATTTTTTCATCGCGAGCATTCGGAATGTCCAGCTTCCTGCAATCCACCATCACACCTGCCGCCGGCCGCCGGTGGCAGGCTGCCAATCCCCAGACATGGCTTGCGCGATGCTACGCCTACGTCCAGGAACAGCCGGTCCAGGCAGCCGCATCGGCAACGATCTTCGTAGGCTTCATTTTCATGGCGTTTCCCGGCATCGATCTCACCGTGTCTCGCTGGGCGGCGGCCGGTGACGCGGATTTTCCGCTATCGCGAGAACACGCGCTGCGTTTGCTGCGCGATTTCAACCGTCTGATCCCGATTTTGATCCTGCCTGCCGTAGCAGTCACGCTAGCCGTGCAGATGCGCGCGCCGCGCGCCTGGCTGCCACGCCCGCACAACATGTTGTTTTTCCTGACCTTCTATGCGGCCGGCCCGGGCCTTGCCATCCAGCTTCTGAAAAGACTGGTCGGTCGCGCCCGCCCCTCCGAAATCATCGAGTTCGGCGGAACCCTGCCGTTTACGCCCGCCTGGCAGGTGTCCGGCGCCTGTTCGCGCAGTTGCTCGTTCGCCTCCGGCGAGGCGGCGACAGCGATTGCGTTGATTGCATTGGTGGTCTTTCTACCAACACGATGGCGCTTGACGACGATAATCGCCTTGATCCCCGTCGTGCTCGCCTTCTCGCTCAATCGCATCGCCTTCGGCGCCCATTTTCTCTCGGATGTTGTGCTCGCCTGGTTGCTGATGCTCTGGATCATGCTGTGGCTATGGTCGGCCTTTGCAGCCCAAGGCACGCGCATCGATGCCGCTCTGACACGCGGCCAACGCCATCTCGAAACATGAGATCGGCGGCAGCCTCGCTGCCGGTCGGTTTCTGCTTACTCAGGCGCTGCGCACGGACCGGCGCCAGACGAAGGGGGCGTTGAGCCGCAGCGACTGCGATTGCCCGACATCATCACTCATCAGCCACGCGACCGCCGCTGCCGCGATCTCCTCGATCGGCTGGGCAAATGTCGTCAGGTCATAGGAGTTCCAGGCCGCCTGCGGAATGTCGTCGAAGCCGACGACGCAGAGATCGTCGGGGATCGACAGCGAAAACTGGTGCCGGGCCGCGTCCATGAAGCCGAGCGCAACGAGATCGGTGACACAAAAGACTGCATCCGGGCGCTCGCGGCGGGTCATCAGCCGTTGTGCGAGAACCTTGCCGCTTTCGTAACCCGTCGGGCCGAAGCGCTCGACGGTCACATCGAGCCCCTGCTCCCGCGCGGCGGCAACGAAGCCCACTTCGCGCGCCATGAGGCTCGGCGTTCCCGCTTCCGAATTGGCAAAGGCGAGACGGCGGCAGCCTGCCCGCAGGAACGCCGTCACAACGCTCTGCGCCGTGTCGTCCTCGTCGAGGTTTATCCGGAGCGGTCCCTGATGCTCGTCGTTTCGATTGATCAGAACCAACCGCTGGCCATTCCTGACACAGAGGTCGACGAGCGACTTGTCCGGCATGCCGGACAGCACGATCGAGGCATCGGCCCGGTACCGGATCGCCTGCCGCAACGCCATATCGACACGTTCGTCGGAGCGGTCGGTGTTGACGAGCATCGCGATCTTGCCGGCGTTCTGCAGTTGCTGCGTCAGCGCCTTGATCAGCGCAGAACGATAAGGCGTGCCCATATCGGAAACGACGAGGCAGACGATGCCGCTTTCGTTGCGCATCAGTCCGCGGGCAAGATGATTGACGTGATAGCCGAGCGCTTCAGCCGCCTCCATGACCTTGCGGCGCGTCTCCGGTGCAATGCTTGCACCCGCTGTAAACGCGCGTGAAACGGCGGACCGGGAAACGCCGGCCTTCCTTGCTACTTCCTCGGCACTGACGAATATCTTGTCGCTCATCGGGAACCAATCTTGCACGGCCTTGCAAACTTCTTGCAACAAATCTCAAGTCTGTGCAAGCTCGATCAAACCCAATAGATTAAACTTTCCGTATTTGTTTGGACTTGGATTGACAACATTCCAATCCATGTGACACCTTGCACGCGCTTGCATTACTGCGGTGTGGAGGCATCGCATCATTGGGAGGAAGTTATGAAAGCTGTATCCATTTCGGTTGCGCTCGCCGCAACCGGCCTAGCATTCGCGGCGTCTGAGGCGCAGGCGGCAGGCAGTCTCAATCTGATTTGCTCGGCAGACGTCGTCATTTGCGAGCAGATGACCGCCGATTTCGAGAAGGAAAGCGGGATCAAGGTCAACATGGTTCGCCTGTCTTCTGGCGAAACCTATGCCAAGGTTCGCGCCGAGGCGCGCAACCCCAAGACCGATATCTGGTGGGCAGGCACCGGCGACCCGCATCTGCAGGCCGCATCCGACGGACTGACGCTCGAATACAAGTCGCCGATGCTCGACCAGCTCCAGGATTGGGCGAAGAAGCAGGCCGAAGGCTCGGGCTATCGCACCGTTGGCGTCTATGCCGGCGCGCTCGGCTGGGGATACAACACCGAGATCTTCCAGAAGAAGGGCTTCAAGGAGCCGAAATGCTGGGCCGATCTGCTGGACGCGTCGCTGAAGGGCGAGATCCAGATGGCAAACCCCAACTCGTCGGGTACAGCCTATACGGCGCTTGCATCGCTGGTGCAGATCATGGGCGAAGATCAGGCGTTCGATTACCTGAAAAAGCTCAACGCCAACGTTGCGCAATATACCAAGTCAGGCTCGGCGCCGGTCAAGTCGGCAGCACGCGGCGAGGCCGGCCTCGGCATCGTCTTCATGCATGATGCCGTCGCCCAGACGGCCGAGGGTTTCCCGATCAAGGCGATCGCCCCTTGTGAAGGCACCGGCTACGAGATCGGCTCGATGTCGATCATTCGCGGCGCCAAGAACCTTGACAATGCCAAGGCCTGGTACGACTGGGCGCTGAAGGCAGACGTTCAGTCGCGCATGAAGGATGCCAAGTCCTTCCAGCTGCCGTCCAACAAGAGTGCGGAAGTGCCGAAGGAAGCGCCGAAGTTCGAGGATATCAAGCTGATCGACTACGACTTCGCCACCTATGGCGATTCCGAAAAGCGCAAGGCACTGCTTGAGCGCTGGGACCGCGAAGTCGGCGCCAGCGCCAACTGACGGCATTCGGTTTGCGATCGGCCGGATCGAACGATCCGGTCGATCACATCTCGAAAGACCGCACGCGTTTCCGGCGGCCGAAAGCCGGCCCTGCAACAAATCGACATTCCAATATTGAAGAGACGCGAGGACCGTGATGGAACATCGCAACCGTAGGCTCGACCTCACACTCGGGCTCGGGCTGGCCGCATTCCTGGCTGTGCCCTGGTACCGCATCGAGGGAGGCTTCTTCGGGCTTGGCTGGCTTTCCGGCTTCCCCTCCGATGCTGCCGTGGCACCCGGCCTTGCGCAAATCTTTGCCCACGGGCGTTCATGGCTCGTCGTCGCGCTCGTCCTGCTCGGCATCTGCGCGGTTGCCCGGTTCGTCCGCGATCCGGCCCGCCGCGGCCTGGTGTTGGCGGCAGCCGGCGCGCTCGGCCTTCTCTTCATCGCTGCCCAGGGTCTGGCGATCGGCTTTACCGGTTGGACCTGGACGATCAGCGAAACCCTGTTCGGCCCGCTTGCCGACGGACAGCCCTCGATGGGCGCCGGCGCCGTTCTCGCCTCCCTCGCCTTCATCCTCATCTTCGCATTTGGGCTGGCGGAGCGCGGCGTCATGAAGGGCGATGCCTTCATCGTCGCCTCCATCGCGCTGCTCGTCTGCCTCGTCGTCGTCTTCGTCTTCTATCCTGTCGGCAGCATGTTTGCGGCTTCAGTCCAGGACTTCGACGGTTCGTTCAAGCCTGATGGTTTCCTGCGCAACATCCAGGACGGCTCGATCTGGAGCCTTGGCTGCGTCACCGGGGGCGAGCGCTGCGGCGTCGCCTGGCGCACGCTGTGGCTGGCGCTGATGACCGCTTCCGGCTCGACCTTGCTCGGCCTAGCGTTTGCCCTTGTCGCAACGCGCACCCGCTTCCCCTTCAAGAAGGGTATGCGCATGCTGACGGTGCTGCCGATCATCACGCCGCCCTTCGTCATCGGCCTGGCGCTCACCCTGCTCTTCGGCCGCGCCGGCGTCATTACGGAGTTCCTGTCCGATGCTTTTGGCATCGAACCGGGCCGCTGGCTCTACGGCCTCACCGGCATCTGGATCGCGCAGGTGCTGTCCTTCACCCCGATCTCGTTCCTGGTGCTGATCGGCGTCGTCGAGGGCGTCAGTCCCTCGATGGAAGAGGCATCGCAGACGTTGCGGGCCGACCGCTGGCGGACATTCTGGAACGTCTCGCTCCCCCTGATGAAGCCGGGCCTTGCCAACGCCTTCCTGATCGGCTTCATCGAGAGCATGGCCGATTTCGGTAATCCGCTCGTGCTTGGCGGCAGCCATGGCGTGCTTTCGACGGAAATCTTCTTTGCCGTCGTCGGCGCGCAGAACGACCCGTCACGCGCCGCCGTGCTCGCCATCATCCTCTTGTGCTTCACTTTGTCGGCGTTCCTTGCCCAGCGCTATTGGCTGGCGGGCAAGAATTATTCGACCGTGACCGGCAAGGGCGATTCAGGCTCGCATATCGCTCTGCCCCGCTCGCTGTCGATCGGCGTCCACGCCGTGGTGATCCCGTGGATGATCTTCACGGTCGTCGTCTATGGCATGATCCTGTTTGGCGGCTTCGTGAAAACCTGGGGTCTCGATAACTCGCTGACGTTTGAGCACTATATCAAGGCCTTCTCGTTCTCGGTCACCGACGGCGTCATCGCCTGGACCGGCGTCGCCTGGAATTCGTTCTGGACGACGATGGAAATCGCGCTGATCTCGGCGCCACTGACGGCCCTCGTCGGGCTGCTGACCGCCTACCTGATCGTCCGGCAGCGATTTGCCGGGCGGGATATCTTCGAATTTGCCTTGATGTTGAGCTTTGCCATTCCCGGCACGGTCATCGGCATCAGCTACATCATCGCCTTCAACCTGCCGCCACTCGAAATGACCGGCACGGCACTGATCCTCGTTGCCTGCTTCGTCTTCCGCAACATGCCCGTCGGCGTACGTGGCGGCATCGCGGCGATGAGCCAGCTCGACAAAAGCCTGGACGAGGCATCGCTGACGCTGCGGGCCACCAGCTTCCGCACGCTGCGCAAGGTCATCCTGCCGCTCTTGCGTCCGGCCATCGTCGCCGCCCTCGTCTACTCCTTTGTCCGGGCGATTACCTCGATCAGCGCCGTCGTCTTCCTTGTGAGCGCCGAATACAACATGGCGACGTCCTATATCGTCGGCCTCGTCGAAAACGGCGAGTTCGGCGTGGCGATCGCTTATTCGTCGGCCCTCATCGTGGTGATGATCACTGTCATCACCTGCCTGCAACTGCTTGTCGGCGAGCGCAAGCTCCGGCGGGAGAACCGCGTCTTCGGCGCGGCTCCGGTCCGCGCTGCCACCAAGACCCTTTCCCAGGAGAACCCCGCATGAGCACCCCACGCACCGGCTCGGTCGTCTTCCAGAACGTGCGCAAGCAGTTCGGCGCCTTCACCGCCATCCACGATCTGTCGCTGACCATCGAACCCGGCACTCTCGTCACCCTGCTCGGGCCATCAGGCTGCGGCAAGACCACCACGCTGCGCATGCTCGCCGGCCTGGAGCATCCATCCGCCGGCCGAATCCTGATTGGCGGCAAGGACGTCACCATGCTGCCGGCCAACGAGCGCGACGTGTCGATGGTGTTCCAATCCTACGCGCTGTTCCCGCATATGACCTCGCTCGACAATGTCGCCTACGGGCTTGAATCCTCCGGCATGAAGAAGAAGGAGGCGCGCGATCGGGCCGAGGAAGGCCTGAAGCTCGTCGGCCTCGGCGGCCTGGGCCAGCGGCTTCCGGCCGAACTCTCCGGTGGACAGCAGCAGCGCGTCGCCGTCGCCCGCGCGCTGGTGCTCGAGCCGCAGGTGCTGCTGCTCGACGAACCGCTTTCCAACCTTGACGCGCGGCTGCGCCGGCGCGTCCGCACCGAAATCCGCGAGCTGCAACAACGGCTCGGCTTTACCGCCGTCTACGTCACGCACGACCAGGACGAGGCGCTTGCCGTCTCCGATAGGATCATCGTCATGAAGGATGGCGAGATCGCCCAGGAGGGGGCGCCGCGCGAACTCTACGAGGCGCCGGCATCGGCCTTCATCGCCGACTTCATGGGCGAGGCCAATGTGCTGCCTTGCGAGATCACCGCATCCGACGCCGGCCTTGCCACCATCCGTGTCGGCGGCCTCGAACACAGGCTGCCATCGCGCGATGCTCGGCCCGGCCCATCGAAGCTCGCCGTGCGCCCCAATGCCGTGACGCTGACGCCGGCGACTGGTGCAGCACTGCCCGGTACGATCAGCACCGCCGCCTATCTCGGCGGCCACATCGAGTATGAAGTTGAAACACAGAATGGATTGCTATTCGTGGTTGATGATGCGATCGAGGAGATGTTATCTCCCTCGACCGAAGTCGCCATCGGCTTCCGCAACCGCGGCCTTGCTTTGATTACTGCATAACTCCTTAAACCCGGGAACATTATGCAGCAAATTTAGAGCGTTACAGCATCTTTTGCGCGCCCAACTGACGCGCGCCTCTGTAGCGTATGATGTCTTGAGATCGACACAGGAAGGACTATTGCATGACTTCGCCAATCGCGGGCCTTGAAGCTCGCTTCGCGCTCACCAAGACCATTGCCGAGGAAGCCGGACGGCTTGCCCATGACTACTTCCTGCAGCGCGAGACTCTGGTCATCGAAACCAAGGCCGACGCCCATGACGTTGTTTCAATCGCCGACCGGAACGTCGAGACGCTGATCCGCGATCGCATCAGCGCCTCGTTCCCGGACGACGGTGTGCTCGGCGAAGAACACGGCCTTGTCAGTGGCACTTCGGGCTTCACCTGGGTGATCGATCCGATCGATGGAACGACGCCCTTTGTCAACGGCATGCCCAACTGGTGCATCTCGATCGCCGTGCTTTATGCCGACAAACCCGTGATCGGCGTGATCCAGTCGCCGTGTCACGACGAGCTCTATGCGGCTGCTTCCGGACTGGGCGCGACACTGAACGGCAAGACCCTGCGCCTCGATGCGACACGGACGATCCGCGATGCCGTGACAGGACTTGGCGCCAACAATCACGTGACGCCGGCCGAAGTCGCGGGGATCGTCGAGCGCCTTCTTGCCGCCGGCGGCAACTTCATGCGCAACGGTTCGGGCGCGCTGATGATCGCCTATGTGGCCGCCGGTCGGCTCGTCGGCTACTACGAACCCTACATGCATGCCTGGGATTGCCTGGCCGGCTATTGCCTCGTCAACGAGGCAGGCGGCTGGTCGCTGCCCTTCCCGACACAGGGCGAAGCCCTGACCCGGGGAAGCGCTGTTCTGGTCGCAGCGCCCGGTGCTATCGACGACCTGCTCAAGGTCGCACAACTCGAACGCAAGGCAGCCTGAAACATCGAGACCCCAAACGTGATCAGCTCGTCGACTTATCGACCTTGGCCGACAGCAGGTTGACGAGCTCCATCGGGAACGGAAACACGATCGTCGAGTTCTTTTCGCCGGCGATCACGTTCAAGGTGCTCAAATAGCGCAACTGCATGGCTTCGGGCTGCCGGGCGAGGATCTCGGCGGCCTCGAGCAGCTTGGCCGCCGCCTGCTGCTCGCCTTCGGCGTTGATGACCTTGGCACGACGTTCCCGTTCGGCCTCTGCCTGGCGGGCAATGGCGCGGACCATGCTTTCGTTGATGTCGACATGTTTGATCTCGACCGTGGCAACCTTGATGCCCCAGGCATCGGTCTGGCTGTCGAGGATCTTCTGGATGTCTTCGTTCAGGCGGTCGCGTTCTGCCAGCATCTCATCGAGGTCGTGTTTGCCGAGTACTGAGCGCAATGTCGTCTGGGCGAGCTGGCTCGTCGCCATCATGAAATCCTCGACCTGGATCGTCGACTTTTCGGCATCTATCACCCTGAAGTAGATGACCGCGCTGACGCGGACCGACACGTTGTCGTGCGAGATGACGTCCTGGCTTGGAACATCGAGCACGCGGGTTCTAAGATCGACCCGCACCATCTGCTGGACATAGGGAAGAAGCAGGATCAGCCCCGGACCCTTGACGCCCGTGAAGCGACCGAGTGTGAAGATGACGCCGCGCTCATATTCGCGCAGGATCCTGATCGCATAGGCGATGACGATCAGGAGGAACAACAGGATCGCGAGATAGGGAGCGAGGCTCCCAAGCATGTCCATGATCTTTACTCCTTCTACCGCATGCGTCAGGCCTTTGCCTCGTCGCGCGCGACCTCAAGCGTCAGCCCGTTGCGGCCGACAACTTTCACATTTTCTCCCGCATCCAGTGTCTGGCTGCTGACAGCCTGCCACCGTTCGCCGTGGGCGATCACATAGCCGTTTGCGCCGGACCAGCTATCGACCTTGCCCGGCAGCCCGATCATCTGCTCGCCGCCGGTCACCACCGCATGGCGCCGCGCGCTGAAGGCGAGACGGGCGACGAGCAGGCTGAAACCGAGGCTGGCAATGCCGACGCCGGCAAGCATCGCCCATGAGACCTGCAGCCCCGGAGTGTCGGTATCGAAAAGAATCGCAGCGCCGAGAACCAGCGCCAGGGCGCCGCCGGCACCGAGCACACCGAAAGAAGGCGAATGCGCCTCCGCGACCATCAGGCCGATACCGAGCAGGATCAAACCGAGACCGGCATAGCTGACCGGCAAGACGGCCAGAGCGTAGAGCCCGAGCAGCAGGCAGATCCCGCCGACGGTGCCGGGCACGACCGATCCGGGGGTCAGGAACTCGAAGATCAGTCCATAGACGCCGATCATCATCAGAATGATCGCGATGTTCGGATCGGTGATCACCCCAAGCAGGCGCGTGCGCCAGTCGGGCACAAAAGTCTCCACGCCGAGCCCAGCCGTTTCAAGCGCGATATCCGTCTGCCCGACACGGACAATTCGTCCCTGCGCCCGCTTCAGCAGATCGTCGACCGAAGTGGCAGTGAAATCGACGACTTTCTCCTGAACGGCAGCCGCCGCAGACAGGCTCGCAGCCTCGCGCACAGCCCGTTCGGCCCAATCGGCATTGCGCCCGCGCAACTCGGCCAGCCCGCGGATATAGGCGACGGCATCGTTGATGAGCTTGGCCTCGATTGTCGTCTGGGTTGGCCGAGATTGGGCAGCAGTATCTTTGTCGTTCTCGTCGGGACGCTCGTCCTTCTGGCCGCCGAACATGTCTCCGCCGATGGCGATCGGCGTTGCCGCCCCGAGATTGGTTCCCGGCGCCATGGCAGCGATATGGCTTGCATAGAGAATGTAGGTGCCGGCGCTTGCCGCACGTGCTCCGCTGGGTGCAACGAAGCTCGCGACTGGAACGGATGATGCCAGGATCGCCTGGATGATTTCGCGCATGGAGGTATCGAGACCACCCGGCGTATCCATTTGGAGAACGACAAGCGGCAGGTGCCGATCATTGGCCTTCTGCAATCCGCGTTTGATATATTCAGCCGATGCCGGACCGATCGCCCCCTTCAAAGACAGCACCAAAACAACCTTCTCGGTTTCTGGCGCGGACGCGGCGGGAAACACGAATGCTGATATCAGCGACAGCAACAGGGTGAGGACTCGCAACATCTGTCGTCAAAGCCTCGGATACCGGGCGCCCTCCGGCGAAGGCCGCCCACGCAGCAATATTAACACACCATAAAGTTAAGACGAAGCACAACGCACCACCGCGCTGCGACCGGACAACCGGATGACAAAGCCCCGGATCGGGGCTATCTGCATGTCAGAACAATTGCCCCGGCTCGCGTAACAAACGACCATGGCGGCACTTGCCAAGACGAACCGCCTTCGATCTCGACAGGAACCCATCCGCTTGGAGACAACACTTTATCTTCCGATCAAGCGCTTCCTCGAAGAGGCGGGATACTCCGTCAAAGGTGAGGTCGGGGGCTGCGATATCCTTGCGCTCAGCGACGACGAGCCGCCGCTCGTCGTTATCTGCGAGCTGAAGCTGACGTTCAATCTGGAACTGGTGCTGCAGGCAGTGGATCGCGCCAATGCCGGTGACGAAGTTTGGATCGCAGCGCGTGTCTCGGCCAAGGGCAAAGGGCGGGAGAGCGACCGCCGCTTTCGCGATCTCTGCCGCCGGCTCGGGTTCGGCATGCTCGCCGTTGCCGACAACGGCACGGTCGACGTGATTGTTGCGGCATCGGCCGCCATGCCGCGCAGGAACCTGAAAAAGCGAGCGCGTCTCATCAAGGAACACCGCCGTCGCAAGGGCGACCCGACGCTCGGCGGCAGCACGCGCGCGCCGATCATGACCGCCTATCGCCAGCAGGCCCTCGCCTGCGCGGCGGCATTGCAGGATGGCAATCTACGTCCTCGCGACCTGCGTGAGGCCGCACCCGATGCCGCCAAGATCCTGCAAGGCAATGTCTATGGCTGGTTCGAACGGGTCGACCGCGGCATCTATGCGCTGACCGGAATGGGAGCTGAAGCACTTCGGCGCTGGCCGCAAGGCCGAGTATCGGGTGAGAATGATACCGCGGCGATGTCGACATGTTCCGAAGATTGACCCGGCTTGGAGACCAGCTATGAACCTTCCTCTTCGGCTGCTCTGTCTTGGTCTTGGATGGCTGATGATCGGTTTCGCCGTCGCCGGCATCTTTTTGCCGATCTTGCCAACCACGCCCTTTCTTCTCCTGGCGGCCGGCCTGTTCGCTCGCGCGTCGCCGCGACTTGAGCGCTGGCTGCTGGAACACCCGACCTTCGGTCCATCCTTGCGGCTCTGGCGGGAAAAAGGTGCGATACCGGCTCGGGCAAAGATCATAGCCATTTCGCTGATGGCTACGAGCTTCGCCTTCTTCTGCATCGTCAGCAAACCGAGCCTGCCGCTTGCGTCGGTTGTCGCCGGGGCGATGCTGCTCCCGGCCCTTTTTATCATCACCAGGCCGACCGCCTGAGGGGTCACCCCCTTCGCGGCGCATTTACCGGAAGCGACGGTCAGAGATTGCTGGCGTGAAGCTCCATCATCGCGCGGCGAAGATCGTCGATCGGCGTCATGCCCGAGGTGCTTGTGCCTTCCAGCTCCTTCGGCATCTTCCAGCCGGGATCGATACCCTGCATGTTCGGCAGTTCGTGCGCGATGCCCTTGTGGCAATCGATGCAGGTCGCCTTGCCCGATAGCAGGTAGCGCGTGTGAATGGTGGCGGCCCGCTCCGTCTGCTTCTGCAGATCCATGGCAACAGAGGAATGGCAGTTGCGGCATTCCAGGCTGTCGTTGGCCTTCAGCCGCGCCCATTCGTGCTGGGCCAGTTCAAGCCGTTTTTCCAGAAATTTGGGGCGGGTGTTGATGGTGCCGAAGATCTTGCCCCAGACCTCCTTCGACGCCTGCATCTTGCGGGCGATCTTGTCGGTCCACTGATGCGGAACGTGACAATCCGGGCAGGAGGCGCGCACGCCGGAACGATTGGAAAAATGGATCGTGCGCGTCAGTTCCTCATAGACGTTGTCTTTCATCTCGTGACAGGAAGTGCAGAACTTCTCGGTATTGGTGATCTCCAGCGCCGTATTGAAGGCGCCCCAGAACATCACGCCACCGATGAAGCCGCCCAGCGTCAGAAAGCCGAGGCTGAGCGTGCCCGCCGGCGTGCTGACAAGCCGCCACGCCCACAGGATAAGTCTCCGGATCCGCTGCATGGGCTCACTCGCTTCCGGCCGGCTTGACGCCGAGTTCGCTCATGTCCTTGAAGACATTGTCGACCAATGGGCGAACATCCGCCTGCGGCACATGACATGCCGTGCAGAAGTAGCGCCGCGGCGAAACGTCGGCGATCATCTGCCCGTCGCGCGTCATGTAGTGCGTCACGCTGATCATCGGTGCGCCGCTATCCTGCGTGAACTCGCGTTTGTGGCAGGAGAGACAGCGGTTGGTATTGACCGAAAGCTGGTAACCCTCGATCGAGTGCGGGATGATCGGCGGCTGGTCCGGGTAGGCGCGCATCTTGCGTTTGTCATCGACCACCCATTTCGGCAAGCTCGCGGCAGCCCCGGTTTCCATCTGTGGTGTCGGGCCTTCAAGCTGCGGCACCATTTGCTGGACGACCTGGGCAATCGCCGTCGTCGTGACAAACATGACGAGGCCGATGGCAACGACCACCCATTCTGGTCGCTTCAAGCGACTGAGACGATCTTGACTGCGCATTTTTTGAAATCCGTCTGTTTGGAGATGGGATCCGTTGCGTCGAGTGTCACCTTGTTGATCAACTGGCTCGCATCGAACCACGGCACGAAGATCACGCCGGGCGGCATGCGATTGCGTCCGCGCGTGTCGATGCGTGAGCGGATCTCGCCGCGCCGCGACATGATCCGCACCTCCGCTCCCTGATTGATGCCGCGCTTGCGGGCGTCATCCGCATTCATGAAGCAGCGGGCGCCCGGAAAGGCGCGATAGAGCTCCGGCACACGCATCGTCATCGAACCCGAATGCCAGTGTTCGAGCACGCGACCCGTCACCAACCAGAGATCGAATTCCTCGTCGGGCGATTCCGCCGGCGGCTCGTAGGGCACCGCAAGAATGACCGCCTTGCCATCCGGGCGGCCGTAGAATTTCACGCCCTCGCCGGCCTTGACGTAGGGGTCGTAGCCCTCGCGATAGCGCCAGCGCGTCTCCTTGCCGTCGACCACCGGCCAACGCAGACCGCGTTCCTCGTGGTACCGGTCGTAGGGCGCGAGATCGTGACCATGGCCGCGACCGAAGGTGGCATATTCCTCGAACAGCCCCTTCTGGAGGTAGAAGCCGAAGGCTTCGGCCTCGTTGTTGGCGTAGTCGCCGCTGACTTCGCTTAAGGGGAAGCGGTTGACCTCACCGTTCTGGAACAGGACGTCATGCAGGCTCTTGCCCTTGAACTCTGGGTTGGCAGCGAGGATTTCGGCCGGCCAGACTTCGTCGGTTATAAAGCGCTTGGAGAACTCGACCATCTGCCAGAGATCCGAGCGCGCCTCGCCCGGCGCCTGCACCAGCTGGTGCCAGACATGGGTCCGCCGCTCGGCATTGCCGTAGGCGCCTTCCTTTTCCACCCACATGGCCGCCGGCAGGATGAGGTCGGCGCTCATGGCCGTGATCGTCGGATAGGCATCCGAGACCACGATGAAATTCTCCGGGTTTCGATAGCCTTGGTAGGTTTCGTTGCTGGTATTGGGGGCGGCCTGGACGTTGTTGTTGACCTGAACCCAGTAGAAGCTGAGCTTGCCATCCTTGAGCATGCGATCCTGCTCGACAGCGTGATAGCCGGGCTTTTCCGGGATGATCCCATGCGGAACGCGCCAGATCTCCTCGGCGTGCTTGCGGTGCTCCGGATTGGTGACGGTCATGTCGGCGGGCAGACGGTGGGCGAAGGTGCCAACCTCGCGCGCGGTGCCGCAGGCCGACGGCTGGCCGGTCAGCGAGAACGGGCTGTTGCCGGGCTCCGAGATCTTTCCGGTCAGAAGGTGAATGTTGTAGACCATCTGGTTGGCCCAGACGCCCCGCACATGCTGATTGAACCCCATGGTCCACAACGACATCACCTTGCGCTGCGGATCGGCGTAGAGTTCGGCGAGTTCCTCCAGAAACGCCGGGTCGACACCGGTCATCTCGGCGGTCTTCTCCAGAGTGTATTCCGACACGAACGCCTTGAACGCCTCGTAGTCCATCGGCTCCATCTTGCCGGGGTCGGATGAATTGGCCGCCTTAACTTCGATGGGATTGTCCGGACGCAGGCCATAGCCGATATCGGTGACGCCGCGCATGAAGGTGGTGTGTTTACGAACGAAGTCCTCGTTCACCCGGCCCTTCTCGATGATGTAATTGGCGATGTAGTTGAGGATCACCAGGTCGGTGCCGGGTTTGAACACCATCGGAATGTCGGCGAGGTCCATGCTGCGGTGGGTGAAGGTCGACAGAACAGCCACCTTCACATGCGACTGGCCCAGGCGGCGATCAGCAAGCCTTGTCCACAGGATCGGATGCATCTCCGCCATGTTCGAGCCCCAGAGCACGAAGGCGTCCGCATGTTCGAAGTCATCATAGCAGCCCATCGGCTCGTCCATGCCGAAGGTTCGCATGAAGGCGTAGGCCGCCGAGGCCATGCAGTGGCGGGCATTGGGGTCGAGGTTGTTCGAGCGGAAGCCGGCGCGCATCAGCTTCGTCGCAGCATAGCCCTCGAAGATCGTCCACTGGCCGGATCCGAACATGCCGACCGCCGTCGGCCCCTTTTCCTTCAGCACCTTCTTGCACTGTTCGGCCATGACGTCGAAGGCTTCGTCCCAGCTCACCGCCTCGAACTCGCCGTCCTTGCTGTAGGCGCCGTTCAGCTTGCGCAGCATCGGCGTCTTCAGCCGGTCGGAGCCATACATGATCTTGGAGAGGAAATAGCCCTTGATGCAGTTGAGGCCGCGGTTGACCTCGGCCTGCATGTCGCCATGGGTGGCAACGACCTGCCCCTCCTTGACGCCGACCATGACGCCGCAGCCGGTGCCGCAGAAGCGACAGGGCGCCTTCGACCACTTGATTTCGAGCGCGCTGATACCGCCGGGCACCGGTTGAGCGGCGGCGGGCAGTGCGATGCCGGCGGTGGCGGCGGCGATGCCGGCCGCGTGCGCCTTCAGGATATCACGCCGCGTCAGTTCGGTGGTCATCGTCCGTCACTCCTTCCGTTTCGACATGTTCGAAAACCATATTGGCCGCTACCACGCCCTCGAGCGTGGAGATCGTCGACAGGCATTCGCCAAGCATGCCGGTACTCGTTCCCTCGATGACGACGACAATCTTGCCGCCCTCATGGCCGTAAACCTCGACATTTGCCATGCGCGCCAGCGCGGCAAGGACAGCATCCTTCATCGCCGGAAGAGCGACGACGACGGCGCTTGAGATATGATATTGCCGGGAGGGATCAGGCATGGACGCCCTCCTGAACCCGATCCGCAATGCCGATTGCACCGACAGGACAGACGCCGATGCAGGCACCGCATCCGCTGCAACTGTTGACATCCACCTCTGGCAGGAACGGCCCGCCGGTCCGGGGCCGAAAGCGGATCGCCTGCTGCGGACAGGCATCGCGACAGGATTGGCAGGCGACGTTGTTGCGCGCGAGGCAGCCGTCGCCGATCGCAACGACATGGGCAAGCCGCGTTACGCCTTCGGCTGCGAATACCGGCTCCGGACAGGCCCGCGCACAGTCGCCGCAGAAGGTGCATTCGCCGCCTGAAAAATCGAGCGATGGACGCTCGTCCAGGAGCGAAATGATGCGGGTGGGACACTTTTCCACACATTGGCCGCAACCGGTGCATGCCGTCAGGCTTTCAAGCGTGACGCCCGGCGGCAGGACGCGCCTTCGCTCCGCCTGCCGGCCCAAGAACAATCCTCGTCTGGTTGTCATTGCCCCCATCGATCACCTCAATGCCCAAGCGGGCCCGGCGGGCCGTAAACGATCTGCAGCATCCAGACGATGAAGCCGTAACCGCCGACCACGCCGACGGCGACCAACGGCCAGATGCCAAAGGCAAGAACAAGAAATGTCAAAAGCTCCTGGCGCCGGCGAGATCGCGGCTCCTGCTCGGTCAAGTGCTGTGGAGGTAACTCTGACACGCCTGGCTCCCGGGCTCGTTGAACCGAAAGCATAGTAACAATCCGTGACAGAAAATAAAGCGGAACAAACTCTACTTTTGTAATCAAGAATAAAAATAACATCTGTCAATTCAACAAGATATTTGCCCTGGGAATTGCAGTGGTTCCTTGGAGAAAAACAGCGAAAATCAAACTTAGTATTTTTGTAAATTACAATATGAAAAGAACAATAGCAGAACAGAGAGCGGCGGCGACAGCTTGACGCGTGTGCTGGCAGTGCGCGCATGTTCGGTCTCGAAGCCATTGGTTTTCGAAGGCAACTCGATGATTCGTCGTTTGACCGCCGACGAGTTCGCCGGAGCCAAGACTCTGTGACGCGATAATACTTGCGCAGCCGACTGTTCTCGCTGCCGTCATGGTGAAGCGTCAACCCTCCCACCCCATCGCCGCGATTGCCGGTTGACAACCCGCCGGAGATGAGGACACATATTGCATTACAAAGGGATCAATTCCTTAATAAAGGAATATACGGAGGACTAGGGGTGCCGGACTTGCTTGTCAGCTTGTATTCGCCGACGCTCGCCAATCTCAAGCGGAAAACCGACACGACCGGCATTCGCATTCGCCCGGCGCTTCCGCCGGAAATGCATGTCGTCGTCGACTGGGTAAGGCAGAACTTCAGTGAGAATTGGGCGAGCGAGGTTTCGGTCGCCTTCTCCCGCCAGCCAATCGCCTGCCTGATCGCGGTGGAAGGTGGCAAGCTGCTTGGCTTTGCCTGCTACGACACGACGGCGCGCGGCTTCTTCGGCCCAACCGGGGTCGCCGGCGAGAGCCGTGGGCGCGGTATTGGCGTCGATCTGTTGACCGCATCGCTCGAGACCATGAAGACGCTCGGCCATGCCTATGCCTTTATCGGCGATGCCGGCCCGGTCGATTTCTACGCCAAGACCATCGGCGCCGTTGCCATCCCCGCCGCCGACAAAGGCATCTACGAAGGCATGCTTCGTAATCCATCCAAATAATCATCTGAACATCGGAGCTCTCCAATGGCATCGACACCGCTCGCCCTCTTCGTCGGCCTACCAAACCCAACACTCTCGGACGACGAGTTCGCCCTGTTTCGCGAAACCAACCCGCTCGGCCTCTTCGTCGGCCGGCGCAATCTGCGCGAGCCCGGCCAGGTCAAGATCCTGATCGAGCGCTTCCGCGAGGCGGTCGGGCGCGAAGACGCACCTGTCTTCACTGACCAGGAAGGCGGCCGCGTCCAGCATCTCGACGCCGGTCCCTGGCCGCTTTTCCGCAGCTTCGGCCAGTTTGCCGAACTGGCGCGCCATGACCTTGCGCTCGGCAAGAAGGCGCTTCGCCTGTCGTCCCAGGCAATGGGCACGATGATGAGCGAACTCGGCCTCACCAGCGGCTGCTCGCCGGTCCTCGATCTCGTGTTCGAAACGACCAGCGCCGTCATCGGTGCGCGCTCCTTCGGTTCGGATCCGGACTTCATCGCCGCCCTCGGCCGCGAGGTGGTCGATGGCCTGCTTGAGACCGGCAACATGCCTGTCATGAAGCACATCCCCGGTCATGGCCGCGCCACACGCGACTCTCACAAGGAGCGCCCGGTCGTCGATGCATCGCGAGAAACGCTCGTCGCGACCGACTTCAAGCCTTTCGTTGCCCTCAAGGACACGCCCTGGGCGATGGTCGCTCACGTCGTCTACCCCGCCTATGACAGCGAGCTGCCAGCCTCGATCTCGCCGACGATGCATGAAGTGATCCGCAACGACATGGGCTATGAGGGCGTGCTGGTGTCCGATTGCATCTTCATGGAATCGCTGCGTGGCACCTTGCCCGAGCGTGTGAAGCAGGTGCTCGACGCCGGCTCCGACGTCGCACTTCACAGCCACGGCGATCTGGCCGAGAGCGAGGCTGCCGCCAAGGCCGCCCGTCCGCTGACAGAGGCCGCCCAGAAGCGCATCGCCGCCGGCCAGAGCCGGCTCGGCAAGCTCAAGGTCGACATTCGCGCGGCCCACGCCGAAGTCGAAGAGATGTTCAAGAGCGTTCTCGTCGCCTGACGAGACGCCACTCACAAATCAAGAGGGGAGAAACAATGAAAAAATCCATTCTCTGGGCAGCGACCGCGCTGACCCTTTTCGCTGCACCGGCCATGGCGCAGTCGATCCTGACGGTCAATATCGAGCCGGCCACGACCTGGGTTCGCAACTTCAACCCGTTCAACCAGACGTCGGCGCGCCAAAGCACGCTCGACTTCATCTACGAGCCGCTGGTCGTCTTCAATCGCTTCGATGACAACAAACCGGTCTTCCGGCTTGCCGAAAGCTTCAAGCTTGCCGACGATCTGAAAAGCATCGAGTTCAAGCTGCGCCCAAACCTGAAATGGTCCGATGGCAAGCCGCTGACGGCTGCTGACGTCAAGTTCACCTACGACTACCTGAAGAAGTTCCCGGCGCTCGACTTCGTCAGCATCTGGACCTTCATCACCGGCGTCGAGGCCGTCGACGGCCAGACCGTTCGCTTCACGCTCGCCAATCCAAGCTCGCTTGCTGCCGAACAGCTTGCCCAGCTGCCGATCGTGCCGGAGCATGTCTGGAAGGATGTCGCCGAACCGGTGACCTTCGCCAACGAAACACCTGTTGGCAGCGGCCCGATGACGGAGATCCCGCGCTTCACCGGCCAGACCTACGACCAGTGCCGCAACCCGCACTATTGGGACGCCGCGCTCAAGGTCGATTGCATGCGCTTCCCGCAGCTCGCCGACAACAACCAGATCCTGACCGCGACCGCGTCGGGCACGCTCGACTGGGGCGTTTCCTTCATCCCGGATATCGAGAACGTCTACGTCGCCAAGGATCCGGAGCACTTCCATTTCTGGTACTCGCCGAGCAGCATGGTGGCATTCCTCTTCAACCAGGAAACCGCCAACGAGAACAACCGCAAGGCCTTCAACGACGTAAAATTCCGTCGTGCGGCCAGCATGGCGCTCGACCGTGGCACCATGGTCGACGTTGCCGGCTACGGCTATCCGACGCTCAACGAAGATCCGGCCGGCATGGGCGAACTCTACAAGAGCTGGGCTGATCCGTCGGTCGCGACCGACTTCGGCACCTACGGCAAGTACGACGCCGATGCTTCCAAGGCTCTGCTCGACGAGGCCGGCTATGTCGACAAGGACGGCGACGGTTTCCGCGACAATCCTGACGGTAGCAAGATCTCCTTCTCGATCATCGTGCCGAGCTCCTGGACCGACTGGATCGACACGGTGACGATCGCCGTCGAGGGCCTGCAAGCCGTCGGCCTCGATGCCAAGATCGAGACGCCGGAAGAAGCGGTCTGGACCGGCAATCTCATCAACGGCACGTTCGACGCGGCGATCAACAGCCTGCCGGCCTCCGCCTCGCCCTACTATCCGTACAAGCGCGCCTTCAGTGCTTCGGACAAGGGCAAGACGCGCTTTACCGCGCAGCGTTGGTTCAATGACGATGTCGAGAAGCTTTTGACCGAGTTCACCCACACGGCTGACCTCGCCAAGCAGAAGGAGGCCATGAACAAGGCTCAGCGCATCGTCGCCGAGAACCTGCCGATGATGCCGGTCTTCAACAATCCAAACTGGTACCAGTACAACACCAAGCGCTTCAAAGGCTGGGTGACGGCCGAGACCCCGTTCGTCAATCCGTCGATCTCGCGGACCAACCCGGCGCGCCTGCTGCATTTGCTGGCACTCGAACCGGTCAACTAAACACCCCCAGGACTGGCGGGAGTGGCTCATCACCGGGCCGCTCCCGCTTTCGCGCCGGCCTCGGGAGCACAATAGCTCCGCGATTAAAGGCTTGCGCCATTTCAAAGCGTTTCTGCCGCCTTTCCTGCCGGTAACAGGGCCATGGCGCAGTCGATGGAGTCCCCATGGCTTTCCTGCTTCGCCGCCTATGCTTCTATCTGGCAGCCTTCGTCGCGGCGGCGACGATCAACTTCTTTTTGCCACGGCTGATGCCCGGCGACCCCGTGCAGATCATGTTTTCGAGCGCGGGCGCGGAGCTTCCCCCCGAAAGCCTGCAGGCGCTGAAGCTCACCTTCGGTTTCGTCGATGGCCCGCTCTGGCAGCAATATCTGACCTATCTCGGCAGCATCTTCAGCGGCGACCTCGGCCGCTCGATCAAATATTTCCCGCTTCCGGTGACGACGGTTCTCGGCAACGCGCTGGTCTGGACGGTCGGCCTGATGGGCACGGCGACCATCATCAGCTTCACGCTGGGAACCTTCCTCGGCATTCTCGCCGCCTGGCGCCGCGGCAGCCTTTTCGATGTCATCGTTTCGGTCGGTGCGATCTTCGCGACCTCGGTTCCGGCCGTCGTCACCTCGCTGATCGTCGTCTTCTTCTTCGGCTTTACGCTGAACTGGTTCCCGACGGGCTACGCTGCCGATCCGGCGCTCGACCCGGCCTTTACGCTGCAATATCTCGGCAGCGTCCTCTATCACGGCATTCTGCCGATGCTGACGCTCTGCACGGTCTTGACCGGCGGTTTCGCCGTCACCATGCGCAACAACATGATCAACCTGCTCGGCGAGGACTATATCGTCATGGCCCGCGCCAAGGGCCTATCGGACGGACATGTGATGCTTTGGTACGCGGCGCGCAATGCGCTGCTGCCGACCGTATCGAGCCTTGCCATCGCCATCGGCACGATCCTCGGCGGCTCGCTCGTCACCGAAGTCGTGTTCAATTATCCGGGTCTCGGCAACATCCTCTATCAGGCGATCCTCGCCCGTGATTATCCCGTTATCCAGGGGCAGTTGCTGATCATGACTGCGACCATGCTGGTTGCCAATTTCATCGTCGACGTCAGCTATGTGCTGCTCGACCCCCGACTGAAGAAGGCGTGAGATGAAGACCCAACCCTTCGGATTGATCCGCAATCGCAAGGCTCTGGTCGGCGTCGCCATCATCGCCTTCATCCTCATCGTGGCGATCGCCGCACCGCTGCTTACCCCTTACGATCCGGGTGCCCGCGTCGGCCGCCCGCATCAGGCGCCGTCGTTTGCCCATTGGCTCGGCACCACCCGCATCGGCCAGGATGTGTTCACGCGGCTGATCTATGGCGCCCGCACCTCGCTTGCCGTCGGCTTCGGCGCAGGCCTGCTCATAACAATCGTCGGCACGGCGCTCGGCATTCTCGCCGGCTATCGCGGCGGCAAGGTCGACGAAGTCATCAGCTTCTTCACCAACATGGTGCTAGTGGTTCCCAACCTGCCGCTGCTCCTGGTGCTCGCCGCCTTCATCGGTCAGGCCAGCCCCTGGGTCATCGCGCTGATCCTCGGCGGAACCTCCTGGGCCTGGGGCGCCCGCGTCACCCGCGCCGAGACGCTTTCCGTCAAGCAGAAGGACTACGTCAAATCGGCGGAGATGATGGGCGAGCCGCGCTGGCGCATCATGACCTTCGAGATCTTCCCCAACCTGATCTCGATCGTCGGCATCAACTTCATCGGCAGCGTCATTTTCGCGATCATCACCCAGGCGACGCTCGAGTTTCTCGGCCTTGGCGACCCGAAGGTCGTCTCCTGGGGCACCATGCTCTATGCCGCGCAGAAGGCGTCGGCGCTTTCGGTCGGCGCGTGGTGGGACATTCTCACGCCCTGCTTTGCGCTCGCCTTCCTCGGCATCGGCCTGTCGCTTCTGAACTTCGCCGTTGACGAGATCGCCAACCCGCGGCTGCGCACCGGCAATCGGCTCGGTCGCTGGTCCGCACTCATCCGATCCGGGGAGGGTCGCCTGTGACCGCGCCACTGCTATCCGTCAAAAACCTGACGATCGACTATATCGGCGAGGAAAAGGACTTTCGCGCCGTCGACAATGTCAGCTTCGACGTCGCTCCCGGCGAGGTCTTCGGCCTTGCCGGCGAATCCGGTTGCGGCAAGAGCACCATTGCCTTTGCCATCAGCCGGCTACACAAGCCACCAGCGCTGATCAGGAGGGAAAGCACCATTCTGCTCAATGGCCGCAACGTGCTCGACCTAGATGACAAGGCCTTGCGCGATTTTCGCTGGCGCGAGGTCGCCATGGTGTTCCAGAGCGCGATGAACTCGCTCAATCCGGTGCTGCGCATCGAGCAGCAATTCTACGACGTGCTGAAGACCCACAAAGGCATGAGCCGTGCGCAGGCGCGCGACCGCACCGCCGAAATGCTGAAACTCGTCGATATCGCCCCGGACCGCATGCGCGACTACCCGCATCAGTTTTCCGGCGGCATGCGCCAGCGCATCGTCATCGCCATTTGCCTGGCGCTCGATCCGAGGCTGGTGGTCATGGATGAACCGACGACGGCGCTCGACGTCGTCGTCCAGCGTGAAATCCTCCAGCGAATCAACGAATTGCGGCGAACCCTCGGCTTCGCCGTTCTGTTCATCACCCACGATCTCGGGCTGATGGTGCAGTTCTGCGACCGGATCGGCATCATGCTCGCCGGCAAGCTCGTCGAGCAGAACACGGCGGAGGCGATCTACGGATCGCCGCAGCACGACTACACAAAACAACTTTGGACCTCCTTCCCGTCGCTCCATGGAGGTGTCCTGCTATGACCGCCCAGCCAACCCCGATCCTTGCGCTTGACAGGGTCACCAAGACATTCGGCCACGGTCCGGGCGCAGTCCATGCGGCCCGCTCGATCTCGTTTTCGCTGCATGCAGGCCGCGCACTCGCCCTCGTCGGCGAGTCAGGCAGCGGCAAGACCACCTGCGCCCGTATGGCGATGCGCGAATATATGCCGACGGAGGGAAAGATCCTCTTCAGGGGCGAGCCGGTCGACGGCGCCAGCCCGGCCGAGACGGTCCTCTACCGACGCGCGGTGCAGATGATCTTCCAGGACCCGTTCGCCTCGCTCAACCCGGCTCATACCATCGCCTATCATTTGAAGCGGCCGCTGCTGCTGCACCGCCCGGATATCAAGCGTTCCGAGATCGACGCGACGGTTCGTGCGCTGCTGCAACAGGTGAAACTCGACCCCGACCTCGTCGCGCCCAAATATCCGCACGAGCTTTCCGGCGGCCAGCGCCAGCGCGTCAATATCGCCCGCGCGCTTGCCGCCAAGCCGGAAGTGATCGTCGCCGACGAGCCGACGTCGATGCTCGACGTCTCTGTTCGCCTCGGCGTGCTCAATCTCTTGAGCGAGATGAAGCAGCAGATGAAGCTCGGTCTGCTCTACATCACCCACGACATCGCCACCGCCCGTTATGTCGCCGAGGATATCGCCGTCATGTATGCCGGCCAGATCGTCGAATGGGGCAATGTCGGCAAGGTGATCGACAACCCCGCTCACCCCTACACCAAGCTGCTGCTCTCTGCCGTGCCTGACCCGGATATCCGCTTCGACGACCCGAGCGTTCGGCTGCGTCCGGAGGATGTCGAAGAGATCCGGCGCAAATCCGCGATGACGCAGGACCGCATCGTCGAAGTGGATACGGACCACTTCGTTCGCACCGCCTGAACCGCGGCGCCGCCGCCGGCATTGCCGCCGCCGGCATTGCCGCCGGCACCCACCCTCCCCGAAGCTATCCTCCCAGGACAGCAAAAGACAAAACGCCCCGCTCGAAAGCGGGGCGTTTTGTCTTTGCAACCGTTAGCGATTGCATATGCTTGGAGACAGAGCGTGCATGGCGTGCCGCTACAGCACGCCATGACACATGCTCAGGCCGCCTTCATCTGGTTTTCGACATCGGTCGGAACCGTCGAGATCGTCTTCAGGATCTGCGAAGCGATCTGGTAGGGGTCGCCTTGCGAGTTCGGGCGGCGATCTTCGAGGTAGCCGCGGTAGTTGTTGTTGACGAAGCTGTGCGGGACGCGGATCGAAGCGCCGCGGTCAGCCACGCCGTAGCTGAACTGGTGGATCGACTGCGTCTCGTGCTTGCCGGTCAGGCGCATATGGTTGTCGGGTCCGTAGACGGCGATGTGATCCGCGCGGGCGTCCTCGAAAGCCGACATCAGGTTTTCGAAGTAGTCCTTGCCACCGACGTCGCGCATGAAGGCGGTCGAGAAGTTGGCATGCATGCCCGAGCCGTTCCAGTCGGTGTCGCCGAGCGGCTTGCAGTGATACTCGATATCGATGCCGTACTTTTCAGTCAGGCGCTGCAGCAGGTAGCGCGCCAGCCAGATTTCGTCGGCGGCCTTCTTGGAACCCTTGCCGAAGACCTGGAACTCCCATTGGCCCTTAGCCACTTCGGCATTGATGCCTTCGTGGTTGATGCCGGCCGCCAGGCAGATGTCGAGATGTTCTTCGACGATCTGGCGGGCGATATCGCCGACATTGCTGTAGCCGACACCGGTGTAGTACGGGCCCTGCGGTGCCGGGAAGCCGGTTTCCGGGAAGCCGAGCGGGCGGCCGTTCCTGTAGAAGAAGTATTCCTGCTCGAAGCCGAACCAGGCGCTATCGTCTTCCATGACGGTTGCGCGGGTGTTGGACGGATGCGGCGTCTTGCCGTCGGGCATCATGACTTCGCAGAGCACCAGAACGCCGTTCTTACGCTCGCTGTCGGGATAGACGGCGACAGGCTTCAGGACACAGTCCGAGCTCTTGCCTTCCGCCTGCATCGTCGAGCTTCCGTCGAAGCCCCAGAAAGGAAGCTCATCCAGCTTCGGGAATGCATCGAATTCCTTGATCAAGGTTTTTCCGCGGAGGTTCGGGGCCGGTGTGTACCCATCGAGCCAAATGTACTCGAGCTTATACTTTGTCATTGCGTTCTCTCACATGGCGCCATGATCTGGCTAAGTTCCGAAGCGGCCCGGCAACCCAATTCAGCTGCCCAACAACCGGTACTCACAAGAAAGCATTAATCGTGCCAGTTTGCGTTTGCGCCGCCAAAGATCGAAAAATCAATGCCCACGCCACTCGCGGCGATGGAGCGAAAGACGCGCCAAGACTAAGGATGAAGCGGATTGCACATAAAATAGGCATTGAACGCCGCGGTTTGAGGCATAGGCCCGGCGGAGTGCCGTAAACACCGGCGAATAGAAGCGGCGCGGCCGCGCGGTCGACAACAACCTGCGTCAAAAGGGTTGCTCGAAGAACAAGCACCGTCTCGCGGCTCGCTCAAATCGGCCGCTATGGATATGAGTGGTTATCGAGCAATCTCAGCCAGCACGCGATAGAGCCGCTCATCAATCGATTGGGCGACGTTGAAGCGCAGAAATCCTGCCGCCGAACCCGAATGGCTGAAAGCATTGCCGGGGGCGAGGACAATATCGTGAGCCAGCGCCTTCTGGGCCAGCTCCGAGGCATCAAGACCTTCCGGGAGCCGACACCAGAGGAACATGCCGGCCTGCGGCTCGATCCAGGGCGTGATCCCGACCGTGGCCAGGCGCGCTACCGTCTCGGTCATCGTCCGCGTCAGCCGCAGCCGCAGCGCCTCCATGTGCTTTCGGTAGCTGCCATCGCGCAAAAGGGTCAGCACCAGTTCGGCTGCAAGGCTCGGGCCGCCGAAAGTGGTCGCGATCTTGAGATCGGTCAGCCCCTCGATCCAGCCTCGGGGGGCGGCGATATAGCCGCAGCGCACCGAGGCGGAGAGCGTCTTGGAAAAGCTGCCGATCTGCACCACACGGTCGAGCCCATCGAAGGCGGCAAGCCGTGACGCCGGCACATGCTCGAAATCGGCGAAGATGTCGTCCTCGACAACAGTCAACCCTGCCTGCTCGACAAGTCGCAACAGGCGGTGGGCAATCACGGGAGAAAGCGTGGCGCCGGTCGGATTGTGCACGGCGGAATTGGTGATGTAGAGGCGAGGACGGTAGGCCTCCAGCGCCTCGGCGAAGCGATCGAGATCGGGACCAACAGGCGTATAGGGCACGCTGACGACATTGACGCGATGCGCCCGCAACAGCGCCTGGAAATTGAAGTAGCATGGATCGTCGACGATGACGGTATCGCCCGGTTCGAGCAGGAACCGACAGAGAAGATCGATCGCCTGGGTGCCTGACTCGGTCAGGATGATCTGATCGGGCGATGCCTCGACACCATGCTCGGCCAGCCTTCGCGACAGCAACTGCCGCAGCGGTCGCAAGCCGAGCGGCGTGCCGTAATCCGTCAGGCTCGCGGCATCCGTGCGCGCGAGCGAGCGCAGCGCCCGCCTGAGCGCTGCCTCCGGCATCCAGGACGCCGGCAACCAGCCGCAACCGGGCTTCAGAACGTGGGCGTCCGTTTCAAGCGCCTGACGCGAAACCCAGAGAGGGTCGACTGCGCGGTCGAGCCGCGGTCCGACTTCCGTGAGCGACAACGGCGCCAGGGGGGCAGACACGAAAAAGCCGGAGCCGGGCCGCGACCGGATCACGCCTTCGGCCGCCAGACGCTCGTAAGCCTCGACAACCGTCGATTTGGAAACCCGCATCGTTGTCGCAAGCGCCCGAATGGACGGAAGCTTGGCGCCCGGCGTCAACGACCGGCTGGCAATGCGCTGCCGGATCGTGCCCATGACCCCGTCGAGCAAGGTTTCGCCACCGATCTCCGTTTGTTGAAACGCCATCTGTATTGGACCTTCGCACAGGACAGTTTGGCGTAACTGTACCGCATTGTCTCTGGAAGAACCATCGCCCCCAGCCGATACAGGTGGAAAGGAGGTGGCATGAAAGCAGCCGCCTCCCAGGAGAGAACGGACCATTGAGATGCAGGTGATGATCGAGGGACAGTCACGCTTCCGGCCTTTCGGCTTACCTTATTGGGGTTTCGAAGATCTCAACAAGGGAGTTGGAAGCATGACTGCCTCTTATGATTACCATATCGGCGTCGACTACCACAAATCCTATAGTCATCTGGTGGTGCAGGACAGCAGCGGCAAGACGCTCAGATCGGGTCGGGTGAAGAACGATCGCCAGTCGCTCGGTGGGTTTCTGGAACGCTACCGCGAGAACTCGCATGCTGTGGTCGAGGCGACGCGCAACTGGATGGTGATGTACGACTGGCTCGACGACATTTGCGATGATGTCGTTCTCGCCCATCCCTTGAAGGTCAAGGCGATTGCCGACGCCAAGATCAAGACCGACAAGATCGATGCGACGGTGCTCGCGCATCTGCTCAGGGCCGACCTGGTGCCGGAGGCCTGGGCGCCCAGCGAACGAGCAAGAGACCTGCGCGTCGCCCTGCGCGAGCGGATGTTTTACGTGCGGCTGCGCACGATGACGAAGAACCGCATTGTCACGGTGTTTGATCGCTATCCGGAGCAGACGGCACAGCTGAAGAAGCTCGGGGATCTGTTTGGCAAGGCCGGCCGCGTCCAGCTGGCGCAAGTCAACGTCTCGGAGATCGACCGCATCCAGATCGACCGTGGCCTCGCCTTCATCGGCGACATTGACGTGCGGATCAAGCAGTCGGAAGCAACGATCCGGGCGATGACCAAGGCCAATGCCAACGTCAAGCTGTTGAAGACGATCCCCGGCATCGGCGAGTTCTTCGCCCGGCTGATCGACGCGGAGATTGACGATGTATCCCGCTTTCGCAATCCGAAGAAGCTCGCCGCCTATGCCGGACTGGTGCCCTCGACCTATTCCTCCGGCGGCAAGACCTTTCACGGCAAGATCATCAAGCAGGGCAACAAGTGGCTGCGCTGGGCTTTCGTCGAAGCCGTCACCCCCGCCATCGCCAGCGATGCGCAACTTCATGACCAGTACGAGCATCTGAAGATCAGAGGAACCAACAAGGCGCGTGTGGCGATCGCGCGCAAGCTTTTGACGATCGCCTTCCAGATCCTGCGTGACCAGCGCGCTTACGAGCCGCGCGGCACCAGCACCACGGAAGGCGCGTCGACGATATCCCGGCTGTCCTGATTGTCGTCTAGCGAGCCCGGCAGGACTGGGCTGCGCTCCTCAAGGAGAATGGGAAGCCGGGAGCCGAACGCCACTCTGTGACCGAAGCCAGCACGGCATCAGGGTCACGCATTGGAGACTGGTTCAAGAACCGAACGGCAGATGCCTGTCGCGCGGAAGGAAGAGATTTAGCCGATCGGCGAAAATGCCGATCAATAACCAACCGAACCCAAGGAAAAGCCGCCAATCGAAGGCGTTTCGCCCCTTGTGTTCTTTCATTGGAGACGACAATGGACAGAACGACGACCGGCTGGATAAACGGCTTTCTGGGTGTGTTGATTTTCAGCGGCTCGCTGCCGGCCACACGCGCTGCCGTCATGGACTTCGACCCGGTGTTCCTGACGGTCGCGCGCGCGGCCATCGCCGGTGCACTTGCGCTCTGCCTGCTCCTTGTCTTTCGCCAACCCAAGCCGACACGTGCCGATCTCTTCTCGTTGGCGATCGTTGCCTTCGGCGTCGTACTCGGTTTTCCGCTGCTGACCGCGCTGGCGCTTGAGCATGTGACATCGGCCCATTCGATCGTCTTCGTCGGATTGTTGCCCTTGGCGACCGCAGTCTTCGGCGTGCTTCGCGGCGGCGAGCGACCGCATCCGGCCTTCTGGCTGTTTTCCTGCCTCGGCAGTGCACTGGTTGCCGGTTTCGCGCTCACGCAGGGCTTTTCGGCCTCGCCGGTCGGCGACCTCCTGATGCTTGCCGCAATCATCGTCTGCGGTCTTGGTTATGCCGAGGGAGCAAGCCTGTCGCGCAAGCTCGGCGGCTGGCAAGTGATCTGCTGGGCGCTGGTACTGTCGCTGCCGGTCATGATCGGTATCGGCCTCTTCACGAACCCGCCGTCCTTCGAGATGGTGAATGGCGCGGCCTGGACCGGGCTTGCCTATGTCTCGGTCTTCAGCATGCTGATCGGCTTCGTCTTCTGGTATCGCGGACTCGCGCTTGGCGGCGTCGCCGGCGTCGGACAGTTGCAGCTGCTTCAACCGTTCTTCGGCCTCACGCTTGCTGCAGCGCTTCTCCACGAGCCGGTTAGCTGGGCTATGCTGGCTGTCACCGGCGCCATCGTGCTGTGCGTAGCCGGCGCAAAGAAGTTCGCGAAGTAGACGGCAGGTGCGCGCAGCCTCCGTCAGAGATGATCGAGTTTGAGCCGTTTGCTGAGGAGGTCGATAAATGTCCGGACCTTTGCCGTCGGCACCCTGCCCTCGCGCCACAGCACGTGGATCGGAACGGGCGCAGGCTCGAACTCTTGAAGTACAATCTCGACCCGACCCTCGGCGATCAAGTGCTCGATCTGCCAGAGCGGAGAGTAGCCAAGACCGAGCCCCTCGCAGACGGCGGCATAGATTGCCGTCATGGCGTTTACCCGCAACGGGCCGGCTACTTTGACCTCACGCGGCTTGCCGTCGATCGAGAACATCCACGCGCCGGGCCGGTCGCCACCTGAACGAACGACACAATTGTGCTGCTTGAGTTCATTTGGATGCATCGGCCGGCCATGGTCGGCGAAATAGGACGGCGTGCCGAAAACCACACGGCGCAGCGCGCCCAATCGCTTTCCCATCAGACCGGAGTCAGCAAGGTCTCCAATCCGCACCACCATGTCGAGCCCGCCGTCTGCGAGGTCGACGAACGCATCGGAAAGGTCGAGTTCGACCTCGACCTTTCGATGTTTCCGCATGTACTCGGCGACGATCGGCATCAGGAAGCGCGGGGCAAACAGCGCTGGCGCGCCGATCCGCAGCACGCCTGAAGGCTCCATCCGTCGCTGTGCCGCCTCAAGCCTGGCTTCGCGGATTTCATCGACGGCAGGTTTGATCCGGCGATAGAAGATTTCGCCAGCCTCGCTCGGCGTCGAGCGGCGCGTCGTGCGGTGGATGAGTTCCACGCCAATATCGTCTTCAAGAGCGGCAAGCGCACGGCTGACGGTTTGCAACGGCCGCGCAAGACGGCTGGCCGCCGCCGTCAGGCTGCCGAGTTCCACCACGGCGACGAACACTTCCAGGTCTTCGATACGGCTCATTCCATTATCCCGCTTTTGTAGAGAATAAATCACATTTTTGGATGATTGTCCAAATTTTTGCCGAACGATAATCTGCGTTCACATTGAAGTGACGAGCACAGGAAGGCGAAATCGCATGACAGCGAGAGGCAAGAAAGCGACCGGAAATAGGATACTTGTCGTCGGGGCAACCGGCCGGTTTGCCGGGCTTGTCATGCCCGAACTGGTCCGCCGCGGCGCCGTCTTGCGCGCCCTGATCAGGGATCAGTCCAATATCGGCCTGGCGCAATCACTTGGCGCCCGACAGGTTGCGGTCGGCGACCTTAGAGATCGCGACAGCCTCGACATCGCACTGCAGGGCGTCGACGGCGTCTTTCATCTCGGACCGGCTTTCGCGCCGGACGAAACGGCGATGGGCATCGCGATGGTCGACGCGTCGGTCCGTGCGGGTGTGCGAAAATTCGTCTTCTCCTCGGTCATCCAGCCGACGAACACGCGGCTGAAGAACCATGCTGCCAAGATACCGGTCGAGGATGCGCTCTATTCGTCCAATCTCGAATACACCATCCTGCACCCGGCAAACTTCATGCAGAACATCCGCTCAGCCTGGCCGACCGTCGTCGAACAGGGCGTCTTTTCCGAACCCTTTCCGAAGACCGCGCGTGTGGCACGCGTCGACTATCGTGACGTCGCCGAGGTGGCGGCAATCGCGCTGACCGAGGACCGGCTCGCCTACGCCAGCCTCGAGCTCTGCGCCGATGGTCGCCACAACAGGGAAGAGATCGCCGAGATGATGGCAAAGGCGCTTGGCCGGCCGATCGCGGCCGGTGAGATCGGCTTCCACGAATGGGCCGCTCCGGCGCGGGCAAAATACACCGAGCACCAGCTAGGCCTGCTCGCCAAGGTTTATGAGCACTACGCAGCCGTCGGCCTTGGCGGCAACAGCCTGTCGCTCAGGGCCGCTCTTGGGCGGGAACCCCGGAGCCTGCAGTCCTTCATCGAAGAGCTGGCGGCCGGCGCCAATCCCCGCCTTCAGCCCCACGCCTGAACCTTGAAACCGGAGCATGACCCAAATGCCGAAGAAACTTCCTCCGCGCTATAACGCCGTCGCCATGCCACTGGTGCTGTCGGTGCTGATGTCCTGCCTCGTCTCGGCCGTCTCGACCACGGCCAATGCCGGCTTCAGAGCCGATCTGTTCTCCCTGTGGATGAAGGCCTGGGGCATTTCGTGGCTGGTGGCGTTTCCAAGCCTGCTGCTCGTGCTGCCACTGGTACGCCTCATCGTCGCGGCGATCGTGCAGGCACCGCAGGCCAGACGTTGAGTCTGGCTTGATAAACGGTCGAGCCGTGCACCGGCTTGGTAAAAGCCGTAAAATTCGGCCCCCAGTACAATACCAGTTTAACACCGGGCAAAAATATTGCATAAGGAGGCATCTCAAGCAGGTGTCTCCATGAGCGATCAGGCAACTCTCGATTTTCTGTTGCAGACCATGTCCGGCGAGAGCGGCGAGCCGCTCTACCGCCGGCTCGGCGAAGCGATCAAGGCGGCGATCGGCGCCTCCGTCATACGGCATGGTGCAGTCATTCCGAGCGAGCGGGACCTGAGCGAGGGTCTGGCGATATCGCGCGTGACAGTGAGAAAAGCCATTGAGGGCCTGGTCGCCGAAGGGCTATTGGATCGGCGCCAGGGCGCAAAGACCGTCGTCTCTTCGCGTGTCGAAAAATCGCTGGCGACGATGACAAGCTTTTCGGAGGATATGCGGTCGCGCGGGCTCGAACCCGGATGCGTCTGGATTTCGCGGGAGATCAGCCGCCCGTCGCCGGCAGAGATGATGGCGCTCGGCATTCCCGTCAGCGAAAAGATCGTTCGCCTGCGGCGGCTGCGCACCGCCGACAACACCCCGATTGCCATCGAGACCGCGGCACTCCCCGCCCGTTTCGTGCCGCAGCCTGAGGCGATCGGCGCCTCGCTCTACGAGTATCTGGCCGCCCATGGCGCCCTTCCCGTCCGGGCGCTGCAGCGCATGCAGGCAAAGCCGGCGAGCGAGGAAGAACGCCGCCTGCTCGCGACACCCGAAGGCACCAGCCTTTTGATCATGGAGCGCCGCTGCTTCCTCGCCGACGGCCAGATCGTCGAGTTTACCCAGACCAAATATCGCGGCGACGTCTACGACTTCGTCATCGAATTGATGCGATAATACCAGTTTAATTCCTGTTGCAATCTGGTCTTGCCCTGTTACCGTAATGGCCTGATCGGGTCGCAACGGTACGGGCTGACACAGCCTCAAAGCCATGATGCGGCCGAGTAGCAAATGCGTGCGGGGAGCGGCTGATATCGCCAAAGGTCGTTACCCGCGCCAGAGGAGCCGGCGTGACATTCGAGATCCAAAGCCTGAAGAACGGATTGATCGTTTCCTGCCAGCCGGTCAAAGGCGGCGTCATGGACAACGCGGCGATGGTCGTCGGCTTCGCCTTGGCGGCGCTTAATGGCGGTGCGGCGGCGCTCCGGATCGAATCTGCCGACTACGTCCGCGCCGTTCGCCAGGCGACCGACCGGCCGATCATCGGCCTCGTCAAGCGCGACCTGACGACCTCGCCTGTTCGCATCACGCCGCTGATCGAGGATGTAGACGCATTGGCCGCGGCGGGCGCGGATATCATCGCCTATGACGCCACGCAACGGACGCGCCCGGTCGAGACCAGGCGCCTGATCGAGCGCATCCAGGCAACAGGAAAGATCGCCATGGCCGATTGCTCTGTCAGCAGCGACGCGGCGCAGGCCTTGCGCGAAGGCGCCGAAATCGTCGGCTCGACACTCGCCGGCTACACCGGACCGGTGGAGCCGACCGAACCGGACTTCGCGCTCATTGCCGCCATGCGCAGGCTCACACCCTTCGTCGTTGCGGAAGGCTGCGTCCGCACCCCGGAACAGGCGTCGCAAGCGCTGCGGGTCGGCGCCTTCACCGTCGTTGTCGGCTCCGCCATTACCCGGCCGGAACACGTGACCTCCTGGTTCCGCACAGCGCTCGACGAAACCCTGGCATCGAGCGGGGCATGAATGTGATGGCGCAGGCGCAGGCCACCCTCTCCATCGACCTTGGCGGCACGAAGATGCTGGCGGCGCTGGTGCGCGACCGGACCGTTCTCGAAACGCACAAGATGGCGACACCCCGCGGCGGCGATCCGGCCGAATGGCTGCAGGCTTTGTTCGACGCCATCGCCATGTGGAACGGTCGCTACGACAAGGTCGGCGTCGCCGTTACCGGCATCGTCGACGATGGCCATTGGTCGGCGCTCAACCGCAACACGCTCGATATCCCCGATCGCTTCCCGCTGACCGACGTGGTCGGGGCACTTTCGGGCTCGCCCGTCCTTGCCGCCAACGACGCCCAGGCGGCGGCCTGGGGCGAGTTCAGCTTCGGCGCCGGCCGGCGCGAGGACATGGTTTTCCTCACGGTTTCAACAGGCATTGGTGGCGGCATCGTCGTCAACGGCCGTCTGCTCGGGGGCCTTGCCGGGCACTTTGGCCAGTTCCGCCTTGATGAGGCGACGCACCATACGCTCGAAGACCAGGTTTCCGGCCATTGGATAGCCGGGGAGGCCAGCGTCCATCAAAAGGATGCCACCGCCCGCGAGGTCTTTGCAGCGGCCGACGCCGGGCAGGAGTGGGCGCGCCGGATCGTCGAGGCCTCGGCACGCCAAACGGCTTTGCTGTGCCGCAATATTCAACTCGCGCTCGATCCGAAGCGAATCGTCATCGGCGGCGGCATTGGGCTGGCGCCGGGCTACCTGACATCCATCGAGCGCGCGCTGGGCGACCTTCCGCCGCGCCTCAAGCCATCGATCCACGCCGCCGAACTCGGGGAGAACGCTGGCGTGGTCGGAATCGCAGATCTTGCAGAGCGTCAACAACAACTTTGAGGGAGAACCAAAGATGACACTTGCGACCATGAAACGAGGAGCGCTGCTCGCAGCCAGTATCGCCGGCCTTCTGGCAAGCCCGACACTGGCAGAAGTCACCGTGCTCGGCTGGCCCGGCGGCCCGGAGGAAGTGGCGCTGCGCGCCGCCGCTGACACCTACAACGCAAAGCCCGACGTTGCCGACAAGGACAAGGTCGAGCTGCTGTTCTTCAACCGTGAGGGCTTCTGGGACAAGCTGCAGGCCGACCTTGCCGCCGGCTCCAAGGCATTCGACCTCAACCTGCTCGCCACCTACTCGATCGGCCGCTACGCGCCGTTCATGGAGCCGGTCGTACTGTCTGAAGAGGCCAAGGCCGTCTATGGCGACTCGGTGCTTTCGACGATGCAGTATGAAGGCAAGCAGTACGGCGTGCCGACCGACCTGTCGCTGCATTTCATGTACTTCCGCAAGGACCTCATCGACGCCCTGATGAAGGACGATGCGGCAAAGGCGAAATATGCGGAGATCTCGGAGAAATACCTGGGCAAGAAGCTGGAGCCGAAGGCTCCGGACGAATGGACCTGGGACGACTATGCCGCAACGGCGCTTTACTTCACGCAAGCCGTCAATCCGGACAGCCCGACGCGCTACGGCACCGTGCTGCAGCTCAAGAACCTGCTGTTCAACATCATGATCTGGCAGTCGGTGCCGCGTGCCTACGGCGCCAACTGGATGGACGACAGCGGCAAGATCACCGTCAATTCCGACGCCTATCGCAAGGGCCTGGAAATCTACAAGCTGCTCTACGACAACGGCGCAACCCCGCGCGACTCGCTCTCCTACGAGTTTGCGGAAGCGAACGCGGCCTTTGCTTCCGGTCAGGTGGCGGCCATGCTGCAATGGAACGCCGCCGCCGGCGATCTGACCAGTAAGGAAAAGTCACCCACTGTGGCCGAGGTCACCGATACCGTAGCCCCTCCCGCCGGTCCGGAAGGGCGCTTCACCCATATCCACGGCCTCGGCTTCGGTCTCAACAAGAACGCCGAGAACAAGGAAGGGGCGGCCCTGTTCCTGAAATGGCTGTCTTCGAAAGAAGCGGCGCTGATCTATGCCAGGAACAACGGCGCACCGGCGTTGACACCCGAGGTGGTCGCCGAAGTCGCGGAAGCACGGCCGGATCTGGTCAAGCTCGGCGAATTCGCCGGCAAGTACGGTTACGTCATGAACGGCGGCACCTCGGCCAAGGCGCTGTCGGTCTATGAACTGCAGGCCAAGGAGTTCACCGGTTACTGGTCCGGCCAGCAATCGATCGACGATGCGCTCGCCAATACCGAAAAGGGCATGGCCGAACTGCTGAAATAAGCGAAAGCACCGGCGGCGGGTGACTGTCGCCGGTGCCCTTCGGCAAGACCGGTAGTTAAGGAGTGACAGGCGCCCGCCGGGAACTGTCTCTCCGTGAGCCGCCGACACCCTAAGACAGGTAGACACAGATCGGTCCGATGACGAAAGCCTCGCAACGCCCCCTTGTCCAGGAATTCAGGTTACTCGCCACGCCCGTGGTGCTGTTCCTCCTTGTCTTTCTCGGCTTTCCCGCGATCGTCAACCTGATCTATTCGGTCTCCGACGTCTCGTTCGAGACGTTGCGCCAGCCCGAATTGTCCGGCTTCAAGAATTTCGCCGCCGTGTGGAGCGATAGCGCCTTCTGGCAGGCAAGCTGGTTCTCGTTCCGCTTTGGTCTTCTGACGGCCGCACTCGAATGCACACTCGGGCTTTTCCTCGCCATATTCCTGTCGCCGCTGATCGAGCGGCGCAGCTGGCTGATGGCGATCCTGATGCTGCCGCTGATGGTAGCGCCGGCGCTGGTCGGCCTGATGTATCGGCTCGTCCTACACGAGTTCGTCGGCCCCGTGCCCTATTATCTCTGGACCTATTTTGGCGCGAGCCTGTCGTTTCTCGGCCCCGGCTCAGCCTTCTGGACGCTCGTGGTCGTCGAGACGCTGCAGTGGACGCCGTTCGCGCTGCTGCTGTTCTACATGGCCTACCAGGCGATCCCCTCCGAGATCGCCGAAGCTTCGGCCATGGACGGCGCCAAGAGTCATCATCGGCTCTGGTACATCGAATTGCCCTTGATGCTGCCGACGATCGTCGTGGCCTTGCTCATCCGTTTCATCGACGGCTTCCGCGTCTTCGACAACGTCTATGTCCTGACCGGCAGCGGCCCCGGCGGCTCGACGGCATCGCTGTCGATCTACATCTACGAGGCGTTCTTCAAGCAGGGTGCCATCGGCAAGGCGGTCGCCGCCTCGGTGATCCTGTTCGTCGTCTCCTTTGCCGTCCTCTACGGCCTCAATTTCATTGCCAGCCGGCGGAAGGGAGCGGCCCGATGATGACAGCACTTCGCTGGCTGGTATTTGCGATCGCCGCATTCGCCATGAACTTTCCGATCCTGGTGACCCTTTCGACCTCGTTCAAGAGCACCAGAGAGCTGTCGACCAATCCCGGCCTTTGGGTGCAGTCGCCAACGCTCGACAACTATCTCGCGGTCTTCCAGGTGACGGACCGGTTGAACATCTTCCTCTATCTGTTCAACAGCCTCTCGGTCGCCTTGATCGGCACGTTGCTGGCGGTGGCGCTCGCCCTTCCCGCGGCTTACGCGATTGCCCGCGGCCGGCTCGGCGAGCGGACGCTGCTGCCGTTCATCGTCAACCTGCGCGCCGTTCCGCTCATCATCTTCGCGATCCCGCTCTATATGATGTTCCAGTGGCTGGCGCTGCTCGACACCCGTCTCGGCCTCGGGCTGATCCTGACCATCGTCAACCTGCCGCTGGCGCTCGTTATCCTCGTCAACGCCATCCGTGACCTGCCGGCCGAGCTCGACGAGGCCGCGCTCATGGATGGCGCCAGCCGGACGCAGATCCTCTTCAAGGTGATCGCCCCTGTCTGCCGCCCTGCCATCGTCACCAGCCTGATCTTCGGCTTCATCACCGCCTGGAACGAGTTCCTGTTCGGCCTGATGCTGACGACGTCCAAGGCCGTACCAATCACCGTCGGCGCCTCGTTCTTCTTCGCCGCCAGCGGCGGCGGCGTGCAATGGGGCGTGGCGTCTGCCGTGATGATCGTCGGCGCGCTTCCCCCGGTCCTGCTCGGCCTCATCATGTATCGCCAGATCAGCGGCTCGATGACAGCAGGCGCGGTCAAGGGCTGACCTTTATTTCGGAGACAACCATGGCTACGATTTCACTTAAAAAGGCCGGCAAGCAATACGGCAACCTGGAGATCATCCGCGAACTCGACCTCGACATCGCCGACGGCGAATTCGTCGTCATCGTCGGCCCTTCCGGCTGCGGTAAGTCCACACTGCTGCGCATGATCGCCGGGCTGGAGGAGACCACCTCCGGCCAGCTCTTCATCGACGGCCGCGACGTGACTGCGGCCTCCCCGGTCGAGCGCAAGCTCGCTATGGTGTTCCAGTCCTACGCGCTCTACCCGCACATGACGGTCCGCCGCAACATGGGGTTCGGCCTCAAGCTGGCAAAGCTGCCCACTGGGCGGATCAAGGCCAAGGTCGAGGCGGCCGCCGAGACCTTGAAGCTCACCCACCTGCTCGAGCGTTACCCGAAGGAATTGTCCGGCGGCCAGCGCCAGCGCGTCGCGATCGGCCGAGCGATCGTTCGCGAACCCGTCGGTTTCCTCTTCGACGAGCCGCTCTCCAATCTCGATGCGGCGCTACGCGTCGACATGCGGCTCGAAATCGCCAAGCTGCACCGCACCCTCGGCGCGACGATGATCTACGTCACCCACGATCAGGTGGAGGCGATGACACTTGCCGACAGGATCGTGGTGATGAAGGACGGACGCATCATGCAGCAGGGCAGCCCGCAGGCGCTCTACCAGACGCCCGCCAATCTGTTTGTCGCCCAGTTCATCGGCAGTCCGAAGATGAACCTTCTGGCCTGCCAGCCCGGCGCTAGCGGGCTCGACCTATCCGGCGAAGGCAGCATTCAGCTGCGAGTATCCGGCGCTGCAGCGCCAGCGCATCTGGGCGCCCGGCCCGAACATCTGTCTCTGGTTTCGCCCGAAAGCGGCCATTGCCGGGGCACCGTCGAGGTCAGCGAATATCTTGGCGGCAACACCAGCGTCTTCGTGCGCGCCGGCAAACTCGGGTTGATCAACGTCAGCGCCCCCGCCGATACGCCCTATCGCATCGGCGAGACCGTGGGCATCAGTATTGATGCGGCGAGATCGTCGCTGTTCGACGAGGCAGGAGCAGCAATCGCAGCGAACTGATAAGGCTCGCTGCGCGCCCTATCTTACGCGCCCCAGGTCGTTTCCAGCACCCGGATCCAGTTGCCGTGGCAAACCTTGGCGAGCGTCGCCTCGTCGTAACCTCGCTTGCGGAGCACGTCGACCAGTTGCTGCAGGTCGGCCGCGTCGCGCATCGCCGCGGGGATCGTGGTGCCGTCAAAGTCGGAGCCGAGCGCGACATGATCGATGCCGATGCGGTTGGCGATGTAGTCGATGTGATCGGCCAAAAGCTCGAGGCTGGTGTCCGGGTTCTTGATGCCATCAGACCGCAAGAACAACACGCCGAAATTGATGCCGGCAAGGCCGCTGGTATCCTTGATGGCGTCGAGTTGGCGATCCGTGAGGTTGCGGCTGTGCGGGCAAAGCGCATGCACGTTGGAATGCGAGGCGACCAGCGGCGCATTGGACAGAGCGGCAATGTCCCAGAATCCCTGCTCGTTCATGTGCGACAGGTCGACCATGACCCTGAGCTCGTTGCACGCCCGGATCAGATCCTTGCCGCTTTCCGTCAGGCCGGGACCGATATCCGGCGACGACGGGAAACGGAACGGCACACCATAGGCAAAGATGTTCGGCCGGCTCCAGACAGGCCCGAGCGTGCGCAGGCCGGCGGCGTGCAGCACGTAAAGCGCATCGAGATCGGCGGCGAAGGCTTCGACACCTTCGACGTGGAGCACCGAGGCGAACACACCGTCGGCGATGGCCTGGCGGATATCGGCTGCCGACCGGCAGATCTTCAGACGGCCGCTCGCTCGCCGCTCAAGCCGCATGAGCAGGCTTGCCATGCCGAGCGTGCTCTTCAGCGCATCCTGCTGATCCGGCGTTGCGAAATCGCCATTGGCATCCTTCTGCATGCTGGGCGACGCGACATAGACAGCGCAAAGACCACCGGCGAGCCCACCTTTTTCCGCCTTGACGAGATCGATATGACCGCTGCCGCCGCCGTCAACGAAGCGGGCCTCGGCGTCTGCCTGCTGCGAGTGCCACAAGCGGGACAACACATCGTTATGTCCATCGAAGACCGGAATTTTCGCCTGTGTTGCCAATTGGGGACCGCCTTTCAACTTGTTTGCCGCCCACGGCGGCCGACTGCGCACGACTCAAACTGGCCGTCGCGCGCGAACATAATCATCTGACAGCCCTAGGGGAAATCCGTCCATCGGCGCAAATGCAAACCATGCATAGGCCCTGCCGAAATCGGAATTGGTAGCACCAAGCCATGTTGTGCTTAATCCGGCCACTAACAAGGGAACACGGTTGGCGGTGAGGTGAACTGCGAAAACCTCACGACGGCCGTTCGCATGACGTTAAGTCCGAGAAGGGGATATTTCCGATGATTTCCAGACGCAACCTGTTGATCGGCGGCGCTGCCGTGCCGTTTCTGTCCTATGTCAGCCTGGTTCCGGCCTTCGCCGAAACGCCGAAGGACATTCTGGTTGTCGCTCAGCAGCTCGACAACATGACCAGCCTCGATCCGCATGAGAGCTTCGAGGCAGTCGGCAGCGAAATCTGCGGCAATATCTACCAGAAGCTCGTTCATCCCAACCTTGATGATGCCAACAAGGTCGACCCGATCCTGGCTGAATCCTGGGAAACCGATGCCGACAGCAAGGGGTTCACCTTCAAGCTTCGCGCAGGCGCAACCTTTGCCAGCGGCGCGCCGGTTACGTCAGAAGATGCGGCCTTCTCGCTGCAGCGCGCCATCAAGATGAACAAAGGCCCGGCCTTCATCATCGCCCAGTTCGGCTTCACGCCGGAGAATGTCGAAGAGCGCATCGTCGCCGTCGATGCTTCGACCCTACGCCTGACGCTCGAGGAGCCGGCATCGCTCTCCTTCCTGCTCTACTGCCTCTCGGCCAATGTCGGCAGCATCGTCGAGAAGAAGGCCGCGCTCGAAAACGAAGTCGACGGCGACCTCGGCAACGCCTGGCTGCAGAAGAACACCGCCGGTTCGGGCGAGTTCGCGCTGCAGTCCTGGAAGCCGAGCGAGAGCGTCGCGCTGACGGTCAATCCGAACGGCCCCTACAAGGGCAATATCAAGCGCATCATCCTACGCCACGTTGCCGACCCGTCGTCGCAGCTGCTGATGCTGCAGAAGGGCGACGCCGACATCGCCCGCAACCTCAGCTCCGAACAGCTGCGCACCCTGCAGGGCGACGAGAACTACGCGCTGGTTCGCAAGGGCGTCGCCTCGCTCGTGCTGATCTCGCTCAACCAGAAGCAGGCCAACCTCGCAAAGCCTGAAGTCTGGCAGGCGATCAAGCACGCACTTGACTACAAGGGCATGCAGGAAAACATCGTGCCCCTCACCCACAAGATCCACCAGAGCTTCCTGCCCGAGGGCTATCCGGGCGTCGTCAACGATACGCCGTTTACGAAGGATGTGGCCAGGGCCAAGGCGCTGATGGCCGAGGCGGGCCTCGAAGGCGGTTTCGACATCGTGATGGATCATTATTCGGCACAGCCCTATCCGGATCTGGCGCAGGCGATCCAGGCAAACCTTGCCGAAATCGGCATCCGCGTGCAGCTCCAGGCGGCCGAGAACCGCCAGGTGCTGACCAAGATGCGCGCCCGTGAGCACCAGATGGCGCTCTCGGCCTGGGGATCGGACTACTTCGACCCGCACGCCAATGCCGACGTCTTCAACATCAACCCCGACAATTCGGATGATGCCAAGTCGCGCCCCTTCCTGTGGCGCTCATCCTGGCAGGACGCCGAGATGGCAAAGAAGGCCGAGGCCGCCCGCGACGAGCAGGATCCGGCAAAGCGCATCGCGCTCTACGAGGAGCTGCAGCGCGCCCATATGGAGCACAGCCCCTTCATCTTCATGCTGCAGACGACGACCACGGCCGCCTGCCGCAAGTCTGTTGCCGGCATCCGGCTCGGCACGCTGTCGGACTCCCATTCCTATGCAGAGGCGTCCAAGGCTTGAACAAGCGTATCCGAAGCTTTTCCGCCACGTTGAGCAGCGTCTTCCTGACGCTGCTCGGCCTGACGATCGTCACCTTCATGATCGGCCGCGTCATGCCCGTCGACCCGGTGATTGCCGCGGTCGGCGACAACGCCTCCGAGGCGGTGATCACCCGCGCGCGCATCGAAATGGGGCTCGACCAGCCGCTGATCGTGCAGTTCTTCCGTTATCTCTGGCAATTGCTGCACGGTGATCTCGGCATGTCGATCCTGACACGCAACCCGGTTGCGACCGATATCGCCCGGTTCTTCCCGGCTACGCTGGAGCTGGCGACGGCGGCGCTGCTGCTGTCGGCGGCAATCGGCATTCCGCTCGGCGTCTGGGCGGCCGTCCGGCAGGGCAAGTTCGTCGATCAGGCGATCCGCGTCGTCTGCCTCGCCGGTCATTCCGTTCCGGTGTTCATGCTGTCGCTGATCTCGCTGTTGATCTTCTACGCGACGCTTGGCGTGGCACCGGGACCCGGCCGCCAGGACGTGATCTTCGACGGCATGATCGATCCGGTCACCGGCCTGTTGACGATCGATACACTGATCGCCGGCGACTGGGATGCTTTCCGTGACGCCGTGGCGCACATGGCGCAGCCGGTCTGCATTCTCGCCTATTTCAGCATGGCCTACATCACCCGCATGACCCGAGCCTTCATGGTCGATGCGCTGAAGGGCGAGTTCGTCATCACCGCGCGCGCCAAGGGTCTCTCCGCATCGACCGTCATCTGGAGCCACGCCTTCCCGACGGTAGCCGTGCAACTGGTGACAGTCTTGGCGCTGACCTATGCCGGACTTCTCGAAGGCGCCGTCGTTACCGAAACCGTGTTCAGCTGGCCGGGCCTCGGCCAATACCTGACGGTGTCGCTGATGAACGCCGACATGAACCCCGTGGTCGGAGCGACCCTTTTGATCGGCCTCATCTATGTCGGCCTCAACCTCATCGCCGACCTTCTCTATCGTGTACTGGATCCCCGCGTCCGATGATGCTTACGACCTTTCGAAACTGGGCGCTGGATGAAACGCCCGCCTCCCGCACCCAGGCCTCCTGGGGTCATCGCTATCGAATCTGGCTGAAGCTCAGGTCCAACCCGCTGGCGATGATCGGGCTGACGATCATCCTCGTCTTTTCGCTGCTTGCCGTGTTTGCGCCGGTACTGGCGCCGCACGATCCGGCGATCCAGAACCTGGCCAACCGGCTTGCCGCCCCAAGTGCTGCCCATTGGCTCGGCACCGACGAACTCGGCCGCGACATCTTCTCGCGCATCCTCTTCGGCGGTCGCGTGACGCTCGGCATGGTGGTTTCCGTGGTCGTTCTGGTGGCGCCGATCGGGCTCGCTGTCGGCTGCATTGCCGGTTATTTCGGCGGCATCGTCGATACGGTGCTGATGCGGGTCACCGACGTGTTTCTCGCCTTCCCGAGGCTCATTCTCGCGCTTGCCTTCGTCGCGGCGCTGAAGCCGGGCGTCGAAAGCGCCATCCTCGCCATCGCGCTCACAGCCTGGCCGCCCTATGCGCGTCTCGCCCGCGCCGAAACCATGACCGTGCGCCGCAGCGATTTCATCGCCGCCTGCCGGCTGACCGGTGCATCGCCATGGCGCATCATCATGCGCCATGCAGCGCCGCTCTGCGTGCCGAGCCTGATCGTGCGCATCACGCTCGACATGAGCTCGATCATCATCACCGCTGCAAGCCTCGGCTTCCTCGGCATGGGCGCGCAGCCGCCGTCACCGGAGTGGGGCGCGATGATTGCCACCGCCAGGCGATTCATCTTCGACCAGTGGTGGGTCGCCACCGTTCCCGGCATCGCGATCTTCCTCGTGTCGCTCGCCTTCAACTTTCTCGGCGACGGATTGCGCGACGTGCTCGATCCGAAGGGGGACTGAGACCATGCTGGTTGATATCAAGAACCTCCGCATCGCCTTCGAGAACCGCTCCTCGCGCTTCGAGGCGGTGCGCGGCATCTCGCTTTCACTCGGCGCAGAGAAACTCGGCATCGTCGGCGAGAGCGGCTCGGGCAAGAGCCTGACGGCACGGGCGCTGATGAAGCTGCTGCCCTCCAATGCCGCCATATCAGCCGACCGGCTCTCCCTCGACGGCATCGATTTGCTCTCTGCCTCGGAAAAGCAGATGCGCCAGATCCGTGGCAAGCGGGCGGGCTTCATCCTGCAGGATCCGAAATATTCGCTCAACCCGGTGATGAACATCGGCCGACAGGTGGCGGAAGCCTGGCGTGCCCACAAGGGCGGCAGCAAGAGGCAAGCGCTCGAGGCGGCGATCCATCTCCTCGACCAGGTTAAAATCCGCAATCCGCGCGAAGTCGCCGCCGCCTACCCGCACGAAGTCTCGGGCGGCATGGGCCAGCGGGTGATGATCGCGATGATGCTGGCACCCGATCCGGAGCTGCTGATTGCCGACGAACCGACGAGCGCGCTCGATGCGACCGTGCAGGCAGAAATCCTGCGGCTGATCGAGGAGCTGGTGTCGGAGCGCAACATGGGCCTCATTCTCATCAGCCACGACCTGCCGCTCGTGTCGCATTTCTGCGACCGCGTCGCGGTGATGTATTCCGGCCGCGTGATGGAAGAGCTGAAGGCGTCCGAGCTGCTGAACGCCCGCCACCCCTATACCAAGGGGCTTCTCAACTGCATGCCTTCCCTCACGCATCCCAGGGACCGGTTGCCTGTTCTCAACCGCGATGCATCGTGGCTCACCGCATGATCGACGTTGAAAATCTCCGCATAAGATTCGGCGACCGCGAAGTCGTCAAAGGTGTCTCGTTTTCGGTGAAGAAGGGCGACAGCTTCGGCATCGTCGGCGAAAGTGGCTCGGGCAAATCCACGATCCTCAGGGCGATGGCCGGGCTCAATGAAAGCTGGGCCGGTCGCATCGCCTTTGGCGGTGAAGCGGCGGCACTGAAGCGCCCACCCGCCTTCTTCCGCCGGGTGCAGATGGTGTTCCAGGATCCTTATGGCTCGCTGCATCCACGCCAGACAATCGATCGCATTCTCAGCGAATTGCCGCTCGTGCACGGCATGGACAATATCGACAAGCGGATCGTTCAGGCGCTGTCCGACGTGGCGCTGCCGCAGGCGGCCCGCTTCCGGTTTCCGCACCAGCTGTCCGGCGGCCAGCGTCAGCGGGTGGCGATCGCCCGGGCGCTGATTGCCGATCCGCAGGTGTTGCTGCTCGACGAGCCGACGAGTGCGCTCGACGTTTCGGTGCAGGCTGAGATCCTCAACCTATTGTCCGATCTTCGCGAAGCGCGAAATCTCACCTACATTCTCGTCAGCCACAACCTGGCGGTGATCGCCCACCTCTGCGGTCAGGTCGGCGTCATGCTGAACGGCGAAATGGTGGAGCAACTGAGCGCGCAGGACCTTCGAGCGGGCAAGACACACCATGCCCATACGACGGAGTTGCGTATGCTGAGCGTCGGGCTGGAAGAACCGGCCTGACTTCGCCCCTTGGTGACAACTAGGACAATGGAAGAAAACATGCCGGCACATTTCGATTGGCACGCCGCATCCGCCACAGCCGAAGGATTCGCCAAGCAGTGGGCGGAGAACGAACCGGGCGGCGCCATCGTCGGTTTCGACGATAGCGGCATCCGCTTTTCGCATGCGCGCGGCGTCGAAAGCCTGGCAACGTTTGCGCCATTCTCGGCCGAAAGCGTCGTTCGCTATGCCTCGGTCACCAAGCATTTCTTCTGTGCCATGGTGCTTGGCCATGACGACATCATCAAGCTCGACGACCGGCTTGGGCACCATCTGCCCGAACTCGTCTCGCCGCTTGCCGACGTGACGGTCGGCCAGGCGCTGGATATGAGCGGCGGCCTGCCGGATACGCGCGAATGCCTGTCCCTGCTCGGCCTCTCCGTCTACACGGACACACAGGCCGCACCGCTTCTGGCGTTTCTGGCGCGTCTGCGGCGGCTGAATTTCGATGCCGGCAGCGAGGTCTCCTACTCCAACACCGGTTATCGCCTCGTCGAGGCCGCGCTGGAGCGCAAGGGCTTTGCCTTCGACGACTTCATCCAGAACGACGTTGCCGGACCGCTCGGCGTCACCTTCAAGGCGCCCGACGTCTGGAACGATCCGGTCGCGAGCCTGGTGCCTGGTTATTGGCACTCTGGCGAGCGCTGGCAGCTTTCCGCCGCCGGCCTGCATATCTCCGCTTCCGGCAGCCTGACAGGAAGCGCCAATGCGCTCACTGCCTGGTTGCAGGCATTGATGGGCGGGCACGGTCGTTACGAAGGTTTGCTGGAAAGGTTGCAGACGACCCGTTTCCTGGCGGACGGACGGCCGAGCGGCTACAGCCTTGGCCTGCGCTCGTCGACGCTCGGTGAACGTAGCTTCGTCGGCCACGGCGGCTCACACCCCGGCTACAAGACTTACTTCCTGCTCGACCCCGAAAGCCGCTCGGGCTTCGTCGTCGTCTCCAACCGTGAGGACACCAACGGCAACAAGATCGCGCTCGAAAGCATGGCGGCGCTGACCGGCTTGCCGCTGCCAACACCGGCAGCCGGCATTCCCGACGGCCTCTATATCACCGAACAAGGTCCCTGGTGGCTGGAGATCAAGGGCAGCGTCTGCACCTATCTCGATGCCGACGACACGCTTTACGACGACGGCGACGGGTGGGTTTCCTCGCGCTCGGCCTCGTCGCCGATGCGGCTGCGGCTGGAGGGATCGGCGCTTGTCGGCGAGGCGGGCCATGCGGCGCGGTGGTTCCTGCCCGTCGCGGGCCAGCACGTTGTGCCGGCGTCTCTCTCCGGAGCGTGGCAGTCCCCTGAAGGGGCAGAGTTCGAGATCCGCGACGGGGCGGTGGTTATGGGTGTTGGCCCGGTGCGCAACGTCATGCCGCTGACGGCGCTCGGCAACGGTCGCTTCCTGTTCACGCTGCATGACGGCCCCTGGACGAAGCGTGTCTGCCTGCATGCCCTCGACGATAACCGGGTGGAACTGGTGCTCAACCGCGCGCGGATGATGGAATACCGCCGTCGGCCCTGATTTTTCTTGAAGCCTGTCGAACTGTGCCTAAAAGGGGTCAGGTTCCCGCTGCAAGGCGGGAAATGACGTTCTTCAGGAGTGCATGCGTTGGAAATCAAGTGGCTCGAAGACTTTCTGGCACTGGCGAGCACGCTCAATTTCTCGAAGGCGGCCGACGAACGGCACGTCACCCAATCCGCCTTCAGCCGCCGGATCAAGCAGCTCGAAGCCTGGGTCGGCGCGAGCCTTGTCGACCGCGCCACCTACCCCTCTCGGTTGACCGAGGCGGGCCTGAAATTCGTTCCGGTGGCGCAGGAGACCCTTCAGCACCTCTATCAATCCAGGCGCAACCTGCAGAAGGAAGAGGGCTCGGACGCCAAGACGATCAAGGTGACCGCGCTCCACACGCTCTCCTTCACCTTCTTTCCCGACTGGATGAACCGCATCAACAGGAAGGCCGGCCCGGTCTTCTCGCGGCTTCGCCCTGACTCCGGCAGCATGGAGGAGAACCTCAACTCACTGGTCGATGGCTCGTGCGACTTCCTCCTGACCTATGCCCACACCCAGGTGCCGCTGCTCCTGGACCCGCAGGCGTTCGAACACCGCTTGCTCGGCCATGAAAAGATCATCCCGGTTTCGGCGCCTATCGAAACCGGAGCGGCCGCGCACCTGCTGGAGGGCGGTGCAAAGCCCTTCCCTCATATCAGCTACGAGAAGTCGTCATTCTTCGGGCAATTGCTGGGAGAGCTGGTCGGCGCCGACCTGCCGCCCTTTCAGCGCGTGCATGAGGGCAGCATGTCCGTCGGCCTGAAAGCGATGGCGCAGGCCGGCTGGGGCATTGCCTGGGTGCCGGAAAGCCTGATGACCGCAGAGCTTTCGTCCGGCACGCTGGTGCGCGCCGCCGATCCCCGTTGGGATATCAGCGTCGAAATCCGGCTCTATCGCGCCAAGGACAACCGGCGCCCCGTCGTCGGCCGTATCTGGCAGTCGCAAGAAGCGGCTGCCCTTTGAGGAAGGTATGAAGCGGTTCCGGTCAGGATTCGCTTCGCACTCCTGTCCCATCGACTGCCCCTCCCGCTAATCGGCCGCTAGATCGCCGTACGGCGGGCATTTTCCAGATAGAGTTCACGCAGCCGCTTGACCATCGGTCCGGGCACGCCGTCGCCGACAGGCTTTCCGTCGATGCGCGTCACGGAGACGACGAAGTTCGACGCGCTCGTCAGGCATGCCTCGCGGGCGCCCAGCGCCTCATCGAGCGAAAACGGCCGCTCCTCGATCGTAAGCCCCTGCTCGCGCGCCAGTTCCAGCGCGGCAAGGCGCGTGCAGCCGGGCAACGTCGCACTGCTGTTGCCGCGGGTAACGATCCTGCCGTCGTCGGTAACGATATAGGCGGTGGAGGACGCGCCTTCGGTCACCAACCCGTCCTCGATCATCCAGGCTTCGTCGCAGCCTTCGGCCTTGGCGATGCGCTTCGCCATCACCTGCGGCAAGAGACATACGCTCTTGATATCGCGTCGCGCCCAGCGCTGGTCGGCGACCGATTTGACGGAAACACCGTTGTCTACCGCTGCGACGTGCTCGAGCGTCTTGACCTGGGTGAAGAGCAGCAGCGTCGGCTTGATCTCTCCTGAAAACAGGAAGTTGCGATCCTCGGCGCCGCGCGTGAGTTGCAGATAGACCACGCCCTCGACGAGGTTGTTCTCGCGCACCAACCGGCGCTCGATCTCGACGATCTCGGAAACGGGGACCGGAAGCGGCACGTCGATCTCGCGGGCGGAGCGTTCGAGCCGCGCCATATGCAGCGCGCTGTCGATAAGCTTGCCTTCGAGCACGGCGGTCACTTCATAGATCCCGTCGCCGAACAGGAAACCGCGGTCGAAGACCGAAAGATGCGCCGCGTGCTCGGAAACGAACTCGCCGTTCAGATAAACGATACGGCCGGTCGGGTTGGACATGGTAACTCCGTCTGAGGGAAGAGAATTAGGCTTTGAGGGCTGCGAGGCGGACGAGCGAAATCGCCTCAACCGAACTCACCTTGCCGGTGGCCGCATTGAAACCGCTTGTGGATTGCGCCGTGACCAGCGAATTGAGGATCGCCTCTTCTGTCGCCTCGATCGTCGCCTCGAACAGCGGCGAGATCAGGTCGTTCGGCAGGTCGGGGTAGCTGGAGATCGCTGTGCGCCGCTCGCGCGTCCGGCGGACAGCTTCCGCGGTGGAGAATGCCAGCGCATAGTCGCCGGATCCATTGCTGAGGGCGGCACCGGTGCGGGAGAGGCCGCCAAAGGCGCGCTCGGCCAGCCGTTCGAGGCTGCGCGCCGACAACGGCGCGTCGGTGGCGACGACGATGACGATTGAGCCGTCGCGATCATGTCCCGACGGCGCATCATAGGGATGCCCGCAAATCAGCAGCCGGCCGCCATAATTGGACTGCACCAGCACGCCGACTGTGAAGGTTTCGCCTGCCGCCTTGACGCGGCGCGAACTGGTGCCGATCCCGCCCTTGAGACCGAAGGCCACCGTGCCGGTGCCGGCGCCGATGGCGCCCTCTTCGACCGGACCGGGCGCCGCCGCGGCAATTGCCTTGCCGATCTCATCGATCGTCGGGCGGCCGGCGCGGATATCGTTCAGTCTGGAGTCATTGGTCTCTCCGACGACGGCGTTGAGCGACACAACCTTTTGGTTGCCCGGCTGGGCCAGCGTAAAACGGTTGATCGCCTCGATCGCCCGCCCGGTTGCGAGCGTATTGGTCAGAACAACTGGCGTTTCGAGCTCGCCCAACTCGGCGATCTGGGTCGAACCTACGAATTTGCCGAAGCCGTTCAGGACCGCCAGCGCCGCCGGCACCTTGTCCTGAAACAGATTGCCCTGGTGGGGAAGGATAGCAGTCGCGCCCGTGCGGATCCTGTCGCCCTCGACCACAGTCGCGTGGCCAACGGCTACACCGGCAACGTCGGTAATCGCGTTCAACGAGCCGGTTTCATATACGCCTGGGCGGAATCCGAGGTCGCGAAGCCTTTGGCGCGTGTTTGCCGACATGTAGCCTTTTCCCCATTTTGCCAAGTGGCGATCCGCCGCAAACGACCGTCGCCCTATTTGGCTGGAAGCTACTCTGCCCTGCGACAAAACGGCATCGCAAAAATGGAATAGTTCTATGAGAAGTCCGCAAGACGACCGGACGTCTCGCGTTGCAGAGCACGGGCGGCTCGAAGATCGGCTCAGTTGGGCGGCAGACGGCGGCTCTTCCAAGCCGTTTTCGGAACGATGTTGCCGATGGCGAAGCTGAAAGATGTGACCTCGACCGTCTCGAGATCGACCTTGCATTTGAAGTCGACGTCGTACCAATTGCCCTTGCTGCGATAGGCGCCGCCGCTTGCGTCGATCTGCTCCTTGCCGATGAACCCGCCAGATGGCCCGAAGGGCACGAGTATATCAGGAAAGTCCTCCGGCCGCTGATGGCGGATCTGCTCCAGGGCTTCGATGTTGCAGAGTTGGAGGATACGCTTCTTGACCGGAAGTTGGCCCATCGCCTGCTTAACGCGCGGATCGGCGATCGACTTCGCCGAAAAAAGCTCCTCGGCCTTGACAAACCGGTCGGACGGCAACTTCGCCGTCGCTTCGGCCTCGCCTTCCGTCTCGTCACTTTTCTCCTTGTCGTCGGCAGGTTTGCGCACCGGCACCGAATCGGCTTTGGACACCGCCTTCTCGGCATCCGCCTCGGCAGCCGGCTTCTTCTCATCCGCCTCGGCAGCCGGCTTCTTCTCAGCAGCACTATTATCGCCGTTGGCAGGGGTCGACAGGACGGCAAGCTGCTGCGGTGTCGGCTTTTCCGTCTCCGGTTGCTTCTGCGCCTGCGCCTCCTCTTTCTCCACCTTCTTCGTGGCGGCGTCGGCCGCCTCTGCCTTCTTCGGCTGGTTCACCACATCCTTCTTCTCGGCCTTCGCAGTGGGCGGAAGCTGAGCAGCTTTAGCCTCCTGCTTGATCTTGGCCGCAGCCGACTCGAAGGCCTGTGGCTGCTGACGAGAGGGAGCCGGTTGTGGCTTCGGCTGTTCCTTCTTCGGCTGAGCCTCCTGCTTGGGCTTCTCTTGCTGCTTGGGCTGCGGTGGAGAGACGAGTTCGACGTTGATGCTCTGCTCGCCCTGCGGTTTGGGCGTTTCCTTCGGCAGTTGGATCAGCAGCAGAGCGATGACAAGCAGGTGCAGAGCCACCGAGGTCGGCGTGCCCCATCTGATCTTCTCCCACCATTTTTCTGAAAACAGCTGCATCGCTTACGAGATAATGGACCACATGGGCGGAAGCTAGGTGCTTCGGCACATCTCAACAAGTGGCCGCAATAAAGCACACACAAACCGGAGACTTGACCGGTCGTAGCCTGGCCCGGTCAAGATGCGCACAGCGGTGAACGAAAAATCATCCGTCACCCGAAGAAAATGCGCGGGGCCATCATGAGCTGAGCACACAGCCAGTCAGTGCGAATGTCTTTGCGAGGTTAAGGCCCAGCAACTATCGAAATCATTTCACCGACACTGAAAGGCAAGAAATTTCTTCCCGAAATGGCAGATATTCCGCATAATCATCTCTATTCTATATTTTCTATAGATTTAAAACATAAAGGCAGTCGCGGCCCGGGATTTGTCGGGCGGCGCGACGGACGAACACCATGGCCAGGAGCCTCTTCATGCAGCGAAATTCTATCGGCAGCAGATTTTTCACAAAGGCATTTACAGCCACGGCGGCCCTGACGGCAGCCCTGATCGCCTCCTCCGCCCTTGCGGGCGAGACCCTCGACAAGATCAAGGCACGCGGGCTCATCAAGGTGGGCGTCGGCACCACGCCCGGCTTCTTCACGCCGGATAGCAGCGGCCGCTGGCAGGGTTTCTTCGTCGATTTCGGTCGCGCGCTCGCAGTCACCGTCTTCAACGACACCGAGAAAGTCGAGTTCACCAACTCCTCGCCGCAGCAGCGCCTCCCCGCCCTGCAATCGGGCGAATTCGACATCCTGCTCTCCGGCGTGACCCAGACAGTGACCAGAGCGTTCAAGCTCGGCTTCCATTTCGGCCCGGTGGTCTTCTATGACGGCCAGGGCCTGCTGGTGCGCAAGGATCTTGGTGTCGGCAAGGGCGAGGAGCTCGACGGAGCGACGATCGGGGTCCAGAGCGGCACGACCGGCGAACTCAACATCGCCGATTTCTTCCGCAAGACCGGCAAGACCTTTACGCCTGTGACGATCGAAGAGACCGGCGAATTCCTGAAGGCACTCGATTCCGGTCGCGTCGATGCGCTGACCCAGGATGCGACCGACCTTGCCGCCAAGCGCACGCAGCTTTCCAAGCCGGACGACTATGTCCTTCTGCCAGAGCGCCTGTCGAAGGAACCACTCGCACCGGCCATTCGCGCCGGCGACGACCAGTGGCTGGAGATCGTCAACTGGACCGTCTACGCCACGATCCAGGCGGAAGAGTTCGGCATCACCCAGAAGAATGTCGACAGTTTCCTTACGAGCGAAGATCCGGGCATCAAGCGCTTCCTCGGCGTTGATCCGTCGCTCGGCGAAGCCATCGGGCTTGACCCGAAGTTCGCCTATAACATCGTCAAGGCGGTCGGAAACTACGGCGAGATCTTCGACCGCAACGTCGGCAAGGGCACGCCGCTCAATTTCGATCGCGGCTACAACCAGCCCTGGACCGCCGGCGGCCTACTCTATTCGCCGCCGTTCCGTTGAGCCTTTGCCGGTATCTGCGATGACATCCACTCTTCAACCGGGCCCGCTAGGGCCCGGACTTCCCTCGCGGTTGCGCACCTGGCTCGGCCCCTCGCCCTTTCAACAGATCGTCCTGTTTATCGGCGTGCTGGGGATCTTTGCGCTCTTCGGCTCCAACACCGTCGACAGCATGCAACGCATGGGCCTCACTCCGGGTTTCGGCTTTCTCTTCCATCAGGCGAATTTCGAAATCGGCGAAACCGTGCTTCCCTATTCGGCGGGAGACACCTACGCCCGCGCGCTTGCGGCGGGCCTAGCCAACACCGTCAAGGTCGCCGTCGTCGGCTGTGTGCTCGCCACGTTTCTTGGCGTTGCCCTTGGCATCGCCCGGCTGTCGGGTAACCTGTTGCTGGCAACCTTCGTTCATGCCTATGTCGAACTGCTGCGCAACACGCCGCTGCTGCTGCAGCTCTTCCTCTGGAGCGCGATCATCCATGCGCTACCGCCGCCGCGCGGCGCCTATCTCTTCCTGGAAAGCGTCTATCTCAGCAATCGCGGTGTCTATGTCCCGTCCATTTCGCTACACGGCCTCTCCTGGGCGATCTGGCTGCCGGCCATCCTGTTGACGGCTTACGCGTCGCTGTCGCTCGCCCGGCGCCTGCTGACAGGTGCGACCTTCTATATGCCGAAGGCAACCATGACCGTGTTCGGTTCGCTGGTCGTCTGCACGCTCGCGCTCACCTCTTTCGGCCTCGCTGCCACCATCGATCTGCCAGCCAAGGGCGGCTTCAATATCAAGGGCGGCCTGTCGCTGACGCCGGAATTCTTCGCGCTCTTGATCGGCTTGGTCGTCAACGCGTCCGCCTCGATCTCCGAAATCGTGCGGAGCGGCATCCAGTCGGTAAAATCGGGCCAATGGGAAGCGGCGCGTGCGCTGGGCCTGAAGCCGGCGCAGATCATGCGTCTCGTCGTCTTGCCGCAGGCGTTGCGTGTCATCACGCCGTTGATGATCTCAAGCTTTCTCGACCTCACCAAGAATTCCAGCCTCGCGGTGGCGATCGGCTATCCCGATATCGTCAGCGTCGCCAACACCACCGCCAACACCACCGGCCAGGCGCTGGAAGCGATCTGCTTCATCGCCGCCGTCTATCTCACCCTGAGCCTCTCGGTGTCGGCACTGATGAACTTCTACAACAGCCGCATTGTCCTTCGCGGGGAGACACGGCGATGAGCCATATCGAACTGCCACCACCTGTTGCGCCGGACTGGCATCGCTGGCGAAGCGGCCTCTTCGGCGGTTGGGGTAACAGCCTCATCACGCTCGCTACCCTCGGCGTCTTTGTCTGGTTTCTCCAACCTTTCCTCCGTTGGGCAATTTTCGATGCGGTATGGACGGGAACCGCGACAGATTGTGCGGTTGACGGGGTCGGCGCCTGCTGGGCTTTCATCGGCGCCAAGCTGCGTTTCATCCTCTTCGCGTTCTTTCCGCCCGTGCTGCAATGGCGCCCTGCCCTTGTGGTTATAACCGTGCTCGCCCTGCTGGTGTTATCCGCCCTGCCGCGGTTCTGGAGTTTCCGGCTTGTGCCGCTCTGGATCGCCGCACTCGTCTTGAGCTGGCTTTTGATGGCGGGAACGTTGACGCCACCAGTGGTGTCGACCAACAATTGGGGCGGGCTGCCGATCACGCTGGTCGTCTTGATCGCTGGCCTCGCCTTCGCATTCCCGATCGCGCTCCTGCTGGCTCTTGCCCGACAATCGAGCATGGGGATCGTCCGGACGCTAGCGATCACCTTTATCGAGACGCTGCGCGGCGTGCCGATGATCGCAGTGCTCTATGTCGCCATGCTGATCGTTCCGCTCGCCCTGCCGAGCGGGGCCGCCATCGACAAGTTGTTGCGCGCACAGATCGGCGTAACGCTGTTCTTCTCGGCCTATCTCGCCGAAGTCATCCGTGCCGGCCTACAGGTGGTGCCGTGGGGCCAGCGGGAGGCAGCACTTTCCCTTGGTCTGGGCTATGTCCAGACGATCCGCCTCGTCGTCCTTCCCCAGGCGCTGCGCGCCGTCATCCCGGCGATCGTCAATCTTTCGATCGGCATCGTGCTCAACACGTCGCTTTTGGCGGTGATCGGCATCTACGACCTCCTGAATGCGGCAAGGACCTCGGCCACGGATCCGACCTGGCTCGGCTTCTATACCGAAGCCTATGTCTTCGCCGCCGCGGTCTATTTCATCATCTGCTTTGCCGGCTCGCGCTACAGCATCTGGCTCGAGAAACGTCTGAACGCCGCGAGCAGGCATTGAAGCGCGCCCTTCGCCCCGCCTTGCGCGAGGCGCCGTGACGGGCCAAGAGTCCCCGTAACGGAATCGGACGCCGGACGGGCACATGAAACGAAGCGAAATCGCGATCATCGGCGGCGGGCCGAGCGGGCTGATGGCGGCAGAGATCCTGTCTATGCAGAACCATTCGGTGACGGTCTACGACAGCATGCCGACCGTTGCGCGCAAGTTTCTGCTTGCCGGCAAGTCCGGCCTCAATATCACCCATTCCGAGGATTTCGAGCGCTTTGCCGATCGCTTCGGCGCCGCGTCGCAACAGTTGCGCCCGGCACTCGACGCTTTCACGCCCGCGGACGTGCGCGTCTGGGCGGAAGGTCTCGGGACCGAAACCTTCGTCGGCTCGTCCGGCCGGGTATTTCCGAAGGCGATGAAGGCCTCACCGCTGCTGCGCGCCTGGATCAAGAGGCTTGAGGCGCAGGGCGTGCGGATCCTGACGCGGCACCGATGGACTGGCTTTGCCGGTCAGACACTGACCTTCGACACGCCGGATGGGCATAAGACCGTCCACAGCGATGCCACGCTTCTCGCACTCGGCGGGGCAAGCTACCCGCGCCTCGGGTCGGACGCCGGATGGACGACGGCTCTGAAAGACGCCGGCGTCGATGTCACCGACTTCCGCCCAGCCAATTGTGGCTTCGATGTCGACTGGAGCGATGCGTTCCGTGAGCGCTTTGCCGGCGAAGCGCTGAAATCGGTGACGGCGACTTCAGAGGCAGGCACGACCCCCGGCGAATTCGTCATCACCCGTCACGGTATTGAGGGCAGCCTCGTCTATGCCCATGCGGCGCATTTGCGCGACCGTCTGGAGATGCAGCGCTCTGCGGCATTGTCAATCGATCTTGCTCCGGGACGAACGGTCGAACGGCTGGCCAAGGACTTGGCGCGCCAAGACGGCAAGATGAGCGTCTCCAATCGCCTGCGCAAAGGTGCGGGCCTGGAGGGCGTCAAATCGGCCTTGCTGCGCGAAATTGTTCCCGAGGCCACACGCACCGATCTGAACGCGCTTGCCGAACGCATCAAGTCGCTGCCGATTGCCGTCCTTCGTCCCCGTCCCATTGCCGAGGCGATTTCATCGGCGGGCGGCGTGCGTTGGAGCGCCATGGATGACGCCTACATGCTCACCGCGCTGCCGGGGATTTTCGTTGCCGGCGAGATGATCGATTGGGAAGCGCCGACCGGCGGGTATCTGCTGACCGCCTGTTTCGCCACGGGTCGTGCTGCGGCACGCGGCATCGACGCATGGCTGCGACGGTAGGCAAGCGTCGCCCCCCCCCCCGCAAAGCGGTATCACTGACGACGCGGGATAACAGATAAAGAAACGCAAGACGCCGGCACACTCAGGTACCGGCGTCCTTGCATTTCGGCATTTGCGGCTTGCGCCCGGCCTTAGCTGTCGTTGAGGACCAGGCCCTTGGTCAGTTCCAGCGCCTGCCGCTCGAACAAGCCGCGGTAGATGCCGCCGTCGAGGCGGATGAGTGCCTCGTGCGTGCCCTCCTCGGCGATGCGGCCGTGGCTGAACACCAGCAACCGATCGAGCGCGCGTACGGTCGACAGCCGGTGCGCGATCACCAGGGTGGTGCGACCCAGCATCAATCGCTCCATCGCCTGCTGGATCAGCACTTCCGATTCCGAATCGAGGCTCGACGTCGCCTCGTCCAGAATGAGGATCGGTGCATCCGCCAGGAAGGCCCGGGCGATGGCGATGCGCTGGCGTTCGCCGCCCGACAGCTTGACCCCGCGTTCGCCCACCAGCGTGCCGTAGCCTTTCGGCAGGCCCGTGATGAAGTCGTGAGCGCTCGCAAGCCTTGCGGCTTTTTCGATCTCCGCTTGCGTGGCCGTCGGCCGGGCATAGGCGATGTTCTCCGCAAGCGAGCGGTGGAACAGGATCGGTTCCTGCTGGACGATCGCGATCTGCTGGCGCAACGAAGCCTGGGCAACGCCGGCGATATCCTGACCGTCGATCCGGATCTGGCCGGACTTCAGGTCATGCAGGCGCTGGATCAGCTTGACGAAGGTCGTCTTGCCCGAGCCGGAATGTCCAACAAGGCCGACACGCTGGCCCGCCGGGATCGTCACCGAGAACCGATCATAGAGCGGCTTGCGATGGGCGCCGTAGTGGAAGGTCACATCGTTGAATTCGATGCGACCGTCGGTGATGCGGATCGGCTTTGCTTCGGCCTTATCTTCGATACCGAGCGGCTGGGCGTGGATGTCGACCAGCTCTTCCATATCGTTGACGGACCGCTGCAGGTTGCGGATGTGCATGCCCACTTCACGCAGGTAGCCCTGCAGGATGAAGAAGGAGGTCAACACGAAGGTGATATCACCGGCTGTTGCCTGCCCGCGCGACCAGAGAAACAGTGCAAAGCCGATGACCGCCGCCCTAAGAACGAGCAGCAGGGCACCCTGCGTCGTACCGTTCACCGTTCCGCGGACCCAGGTCCGGCCCGTGCGGTCCCGCCATTTGGCCAGCACCTTGACCAGCCGCGCATCCTCGCGCTTTTCGGCCCCGAAGCCTTTGACAACGTTGTTGCAGCTGACGGCATCGGCAAGCGAACCGCCGAGCTTGGTATCCCAGCTGTTGGCCAGGCGTGCCATCGGCGCGACGTAGCCGAGCGACAACGTGACCGTCGCAGCGATGAAGACAAGCGAGCCCACGCCGATGATGACACCCATCATCGGCCAGTACCACGCCATCAAAGCGGTCGAGCCGACCAGCATGATGATCGACGGAAACAACGCGATCAGCAGCGTGTCGTTCAACAGGTCCAGCGCCCACATGCCGCGCGTCACCTTGCGCACCGTCGAGCCGGCAAAGCTGTTGGCATGCCAGTCGGACGAGAAGCGCTGGATGCGGAAGAAGGCCGCCGAGGCAATGTCGGACATCATCTTGAGCGTCAGGTCGACGACACCCATGAAGGTGACATGCCGGAAAATGATGGCACCGAGCGACAGCGCCATCATCGTCCAGAATGCCGCAAGGGCCGCGTCCCAGGCCACCTGGTCGGAGGCAGCACCGGTCACGACCGCGTCGACCAGCCGACCGGAGTAAAGTGGCGTCAGGACATCCGCGAGCGTCGAAAACAGGACGGCACCGAGGATGAAGGCAAGGCGAAGCGGCTGGCGCTTCCAATGAACCCAGGTGAAACCGAGAACGCTGCAGAACGCACCGCCGCGCAAGGCGAAACGAGTAAAAGCCATAACGATTGCCCAATGCCTGGAGCATTGGCCTCAAAATTCAGGTCAATGAAACATGCCGAGAAAGGGAAACTGTTTTCCGATCGGCATCAATGGATTGGTAGCTTCCGCATCGAGGGAAGACCAAAGTCAGCGAGAAAGGTCCTGACTTGCAACTGCTAAAGAGCCCGAAGCCCCCCAGCGTCTCGTTCAGAACTGTACGCCGCCCCGTAGGGAGAAAGAATAAGCTGGCATCTGAAACCTCCCTGATCTGTTGCCGGAAATCGACTTATAGGCGAATCGCCCGCAACCGCCAAGCGAGGAAATCTAGCCATGCCGCCAAAGTGCAACCGGTGCGGCTTGCTTGCAACAGTGTACAAGACGCCCCGGGGTTTACGGCGACACGGTCTTCGTAGCAGAGTAAACCGTCGGCCGATGGCGGGATCAACCCGCCGGGATGGCGATAATGAGGGAGGGACCGCGGCAGCTTTTTTTTAAGAAGAAGCAGGCGCTGGTCGTGGTGGCATGCAGTGTTGAAGTTCCGTTTCGTCATTCTTGCGGCATTGCAACTGCTGGCTTTTGCCGGCCTCAGCATGCCCGTGATCGCTGCGCAGGCAGCCGAAAAACGGGACCTGGTGGTTGTCACCTCCTACCCGCCATCCTTTTTTGAGCCGTTTCGCCGGGCGTTCGAGAAGGCCAATCCCGATATCCGCACGTCGATCGTTCAGCGCAACACGGCAAGCGCGACGCGCTTCGTCATGGAGAAAGCCGATGTGCCGGCCGACATATTCTGGGCCTCGGCGACCGATGCTTTCGAACTCTTGAAGCGCAGCGGCGAACTGCGCCCGATTGCGCCGCGCCACACGGGCGCGGCTGAAAAAGTCTTCGGTTACCCGGTCAACGATCCCGAGGGTTACTATCTCGGCTTTGCGCTCTCCGGTTACGGCTTCGTCTACAATCAGTCCTACCTCGCCCAGAACAAGCTGCCGGTGCCGCGGGACTGGCAGGACCTGCTGAACCCCATCTATTCCGGCCAGATCGGCATCACCACGCCGTCACGGTCGGGCACGACGCATCTGATCGTCGAGGCCTTGCTGCAGACCTATGGATGGGAAAAGGGCTGGGCGATGCTGTCCCAGCTCGGCGGCAATCTATCGACGGTTACCGCGCGCAGTTTCGGCGTTGCGTCCGGTGTCGCCCAAAGGCGCTTCAGCATCGGCATCACCATCGATTTCCTCGCCAATGCGCCAGAATTCGCCGACGCCGGCAATGTGTTCATCCTGCCGCCCGATACCGTGTTCGTGCCGGCCAGCATCGCGATCCTCTCCCGGGCGCGCAATGTTTCCGCCGCCGAGCGCTTCATCGATTTCGTTCTGTCTGAAGACGGCCAGAAGGTGCTGTTGCTGCCCGCCGTCGCCCGCATTCCTCTCAACCCGGCGCTCAACAAGGGACTACTGCCCCAAGAGAGTGATGACGGCCTGTTGAAATACGGCGGTTTCGACGCGGCGTTGTCTGCTCGAAGGTACGGTCTCGTCAACCTGATCTTCGACGACTATATCGTGCGCCGCCGGGCGACGCTTGCCCGGCTCTGGAAAAGGGTGACGGATCTGGAAGCGATCGAAATCGAGGACGCGCAGCAGCGCAGCACGCTTGCGAGAGCCCGGCGTCTGCTGGGCACGCCGCCGCTTTCGGCCAGCGATGTGGAAAACACCGACGAAGCCCTGAAGGCCGAGTGGCCGCGCAGCATTGCCCGCTCGCCGGCGCATACCGCACTGACGCAGCGGCTGCGCGCCACCATCGAGCGGAACCTGGCGACGGCCGAAATGCTGCTCTCCTCCGTCGGGCGACCGGCGACAGATCTGCAGCCATGGCGGCAGTGATGGGCCAATCGTTAGACCCTGCTGCCGGGATGCGCCGCTGGCGCTTCGGCATCGGCGCGCGCCTGGTCCTTGCCTTCGTCGCGATCGTCGGCCTCGCCGTCGGCGCCTGCCTTGTCGGCTGGCTCTCCTACGAGCGTCTGTCCGGTGAACTGTCGCGGATCGCGGAAGACCAGATGCCGCAACTCGCCTTCGCCTCGAGACTGTCGAAGGCGGGTGCCGACATCGGTTCGGTGACGACGGTTCTCGCAGGCGCTGAGACACGTGCCGAGTACAACGAGATCCGCAGCAGCTACGCGGCGCGCCTGACCACACTGCGCTCGCTGCTTGGGGAAAGCGGCACAAAGTCGGATGCGACCGATCTGCTGCCGCTGGCGGAAGCGATCGGCGAAAACCTCGACAAGATCGACCTTGCCGCCGGCAAGCGCTTTACACTTCGCGAAGCGATGCGCTCCGATACCGACGAACTGCGGTGGGTCCAGGCCGATCTCCTCGAGGAGGCCGATCCGCTCGTCGACGACATTCGCTTCAACATCGAAGCCGAAACGCGCAACGGAAACGGGGCGGCCGCACTTGCTGAGCAGCAAAAGAGCGAGGCGCTGCTGACGGCCGTGTCGCAAGCGAACCTGGCAACCGGGCTGATCGGCCGGCTCGTCAACGCCACCACGCAAGAGGAAATTCAGGAAACCAATGCCTTCCTCGGTGACAGCGCCGACGAACTCGCCAGCCGCATCGCCAGCCTCGATAACTGGCCTGATAGCATCACCGTTCGCCAACTGGCACGCCGCATTCTCGACCAGTCCGACGTTCTGACGGGCATTCCCAACCGCAAGCGCTCGGAAATGATCGAGGCGGCAAAGCTCTCCGAACTTGCCGGCGAAAACGGCCGCCTCGTCGAGGACCTGGGGCGCCGGATCGAAACGGAAGTCGTGACGATCGAGGCCAGCGCCGCCGCCGCCGCCCAACGGGCCGCTGCGGCTATCGAAACGGGGCGCAGCCTGCTCGTCGCCATCGCCATTCTTTCGGTGCTGCTCGCGTCTGCGATCGGCTTCTTCTACGTCTACCGCAATCTGCTCGCACGCATCCGGCTTCTTTCGGCAGCCGCCGGCGCGATCAGCAGCGGGCGTCCGGCAACCGCGATCCCCGCACCCGAGGCCGACGAGCTCGGCGATCTCGCCCATGCGCTGGTACTTTTCCGCCAGACGCGCGACGAGTTGATCCAGTCGGCAAAGCTCGCGGCTCTCGGGCAGATGGCGGCCGGCATCGGCCACGAGCTCAACCAGCCGCTGGCAGCCCTTCGGGCGCATATCCATAGCGCCACCACTCTGATCGGGCGAGACAAGGGCGATCAAGCATTGCTCAATCTCGACAAGATGAAGGGACTGACGGGGCGCATGGCCGACCAGATCAGCCATATCCGTCGCTTTGCCCGCCGGCCCGACGCGCAGCTGCGGCCCGTCGATCTCACCGCGGCGGTCCGCGACGCGCTCAGCCTGCTCGAACATCGGTTCGAGGAAGAGGCTGTCGAAATACAACTGCGCCTGCCGGAAGGCGCCGCAGTCCTTGTCATGGCCGAACCGGTGCGGCTCGAACAGGTGGCGGTCAATCTCATCGGCAACGCCTTGGATGCCGTTAAAGACAGGCCCGTTCGCCAGGTAAACGCAATGATCGAAAGGGTCGGTACCGATGCCCGCCTTGTCGTCGGCGATAGCGGAACCGGTATTGCTGCTGCCGATGTCGGCGCGGTTTTCGATCCCTTCTTCACCACCAAGCCGGTCGGTTCCGGCCTCGGACTTGGCCTCTCCATTTCCTACAACATCGTCAAGGATTTCGGTGGCGAGATATCGATCCTTGAAACCAGTGCGGACGGCACGCAATTCCTCGTATCCTTGAAAGGCCCGGAATGACGTTGGACCCGGATATCATCCTGATCGACGACGATGCCAGCGTGCTTGAAGCCTGCTGTCAGGTGCTCGAACTGGAAGACCTCAGCGTATCGCCGCACGGCTCGGTGACATCGGCGCTCGCCGGCCTTCGCGCCGACAGCCGCGCCGTTATCGTTTCCGACGTGCGCATGCCGGATCACGATGGCTTCGATCTGGTCGCCGCCGTGCGCAAGATCGACCAGGAGATCCCGATCATCCTGATGTCCGGGCACGGCGATATCCCGATGGCGCTTCGCGCCATGCGCGACGGCGCCTGGGATTTTCTGGAGAAGCCCGCCGATCCGATGCATCTCATCGAAACCGTACGCCGCGCCCGCGACCATCGCCGCCTGCTTCTCGAAAACCGGCGGCTGCGGCTGTCGGTGGACGACGACGGTTGGGAAACGCGCCTGATCGGACATTCCGGACCGATGGTTGCGCTGCGGGAGAAACTCAAGCGCATCGCGGCCGCGACAACCGACGCGCTCATCATCGGCGATACCGGCACAGGCAAGGAAGTGACGGCGCGCGCGCTGCACGATTTCAGCGGGCGCAAGGGGCGTTTCGTCGCCGTCAATTGCGGCGCCATTCCCGAAACCATGCTGGAATCCGAACTCTTCGGCCATGAGGCCGGGGCCTTTACCGGTGCGCGCGAGAAGCGCATCGGCAAGATCGAGTATGCCGACGGTGGTACGCTGTTTCTCGACGAGATCGAATCGATGCCGCTTGCCGCCCAGGTGCGGCTGCTGCGCGTACTGCAGGAGCGCGTCATCGAACGGCTCGGCTCCAACGTCGAGCTGCCGGTTGACATGCGCGTCGTGGCGGCGACCAAGGCGGATCTGCATGCGGCGGCCAAAAAGGGCGATTTCCGTGAAGACCTTGCCTACCGCCTCGACATCGCCCGTGTGGAGCTGCCGTCACTGGCGCAACGCAAGGGCGACGTCGGCCTCTTGTTCCAGCATTTCCTCGGCCTCGCCGCCAAACGACAGGGCCGCACCCCGCCGCGGGTGAGCGCCGAACTTCTGGCCGAACTCAATGGCAGGTCATGGCCGGGCAACGTTCGCGAACTGCGCAACGTCGCGGAGCGCTTCGTGCTCGGGCTTGAAGACCGCTCCGATATCGACCGGGCAGCGGCAGGCGGCGAGACGTTGGAGGTGCAGATGGACCGCCTCGAGCGCGCCATCCTTCTCGACAGCCTCGCCAGGCACGACGGCCGCGTCGGCGCGACGGCCGATGCGCTCGGCATCTCCCGCAAGACGCTCTACCTCAAGATGCGCAAATTCGATATTGCCGCCCAGGGCGATGGCGAAGCCGGCTGATGTTACCGGTTTGACCCCGTCCTTTTGCGAGGTTGTTACCTTTTTTACCCATCAGCCGACAAAGAACTGCTGATTTCCGGCGGTTTTCAATCTGGCACGGTGCTTGCTCTCAATAGATCGGACACCAAACAAGCGGTGTCCCTATTGGGAGGAGATACCTATATGTTGAAGACCATTGCTGCGGCGATGCTGATGTCGGCTGCCTTCGTCGTGACGGTTTACGCCCAGGACGGCGGGAAAGTCACGATCGTCACGTCGTTTTCCAAGGATGTGACCGATCCGTTCAAGGCGGGCTTCGAAGCGGCCAACCCCGGCTTCACCCTCGACGTCCAGAACAAGAGCACGAGCTCGGGCGTCAAATACATCGATGAAACCAAGGTGAACAACCAGGTCGACCTGTTCTGGGCATCGGCCCCGGACGCATTCGACAGCCTCAAGAGCCGCGAGCTGCTCGCCAAGTTCACGCCTTCGGTCACCGGCCTTCCTGAAAAGGTCGGCTCCTACCCCGTCAACGACAAGGACGGCTATTACTTCGGCTTTGCCGCCTCCGGTTACGGCATTATGTCGAACGATCGCTATCTCGAAGCCAACGATCTGCCGAAGCCGGTCGAGTGGAGCGACCTGACCAAGCCCGAATACCACGATCACATCGCGATTGCTGCGCCCTCGCGTTCGGGCACGACCCACCTGACGATCGAGACGATCCTGCAGGGCGAAGGCTGGGACAAGGGCTGGGCGACGCTGAAGGGTATCGGCGGCAACCTGCAGCAGGTCACCGAGCGTTCGTTCGGCGTTCCTGACGCGGTCAACTCCGGCCAGACCGGCATCGGCATCGTCATCGACTTCTTCGCCTTCTCGGCACAGGCAAGCGGCTTCCCTGTCAGCTTCGCCTACCCGTCGGTCACGACGGTCGTTCCGGCCAATATCGGCATCGTTGCCAATGCGCCGAACCAGGCCGGTGCTGAAGCCTTCGTCAACTACCTGCTTTCGGAAAAGGGCCAGGCCGTTCTGCTCGAACCGGCGATCCGTCGTCTGCCGATCAACCCGGCCCTCTACGAAAAGGCACCGGAAGGCTTCCCGAATCCCTACAAGGATCCGCGCTTCCAGTCGATGATCACGTTCGATTCCGACGTTTCGAAGAAGCGCACCGACGTCGTCGACACGCTCTACGATCAGCTGATCTCGTTCCAGCTCGACAACATCAAGGGCGCCACCAAGGCGATCCACGAAGCCGAAAAGGCAGTTGCCGCCAACGAACAGGCTCCCGCACGCGCTTTGCTGACGGAAGCCCACGCGCTGATCGCGGCCATGCCGATCACTGCCGACGAAGCTGCCAGCCAGCAGATCCGCGACGCCTTCACCGGCGGCGAGGAAAAGACCGCCCGCCAGGCGGAACTCGAGCAGAAATGGGCCGCCTTTGCGACCGAGAAGTACGCCGCCGCCAAGGCCAAGGCCGAGGAAGCGCTGGCTCTCGTCGACTGACGCCGGCTTAAAAAGCCGCCTGCCCCGGCGGGCGGCCATCCCCGAAAACCATGCCTTCGCCAAGCCTGACGCGCCTGCCGGTCGGCTCTCAGTGATCCGAACCGATCATGAAGCAACCGCGCAGCAGCCGACAGCGTTGCTGCGACCCCAGCGATCCAGAGGCGCAGGGGCGCCGCAAGCGCGTCAGGCTTGTCGACCAAAATCCGGAGTCTGCCTCATGGCGCTCGTTCAATCCATTCCCATAAGACGCGTTTCGGCCAAGCCCGGACAGATCTTTGCGATCTCGCTGATCGCGCTTTTCCTCGCCATCTTCCTGGTCATCCCGGCCGGTACGGTGATCTACACCGCCTTCACCGAAAAGGGCACCGGCGCGTTGACGATCGTCAACTTTGTCGACTTCTTCAACACCGATCTGTTCCGGCGGTCGTTCTTCAACTCCGTCTACGTCTCCGGCATGTCGGTGGTCTGGGCAAGCGCCATCGCGCTGCCGCTCGCGGTTTTGACCACGCGCTTCGACTTCCGCGGCTCGCTGATCATCCAGACGCTCGGCTTCGTGCCGCTGATCATGCCGCCATTCGTCGGTGCGGTCGCCATGCAGCTGCTGTTCGGCCGCAACGGCACCGTCAACCTCATCCTGAATGACTGGTTCGGCATCCGCATTCCCTTCATGGAAGGCCTGAACGGCGTCATCTTCGTGCAGTCGCTGCACTATTTCCCCTTCATCCTCATCAATCTGTCGACCAGCCTGCGCAACATCGACCGCTCGATGGAAGAAGCAGCCCAGAACCTCGGCTCGTCCGGCTTCCGGCTGTTCCGCCGCGTCGTCTTCCCGCTGGCAATGCCCGGCTATCTCGCCGGCGCTTCGCTGGTCTTCGTCAAGGTCTTCGACGACCTGGCAACGCCGCTGCTTCTCAACGTCAAGGACATGCTGGCGCCCCAGGCTTACCTCCGCGTCACTTCGGTCGGCCTCACCGATCCGATGGGCTATGTCATCTCGGTCATCCTCATCACCGTCTCGATCTTCGCCATGTGGCTGTCAGCGATCGCTATGCGCGGCAAGGACTATTCGACGACGCAGCGCGGCGGCGGTGGTCTTTCCCGTCGCAAGCTGAGCCGCGGTGAGAGCGTCATAGCCTATGGCGTCGTCGGCCTGATCCTGCTGCTCGTGCTGTCGCCGCATATCGGCTTGCTTCTGCTGTCGCTTGCAACCGTGTGGTCGTTCAGCCCGTTGCCGGACGCCTATACGGTCGCGCACTACGGCCGCGTCTTCGGCGAAAGCTCGCTCTACATCAAGAACACGCTGATCTACGCCAGCCTCGCCGGCCTGATCGACGTGGTCATCGGTGGCGCCATCGCCTATCTCGTGCTGCGAACCAAGGTCGTCGGCCGTCGCTGGCTCGACTGGGCGGCAACCGCCGCACTCGCCATCCCCGGCGTCGTGCTCGGCATCGGCTACCTCCGCACCTTCTACGGCATCACGCTGCCGGATGGTACGCCGCTTGCGACGCTCTGGGTCATGGTGGTGCTGGCACTCGCCATCCGTCGTCTGCCCTACGCGCTCAGAGCCTGCTACGCCGCATTGCAGCAGGTGTCGGAATCGCTGGAGGAGGCCGCCGAAAACCTCGGCGCCACCAAGCAGCGAACGATCCGGCGCATTGTCCTGCCTTTGATGACGGGTGGTCTGCTCGCCGGCTTCGTCACCAGCTTTTCGACGGCCGCCGTCGAACTGTCGGCAACCCTGATGCTGATCCAGAGCAACTCGGACGCACCGATCGCCTACGGGCTCTACGTCTTCATGCAATCGCCGGCGGGTCGTGGCCCGGGTGCAGCCCTCGGCGTCATCGCCGTCATCATGGTCGCACTCTGCACCCTGCTCTCGCACTACGTCATCGAGCGGCGCCAGAAGGCGCTCGGCATGACGAAATAGAAACTCGGGAGGAACACTATGACTGTCAACATCAACAGCGCAGCGCTCGCGGTTAGCCCCGCCAAGGCGATCAGCATCAGCGACGTCAATCTCTACTACGGCGCGCTCCACGTGCTGAAGGATATCAACCTGGAGATCCAACCGGGCGAGTTCTTCGCCTTTCTCGGCCCGTCCGGCTGCGGCAAGACCACGCTTCTCAGGCTGATCGCCGGCTTCAACAATGCCCGGCAGGGCAAGGTCGTCATCGGCGGCCAGGACGTGCTCGACATGCCGCCGTGGAAGCGGGACATCGGCATGGTCTTCCAGTCCTACGCGCTCTGGCCGCATATGACGGTGGCCGCCAATGTTGCCTTCGGCCTGGAAGAGCGTCGCCTGCCGCGCGCGGAGGTCGAACGCCGGGTCCAGGCGGCACTCGAACTCGTCGGGCTGAAACATCTCGCCGATCGCCGCCCGTCGCAGCTCTCCGGCGGACAGCAGCAGCGCGTCGCACTTGCCCGCACCATCGCAATCGAACCGAAGGTGCTTCTGCTCGACGAGCCGCTCTCCAACCTCGACGCCAAGATGCGCGTCGAAGTCCGGCGGGAGCTGCGCGACCTGCAGCAGCGGCTGAAGTTGACGACGATCTTCGTCACCCACGATCAGGAGGAGGCCAACACCGTCTGCGACCGTATCGCCGTCTTCAATGAAGGGCGCATCCAGCAGGTGGGAACGCCGATGGGCCTCTATGAGAAGCCCGCCAACCTGTTCGTCGCCAACTTCCTCGGCACCGCCAACATCCTTGACGGCACCGTCTCGGGTTCCGGCACGCAGCGCACGTTCGAGGTTGCAGGCGCCGGCACGATCCCGATCCCGGCAGGGGCGTCGGTACCGGCGGGCGCCAAGCTCGTCTTCCGGCCGCAATATGCGACGCTCGCCACGCTGGAGCCGGGTGCCGTCGCCTTGACCGGCACGATCGCGCATCGCGAATTCCTGGGCGCCACCGTCCGCTACGGCGTGCAGGTCGGAACGGCCACGGTGCTGATCGACGCACCGTTCCATTCCGGCGGCTCTCTGCTAGAGACCGGAGCCACGACGACACTCGGCCTCAAGCCGTCCTCGGCGCTTTGGCTTGCCGAGTAAGCAACCAGGCACCCGCCGGCCGTCGGTCGGCGGGTGTCCTTCTTTCTTTTTTTCATGTCGGTGCGCCGCGCCGTCGAACTTCGAGCATGTCATGACCTCCCATTTGCCAAACATCATCCTCATCCGCCACGGCGAAACCCAATGGAATGTCGCCGGTCGGCTGCAAGGCCGAAAGGACACGCCGTTGACGGCAAACGGTGTCCGGCAGGCGCTCGCCGTCGGGCTGCGGCTGGCGGAAAGAATTGCCGGCGAGACGAAACTCAAATTCTGGGTTAGCCCGCTTGGGCGCGCGCGCCAGACGGCGTCGATCCTTGCCGACACATGGTCTGTTCCCTTCGAGCAATTCACCCATGACGAGGCACTGGTGGAAAGGGCCTACGGCTCCTGGGAAGGGCGCGCGCACGATGAGATCGAGAGGGATCTCGCGCACGAATATGAGGCGCATAGCGCCGAACCGTGGGATTACGCCATGCCCGGCGGCGAAAGCCGCACCACGCTCGACGGCCGCCTGCTCGCCTGGCTCGCCACCCTCGACCACGAGAATACACACGTGGTGGTGACCCATAGCGGCTGCGTGCGCGCCCTGCGCGGCATCTATACCAAGGCGTCCCGCGAAGAGATCCTCGCCTACCGCGAACCGCAAACGGCCTCGTTCCTGCTTTCGACCGGCCATGAAACCATGATCGGCATTCCGCTCAGCATTCTGCGCGCACTCGGCTGCGAAGGCGAGGGCCGAACCGTCTGGATCTGAACGGCGACGGTCCGACGTTGGCTCGAGCGGGCCCGGCTGCGCGCGCTATCATGCCGCAGCCGTCCAAACCGGAAACGCGCTATTCCAGAAGAGTGCTAGATGACGACCAGCCCTGACGAGCAAACCGTCATGTTCCGCCCCCGCGCCTTGGCGTCGAGCAAGGCGGCATCGGCCCGCGTCAGAAGCGTCGCGACCGTGCCTTCGCGTGGCGACGAGGCAATACCGATCGACACGGACACGGAGCCGAGGATGCGTCCGCGGTGAGAAAGCGGCGTCGTGCCGATCTTGTCGCGCAGGCGCTCGGCGAATTCAAAGCCCGCCGCCTCGCTCATTTCGGGCAGCAGCATCGTGAACTCCTCGCCACCGAAACGATAGGTCGCGCCCAGCTCGCCGGCCGCGTCGAGCATGATCTGGGCAACATACTGCATCACCACATCGCCGGCGTCGTGGCCGAACTCGTCGTTGAAGCGTTTGAAGTGATCAATGTCGATCATGAGGCAAACGAGCGGCCGGCCGGCCCGCTCCCGCAATTGCTTGTTCAGCGCTTCGTCGAGGCAGCGCCGGTTGAGCAGCCCCGTCAATGCGTCGCGGACCGCCAGGTTGGTCAGTTTTTCGCGCAGCTGTAGGTTGGCCACAGCCAGGCCGATATTTTCCGCGATCAGCTCGAGATAAAGCCGCGACGTCTCGACGGCCGGCTGCTCGGGCGAGCGTTCCTCGAAATAGAGCAGACCGATCGTATCGCCCTGAGCGGTCAGCGGCACGCACAGTCCAGCGACATCGCTCTCGTCCAGATGCTGGCAGGCAATATCGCCCTGCCCGCCATTGCTGACATGCGGCCGGCCGCGGCGAAGCCCCCAGCAGGCACTGGAAGGGAAAGTATCGGCCGAATGTTGCGGGTCGAGCCAGGTGCCGACACGCGTCAGCGACGTGCGGTTATCGTTCAGCACATAGAGATGACCGGCAAGGTTGGGGAAGATCTGCGGTGCGAACCGGGCTACGACCTCGGCCAGTTCTTCCTGGATCTGGCACGCCTGCAGCCGATGCATCATTTGCAGGATGAGGTCCTTGGTCTGCTGATCCAGTCGGCGCTCTGCATCGAGCCGGTCCCGCTCCAGCCCGTTGGTGCGAAAGATATGGATCGCCTCGTTCATCTCGCCGATCTCGTCGCGGCGGCGGTCGAGCGGAACTTCCACGTCGTAATCCTGCTTGGCAAGCCGCGTCACGATGCCCGTCATGCGCACCAGCGGCATGGCCACGCGCCGCTTGAGCACGAAATAAAGGACACCGAGGAAGAGCGCCGCAGTCATGGCGAGCATCGTCTTGGCGGCGATGGCGAACCAGTCGCTTCGCTCCTTTGCCTGCTCCAGTGCCGCGCCGGTTCTGGCCTTGGTCAGTTCGCGGAAGCGGACCACCGTTTCAAGCAACGCCGTCTGCAGACGGTCGTGCTCCGGACCGAAGAGCATTTGTTGCGCTTTTGCCTGGTCGCCCTCCTGGTAGGCGGCGATCGCCGAAACCTCGATCTTGTCGAGGGCCTCTACCTCGCGCTCGACCTCCTGAAGTGCCGCCAACTCGGCCGGTGACGCCCCAACCTCCCGCACGTTCTTGATCGCCGCCTCGTGAGCGCGCTCTTCCTCTTCCCTGCCATGGAAGCGTTCGAGATGGCGCAGGTCGCCGCGCATCACGTACAGACGGGCAGCATCGCTCCGTTCCTCAGCGCCGAGCGCAAGATCTTCGCCAAGCGTGTCGAGCACAAGATGCTGCTCGGCCGCCTGCCGCTCCTCGATCGCGCTGTTCGTCGACAGGATGAACGCTACACCGGAAAGTCCGGTCAAAAGGACCGTGACCCCGTAGGCCCAGTTTGTAATCGCATTGATTCTCATGGGATGATCTATAGCCGATGGCGACGGAATAGCCGACATTGGAAAGCGCAGCGAGCGACGCATTTGCCAGAATGTAAACGACGTCGGGACCGGCTGCCGCCGGTCCCGACGTCGTTTACATACAAACTAAAGCGGTGATGCCGTCGTTACCATTTCTTGCTGAGCTTCAGGGTCAGCGTGCGGCTTTCGCCGTAGCCGCACACCGAAAGCCCCTGGCACCCCTTCACATATTCCTTGTCGAAGAGATTGGAGACGTTGAGCGATGCCGCCCAATCGTCCTTCTCGTAGCGAATTGCCGCATCGACCAATGCGGCCGAGGGCACTTTGCGCGTGTTCTCCGCATCCGCCCAGGATTCCCCCTGGTATCTGACGCCGGCGCCAAGGCTGACCCCCTCGAGCGCTCCTGAAGGCACGGTATAGTCGAGCCACAGCGACGCCTGAGCGTTGGGAACAAGGTACGGCGTCTTTCCCACCAACGCCGTGTTCGCGTCTTCGGTCACCTCGAGATCCATGAAATCAAGACCGGCGATCAGCTTCCAATCTTCGTTGATATTGGCCTTGCCCTCAAACTCGATGCCGCGGGAACGCACCTCACCCGTCTGGGTGGAAATGCTCGTCAACGGGTCGGTCACGAGAGCATTGCGCTTGGTCAACTGATAGAGTGATGCCGTCAACACGCCGTCGAATAACGTCGGCTCGTATTTGACCCCGACTTCGAACTGTTCACCTTCCTGCGGCTTGGTATTGCCTGTTGCTGTCACCGCGACGATCGGGTTGAAGAAGGTCGCGACGCTGACATATGGGGTCAGGCCATTGTCGAACTCATAGGCAAGGCCAGCGCGGCCGCTGAAAGCGCCTTCGTTGTAGCTGAAGGCGTTATTTTGCGTCGGAGCCCAGAAGGTCGGGCCGTTTTTGGTGTTGGTGTCCACGTAATCGTAGCGACCATTGAGCGTGACGAGCCAGCCCTGACCGAACCTGATCTGATCCTGCGCATAAACGCCCAGCTGCTGCTGCGTAACCACCTGATTGATATAGGTGGCGTTTGCGGGCTGCGGCGCACCATAGATCGGATCCGTTGCGCTGATGGGTGTAGCGGCCGACGAAGCCTGCACATGGTCCAGCCGGTAGTACTTGTAGTCCAGGCCAACGAGCAGCGTATGATCCAGTGCCCCGGTTTCGAATTCTCCTTCGACACGGTTGTCGACGGCGAAGGTATCGACCTTCGATGTCGCCTCAAACCCCAGACGATAAAGGAGATTGTCGGGGGTGGCCGGCACTGTCGACGACGGGAAGGGCAGGCTCGGATCGTAGTAACCGAAGGTATATGGGCCGTTCTCATGCTTGTAGAGATGGCCGTACCGCAGGTTCTGGCTAAACTGCCAACCGCCTTCAAACTCGTGCGTGAATTCATAGCCGATCATCTGCTGGACATAGGTGCCCGTATCCAGATCCGGCTCACCATAAAATGCATCGCGGTCGATCTTACCGAAGGGTGCATCGACGACCGTGCCGACATAAGGCAGGAAGCCGTTGCCGACGTGCACCTGGTCGAGGCCCTGTAGAACACCGTAGACCGTCAGGCTTGTCGCATCATCAGGCGCGTAGGTGATCTGCGGCAGGACGAAGCCGCGCAGATCGTTGGAGAAATCGGTGTAGGTATCGCCGCCCGACATCTTGCCGGTGACGCGATACCGGATGGTGCCATCGTCCGTCAGCTTGTCGTTGACATCGAAGCCGGTGAAGGCATTGCCAAAGTTGTTGATGCCGATCTCGGTATAATAGAGCGGTTCATCGAATGGCCGCTTGCTGATCAGGCTGACGATACCGCCTGCGTTGGCGCCGCCGTAGAGCGCCGAGGCGGGCCCCTTCAGCACTTCGACCCGCTCGAGCATGAAGGGGTCGATTTGAAAACCGCCGAAACCAAAGCTGAAAAGCGTCAGACCATCGAGGAACACGCCGGTCTGCGTCGCGTCGAAACCGCGGATGTAGTACCAATCCGTATCCGCATCGGTGCCGAAAGGCTCCGTCGTCACACCCGGCGTGTAGCGCAGGGCCTCATCGACCTTGTTGACCACGCCGCGGTCGTCGAGCTCATCGCGACCGATGACGGAGACGGATTGGGGAATTTCGCTGATCGGCGTGGCCGACTTCGAGCCCGTCGTCGTCGCCTTGGCGACGTAACCGTCAACGGGGCCGGTGGCCTCGTCGCGTAAGCCCTGTGCCTGCACCTCGATCTTTTCGAGTTTCGTGGCGATACCGTCCTGGGCGACCGCCGCCGTCGACACGAGCAAGGCGATACCGGCAACGCCACTCGCAAGGAATTTTCTCAAACGCACACTTTCACCATCACGCTGCATCGTATCGTCGCCCTTTGATGCCGGACCCGCCATCCCCACGACGTGCGGCCCGACTTTCTGACTGCTGATAAGATGACCGTTTATCTCAACTATTAGGACGGGGCTTGTTTCGAACCCTGAAAGTTGAACGCTCTTGGGCAAATGTGTGCGGGCAACTGTTCAAGGCTGAAGGCATTTGCTCAGGCGAGACGGCTTCTTTTCCAAAGAGCCGGCGTCGTTCCGACTGCCTTGCGGAAGACGCGGGTGAAATGTGCCTGATCCGAAAAACCGGTTTCGGCAGCGATCGCGGTCAGCGACGCTTCATTCTTTAAAAGCAGATGCTTGGCCCGCTCGATGCGCGCGTTAGTCTGCCACTGGTGCGGCGCCACGCCCGTCGATGCCTTGAAGGCGTGGCTGAAATGGGACTGCGAAAGCCCGGCGAGACCAGCCAGTTCCTCGAGCCGGATGTTGCGAAGGCTGTTTTCCTCGATGTATTCCACCGCCCGACGCAACTGCCATGACGCGAGCTGGCTGCGCTTGCGTGCGCTGCTGCGATTGAGCTTCATCAGGTCGATGAACAGCGCCAGCGTCAGCCCGTCGCCGTAGAGATCGTGTAGTGGCTGCGGATTGAGGCATTCGGCAGCGATCAGTCGGGCGAGTTGGAGAAACCGCTCGTCGTGGAACATCAGCCGTGGCACGGCGCATTGGCCGGCGTCGAGATCCTCCATCAGCCGTCGGCTAAGGATGTCGATGTTGAAGTGCAGATCGAGATGGCGGATGTATTTGACATCAACCACATCCGCCCAGATCTCCATGCCGGCGGGGATGTAGGAGATCGCCTGTTGCCGATAGTTCTGGACGGCGCCGTTTGCCTGCGAGGAAAGCTTGACGTTGCAGCTGCTCCCACCCCGCGCATCGAGAACGATGAACATCCGCGGATCATCCGAGACGTAGTAGCCGCCGGCATGGGGGTCGCATTCCACATCCCACACGTCGGCAATGATCCCGTTCCATTCCCGGCGATGCAACTCGCCCTGGATCTTGAAACCGGCAATCTTGTTCTGCATCCGCGGCTGAAACGTCATTATCGCGTTGCCCGTCTTCGGGAAGGTCTGTCTTGGCTACTTTATTCCTTCCTCCAATACTCATCTTTAAGCCGCAACGGAAGTCCCCGGCGATTGCTTTTGGAGAGAACAGCACCAAGCGGATCTGAGGGTGAAAGACTGCGGCGTGGCATGATTTTTTTCGAGATTCCACACCAAAGGATCACACGGACAATCCCCAGCAGGGCCGATAGGGCTATAAGGCTGCACTCAAACAGATCAGGAGCTTACGATGGACACCGTCGAAATCGCAGACCGCAGCGAATTTGCCCTCTGGGCAATCCAGCGCGCACAGGAAATCGTCGTGACTGAAGGCGCGTCTTTCGCCATGGCGGCACGCGACATGGACGATACGGCGCTGACCGCTGCTGCAGCAGCACTCGGTAAGGCCATCAGCGACGCCATGATCGAAGTGTTCGACGGTCTCATGGCCGAGTAAGAGACCGATTCGTTCGCAATGTGCAAAGGGCCACGGCAAGCGCGGCCCTTCTCTCATTTTTTCGCCTTCTGCCGTGCAAGCTCTTTCTTGAAGGCGGCACGGGACTTTTCGACGATTTGGCCCAGCAAGGCCGGATCGACGAAGGCATCTTCCTCGCCCGCATCCCGCCGCGCGGCGCGGCCGATAATGTCGGCGATATCGGGATGAGCGGGCAGGACCACATCCGCCGTCATGCCTCCCAGCCGGTCGAAGCTGGTCTCGAAGTCGGCAACGATCCCGGGATAGCGCTTGTTGCCGAAGAGCTTGTTGCCGGCGACGGTGACGCTGCAGGGAAAGACCACCTTGAGCGCACGCCCGGCCTCGCTCACCGACGTTGACCAGGTGGTGCAGCCCGGCGTGTGGCCGGGCGTCAGCGTCGCCTTCATGCTGACGTCTCCGAGCGTCACGACTTCGCCGTCGTCAAGCACATGATCGACCTTCACCGCCGGAAAGGTTCCACGCTTATAGGTGGTCTCACCATCATGCAGGCCGTTTTCCAGTGCCCAGCGATCCGCCGCGATCGCATAGAGCTTGGCGCCGCTGTCACGCTTGATTTGTGCAACGCCAGCGACATGATCGTAATGCGCATGGCTCGTGACGATGATCTTGATGTCGGAGCGTTTGAAACCGAGTGCTGCGATATTGTCCTCGACAAGGGATGCGGTGCCCTTCAACGTGCCGTCGAGCAGAATGGCCTGCTTGCCTGAGGTGATGAGGTAGGCCGCCAGCCCCTTGGTCCCGACGTAATAGATGTTGCCGACGACGCGGAATGGCTTTGTCGGCTGCGACCATTCGGCGTTATCAGCCATTGCCGCACTCGCCAGGCATACCGTGGCGACCACCGTCGCCAGCGCGCGTCGCATCATCTTTCTCATACAAGCCTCCGCATCTCGAATTTGGTTTCCATGAACCTCGGACGCGTCCTGCCTAAGGAGCCGTGGCGGGGTCGGCAAACGACGATAATTTGCGGCAGCCATTAGAATAATTTGCATTTCGATGAACCTGGACAGTCGGGGCCAGCAGCCACAGGCACTTGGCCCGAAAATCCCGACCACGCAATGCTCATGCAACCCTTGCGTACGAGGGTCGATCTCATTTCGATTAGCAGAAGAGGGACGATGATGATGGAAACCAGGCTTCATGGCGCCTGCGGCACGCAGTGTTAGGGCTAGGCGTTCGAAGGGCCCGCGCGATCGGGCGCCTCATGCTGCTTGCCTTCACGCCTTGGCTCGCGCTTGTTTTCTTCCTGGTCGACGCCCATGCCGAAACCAGCGGCACCGCCCGGGAGAAATCCGTCGCCATCACATTCGATGATCTTCCCCACGCCAATGCCGGCACCGACGGAACAGATCAACCTTCGCCTCAAAGCATCCAGGATGCGAATGCCCGCATTCTTGCCGCCCTCAGGGATCACAAGGCGCCGGCTATCGGCTTTGTCGTGGAAAGCAAGGTTCGCGCGATCGGTCCGTTTGCGAAAGATATCCTGAAGGATTGGACCGGCCCGCGGCTGACGCTCGGCAACCATACCTTCTCGCACGCGGACACCAACACGCTCGACATCGCCGGCATCGAGCGCGAGATCGTCGATGGCGAGAAGACGACGAGGCGAACGCTAAAGGCGGCGGGCAAGCAGCTGCGTTTCCTACGGTTTCCCTACAATCACACCGGCGACACAACGGAAAAGCAGAAGGCGATCGCGGCGCTTGCGGCGAAGCTTGACTACACGATCGCCGCCTCGACCATCGATACCTCCGATTACGTCTTCGACCGCGCCTATGAGCGCGCGCTTGCCGAAAACGACACGGAAGCCGCCCACCGCATCAGGACGGCCTATCTGATGCACACCCAACAGCAGATCGCCTATTACGCCGGTCTCAACGAGCAGGTCCTTGGCTACGAGCCGCCGGCAATCATGCTCTTGCATGTCAACCGGCTGAATGCCGACGCGATGAAGGGGATCCTGTCGCTGTTCGAAGAGAGCGGCTACAGTTTCACAACGCTCGAAAAGGCGCAGGCCGACGCCGCCTATCGGCGACCGCTGTCCTAGGCGACGAAATTCGGTCCGATGTGGGGTTACCGCTGGGCGAAGGACAGGAACGTGCGCGTTGACGGCAGCCTGGAACGAGAGCCGCCGGAATGGATCGTCAGCTACGGCGAATAGCTCGGCACACCGGTCGCAGGTTGACCTTCAGTATCGAGTTGCTCCCAGCAGATCCCCTTTCGCTGACGGCACTCCCCCGCCAACGCATTGCAGCCTATGCCGAGTTGCTCGCCTCCGGCTCATGCAATCGGGCGGCGCTATCCTCCTTCGCCGCCATCAGCCAATCGTGGAAGGCGGACATCGCCAGTGTCGGCGCGCGCGACCGCAGCCGCGTCAGCCAGTAGCTCCCCATCGAGGTATAGACGTCGAAGGGCTGCCGCACTGTGCCGTTCGACAGCAGTCGGGAAAACATCAAAGGCGGCGCAAGCGCAACACCGATGCCCTGGGCGGCTGCCTCCATCATGGCGAGCGACGAATCGAAGACGACGCCCTTGAGCAGCGGCGCCGGATAGGTGATGCCGGCAGCGGCAAACCAGTTCACCCATTCGTCCGCCCGATAGGACCTGAGCAGCGTCTGGCCCAGAAGATCGGCGGGACGGCGCAGCGTATCGGCAATCTCAGGAACGCACAGCACTGAAAGCGGCGCCTCGAACAGCCGCGTCGCCTCGATGTTGTGCCAGGAACCGCTGCCGAAACGAATGGCGTAGTCGAGCCCCTCGGCGGCCATGTCGACACGATTGTTGTTCGTCGACAACCGGACATCGATGAAGGGATATTTTTCCTGAAAATCCGCAAGGCGTGGCAGCAGCCAGCCGACGGCAAAGGTGCCGACGGCGCCGATCATCAGCACCTCCCGCAGATGGCCGCCCTCGAACCGTTCGAGCATATCGGCCATGCGATCGAAGGAATCCTGGAGTACCGGCAGCAACGCCTCGCCCTCGGCGGTGATCATCAGACCGCGCGGCAGCCGCTTGAACAGCGTCACGTTGAGACGGCTTTCCAGTAGCTTCACCTGGTGGCTGACCGCCGCCTGCGTCACGCACAGTTCGATCGCCGCGCGGGTAAAACTCAGATGTCGCGCGGAGGCCTCAAAGGCCCGCAGCGCATTGAGTGGGAGATATGGCCTGACCATGGATGCCCTAATTCAGCTAATGGGTCCTGCAAATAAACGTGGTTTGCCGCTGCGGTGCAACCTCTTTACGGTGAACTCACGTCGGCACCCTGTTTCGCCAGGACGAGACCGCCAACATATCGAGGATCCGGCCCTCAGACATACTTCCCCGTGGAGGACCCAACCATGTGTCGTCTCAACTGAACGCCCCATAGGCACGCGCCCAACACGTTTCGCACCGTCACATCCGCTCCGGCCGCAGCAGCGGACCAAGGCGGCATGTCACAGCCCTTGGTGGTGAAACTGAGGCGACGAACCGGCCGCGACGGGATAGGCGAAACATCGGGCTTCTAGGCCCGATCCGCCGCCCCGCACCGCCTTCACGCCACAAACTGATGCGCGTCAGCCGCTCCCTTGGATCGGATGGCGAAGCCATGTCCTTCGAAATTCGAAAGCCCCGACATCCGCCATGAAGTTCATTGCAAACCTGCTCGCAACCTTGATCAATCTGGCAACGCTTCTCGGCGTCGGGCTGGCATTCTGCGCCGCGGCCCTGACGCGAGACCTGCCGGATCATCGGGCGCTGGCGAACTGGGAGCCGGCGGTCACGACCCGGCTTTACGCCGGCGACGGCGCCATGATTGCGCAATATGCCCGGGAACGCCGTCTGTTCCTGCCGATCGGCGCCATTCCCGCCCGGGTCAAGCAGGCTTTCCTTTCGGCCGAAGACAAGAACTTCTACCTTCATCCGGGCATCGACCTGACGAGTCTTGCCACCGCGCTCTGGTCGAATGTCGCCAACTACGGCTCGGGTCGGCGCATGATTGGCGGATCGACGATCACGCAGCAGATCGCCAAGAATTTTCTCCTGTCCTCCGATCGAACGGTCGAGCGCAAGCTGCGCGAAGCGATCCTTTCGATCCGCATCGACCAAACCTATTCCAAGGACCGGATCCTGGAACTTTATCTCAACGACATCTATCTCGGTCTCGGCGCCTATGGCATCGCGCAGGCAGCGCTTACCTATTTCGACAAGCCGGTCGATCAACTGACGGTGGCCGAAGCGGCCTATCTCGCCGCCCTACCAAAAGCGCCGAACAATTATGACCCGTATCGCCATCCTGACCGAGCCGTCACCCGGCGCGACTGGGTCATAGAGCAGATGCGCCGCAACGGCGTCATCGACAGAGAGGTTGCAGCCGCAGCCACCGCCTCGCCCCTCAGCATCAAGCCGAAACGACTGGAGACATCCGCCGACAAGGCGGACTACTTCACCGAGGAGGTGCGCCGCCAGTTGGGCACCCGCTATGGCGAGGCAGCGCTTTACACTGCCGGGCTCTCGGTTCGCACGACACTCGATCCGCGGCTGCAGCAAGCGGCCATGCGGGCGTTGCGAAAGGGACTGGTTGGCTACGACCAGGCAAAGGGGTACCGGGGGCCGATCACCCGCCTGCCTTCGCTTGAAGGGTGGCAGCAGGCGCTCGCCAAACGTCAGCCGCTCTCGGACGTTCCGGAATGGCAGCTCGCCGTCGTCCTCTCCGCAAGCAACGACAAGGTCGAACTCGGCCTCAGACCGTCAGGACCAGAAACGGCGACGGCGGCCGCAGACACGGCCATGATCGACCGCGATGACACAGCCTGGGCTCTGTGCCGGCTCGCCGAAGGCAAGCGTCGTTGTGCCTCATCCCTCAACGGCGTGTTGCAGCCGGGCGACGTCGTCTATGTCGAAAAGCAGGAGACTGGCTATGTCCTGCGCCAGCCGCCGCAGGTGCAGGGAGCGCTGGTCTCGATGGACCCGAACACTGGTCGGGTGCTCGCGGTCGCCGGCGGCTTTTCCTACGCGCAATCCGAATTCAATCGCGCGACCCAGGCCTACCGCCAGCCCGGCTCGTCGTTCAAGCCGTTCGTCTACGCCGCGGCACTCGATACCGGCTATGCGCCGACCACGCTCGTCATGGACGCGCCGATCGCCATCCCTGATGGCACCGGCAAGACATGGCGGCCGAAAAACTATGATGGGCGCTTCAGCGGTCCTTCGACCCTGCGAACGGGGCTGGAAAACAGCCGCAACCTGATGACCGTGCGCCTTGCTCGCCATCTGGGCATGGACCTTGTCGCCGACTACGGCAAGCGCTTCGGCATTTACGACGAGCTTCGCACCTACCTACCGATGGCGCTGGGCGCCGGCGAAACGACGTTGCTGCGGCTCGTTTCCGCCTATGCCGTCATCGCCAATGGCGGCAAGGCCATAACCCCGTCGATGATCGACCGTATTCAGGATCGATATGGCCGGACGATCTACCGGCAAGACAGCCGCCAGTGCGCGGACTGCAATGCGCTTGCCTGGGAAAACCAGGAAGAGCCTGATCTCGTCGACATCAGGGACTATGTGCTCGACCCGATGACGGCCTATCAGATCACTTCGATGATGCGTGGCGTAGTGGAAAGAGGCACCGCCAGAAATGTCGCCACGCTGGGTGTCCCGATCGCCGGCAAGACCGGAACGACCAACGACGAGAAGGACGTCTGGTTCGTGGGTTTCACCCCCAATATCGTCACCGGCGTCTTCCTCGGCTACGACACGCCGAAGCCGATGGGTTACGGCGAAACCGGTGGCGGTCTCGCCGCACCGATCTTCATCGACTTCATGAAGGTGGCACTTCAGGGAAAACCGGCGGCCGATTTTCATCCGCCGCCCGGCATGTCCTTCCAGACAGTCGACAGAAAGACGGGGCGGCCCGCGCAGGACGGCGCGCAAGGCGCCATCCTCGAAGCCTTCAAGCCGGGAACCGGCCCCTGCGACGGCGGTTGCGCCGTCATCGACGACAAGGAGATGGCCGAGTTGCCGGCCAACGGCGCCGACCAGGGCCTAACACCTGAATTGCGGCAGAAGCTGCTCAGCAATACCGGCGGGCTCTACTGATATGGTGCAACGGCTTCAATCGCGCGCGGATCGCCGCAAGCGCATCCTCTTTCTGATAGCCGTGTTTATCGTCGTGTTCCTAACGATGTTCGGGCGACTGATCCAGCTCGGCACGGCCGAAATCGAGACCACCGGCTATGTGCCGAAGCGCCCCTCGGTCGGTCGCCCTTCGATCCTGGATCGCAACGGCAATCTGCTGGCGATCGATGTGCCAAGCTCCGGTGTCTATGCCGAGCCCCGCTTCATCGTCGACGTCGACGAGGCGGTGGAAAAGCTGACGGCCATCTTCCCCGATCTCGATGCTCGCGAACTGCACCAGCGGCTGAAAAGCAAGGCGCCCTTCGCGTGGATCAAGCGTCAGGTGACACCGGCTGAGGAGCAGGCGCTCTGGGACGCGGGCATTCCGGCCGTCGGCTTCCAGCGGGAAAAGCGGCGTGTCTACCCCAATGGTTCGCTTGCCGCCCACGTGCTCGGCACTGTCGATATCGACAATATCGGCATTGCCGGCATCGAAAAATGGATCGAGAGCCAGGGCCTGGACGTGTTGCGCCAGACCGGCATGGACCTCTCCCATCAGAACCTGCAGCCCGTCACGCTGACGCTCGACATCCGAATCCAGCACGCGCTGCAGATCGAGCTTGCCAAGGCGATCGAGAAATTCGGGGCAAAGGCCGGTGCCGGATTGGTGCTCGATATCACCAATGGTGAACTGCTGGCGCTTGCCTCCGCGCCGGATTTCGACCCCAACACCCCCGCCGATGCGCTGAAGCCTGATCGTATCAACCGCATTGCCGCCGCCACCTTCGAGATGGGCTCCACCTTCAAGGCCCTGACGACGGCCATGGCGCTCGATTCCGGGCAGTTCAACATCCGCTCCGTCATCGATGCCAGCAGGCCGCTGGCCTTCGGCCGGTTCCGCATCCGCGATTATCGCGGGAAATACCGGCCGCTCAGCCTGCCGGAAGCCTTCATCTATTCCTCCAACATCGCGATGGCCAAGATGGCGATCGCGCTCGGCCCTGAGAACTTCCGCGCCTTTCTCTCTCGTTTCGGACAGATGTCGCGACTGACGACCGAGTTGCCGGAGAGCGCGCATCCGCAACTGCCGCGCTCCTGGCGCGAGATCGATACGGCAACCGCATCCTACGGCCACGGCATTGCCGTGACGCCGCTGCAGGCGAGCATTGCGGTTGCGGCCCTCGTCAACGGCGGGCGCCTGATCAGGCCGACATTGATCAAAGGCTCTGATGTCGAAGAGCGGGTGCTGGCCGCCGACCTCATCAAGCCGGAAACCGGCGAGGCCATGCGTTTTCTGCTCCGCCTCAATGCCAGAACCGGATCGGCGCGAAAGGCCGAAGTCAAAGGTTATTTCATCGGCGGCAAGACCGGCACGGCCGAAAAGGTCGTCGCTGGACGCTATGCCAAGGATCTCAATCTCACGTCCTTCATGGGTGTCGTTCCGGCCGACGATCCGCGCTATCTGCTCCTGACCATTCTGGACGAGCCCAAAGGGTTGCCGGAAACCTATGGCTTCCGCACCTCCGGCTGGAATGCCGCCCCGCTCGGCGGTGCTGTGTTCGAGCGCATCCTTCCGATGATGAGCCTGATGCCGTCCTTCGACGTCCGGGACGTGAGCTTTCCGTCGATCGTTGCGCAGCAGGCCTATGGTTCCGAGCTGTTTTCAGGTGCGACCCTGCACGGCGCGTCCGGCCATGACACACCCATTGAAGAGCCACTTTGAGGTAAGACGGCAATTGTGACCTGTCAGCCGAATTGCGGCCGAGGGCGAGACCCGCCCTCGGCAAAGTCATCGGAGCAATGCGTTCAAGACCGCTCGAAACGACCCTCGGACACGATCTCCGTCAGGGGTTTCCGCGGGCTCGGCACTTCGCGCTCCCGCAACCCCTCGGGCAATTGCGCCTTGTCGCCGATCCTGCCGATCGCCACGGCGGCTTCAACGCGGTAATCGGACGGCACGCCAAGCTCGGTCCGCGCCCTGTCGTAGTCGAGGCCGGCCATACCGTGCGCCTGCCAACCGGAATAGGCGGCCTGCAGCGCGAGCGCACCCCATGCGGCCCCCGTGTCAAACGAGTGCGTATAGGAAGGCACTTCCTCGCTGGCGCCAGGAGGCAGCAGCGACGTTTTCGACAGCACGAAGATCAGTGCGGAAGCCTCCTTGGCCCAGCTTTGATTGAATGCGTTGAGAATGCCGAACAGTTTGTCCCAATGCTCGGTGCCTCTGCGGGCGTAGATGAAATGCCAGGGCTGGGCGTTATAGGCCGACGGCGCCCAGCGCGCCGCCTCCAGGATGCCGAACAGCTCGGCTTCGGAGATCTCCGCTCCGGCATAGGCGCGCGGCGACCAACGCTCGAGAAAGAGCGGGTTGATCGGGTGGCCGGCGATACGCGAATTGATTTCGATGGTCATGGCTTTCCTGTGTCGTGGCGTTGGTTTCAGCCTTCAGCCGCAATCGAAATCACCAGGTTTCGTACCGTTCGCGCCGACGGTTGAGATTGGAAATCTCGTCCGAAAGCTCTGCGATGCGGTCTCGAAGTTCGTTCGTTGTTCCGTCTTCGAAATCATCGATCCCGAAACAATCCCGCGCTTCGTAAAGCTCAAGCTTGCCTTGCAGGACATCTCGGATCGCGCTCAGGCGTTCATATTGCCGCAGGACACTCATGGCACACCTCATCAAAAGCCATCGTTGTCTAGGAAATGCGCAAACAACGGAAAAGGTTTCATTCGACTGCTCGGCTTCAAGCATCCTGAAAATTATCGAGTTAAACAGTGGATTAAAGGAACCTCGACCCAAAGATCGTACCAGGCTTGGAAAAGTGATCCGACGGCGTGCCGCGAGCGCTCGATCTCCGCGCCCGCCGATGCCTAAGGCCGCTCGCCTTGCAGCTGTTGCTCCAGAAACGGCAGATTGTCCTGGCCCCAATAACTCTCGCCGTCATAGCCGAACGTCGGGAACCCGAAGACGCCGCTCTTGAGAGTATGCTCCCGATCGGACGCCCATTTCTCGACAACGTCTGCGGCACTTTCCCGCGCAAGCAAGGCACTGCCATCGAAGCCTGCGCGCGTTGCTACTGCCTCGCGCACCTCTGACCGGCCGATGTCCTCGGCTCGGACCCAGAAGGCTTCCTGCAAAATCTCCGTCAAGGCGAACCAGTCCTTGCCGTCGAGATAGGTGGCAATCACCATCCGTGACGCAGGCGTGGGATCGGCGAGCGGCGGACGGCCGTCGAGCAGAAGTTCCCTGCCCCGCACACGGCTCCAGCGCTTCAGGTCGCGCGTGCCGTACGCTCGTCGCGCCTGCGGCCGATTGCGCGAGAAGATGCCGCCGTTTTCCTCGACCACCGTGGCCATGTAGGGCGTGATTGCCGCTTCGTGCCGGCGTGCGAGAGCCGCAAAGGCTTCAAGCCCGATGAACGACCAGGGCGAGCCGATCGAGAAGAAGTAGTCGATGCTTTTTGTCACTGTCAGATCTGCCTCATGGGTTTTGGATCTGGGATTGTAGGCAGCGGCCTAAGCCGCCGCCGGGTTCGCTGGCAGCGTTCGAGCGGCCTCGCCCTTCGTCGGCGACCAGCCAAGCTCCGGTGCGATGCGCGTAAAGACATCATCGAGGATCTGGCGATACTCGTCGTGTTCGAATTCGTAGGGCAGTTCGAGCCTGAGCTCGCGCACATGCGGCAGGATCGGATCGGCCAACAGCCGTTCGAGGATCTGCTCGGACGTACCGACGAGATCGCTGGCAAACAGCGTGCGCCGCTCGCCCTGTGGTGTCAGCGTGCGCTCATGCCGGCTGGCGGCGTAGTCGAGATAGCGGCGCCGGGTGCTGGCGTTGGCGCCATCGAGCGGAACGATGACGCGCCCGAGCGCGACGCGTTTCTCTGCGCCGCCAGCCTGCCGATAGGTTTCGAGCTGGCGTGCCTGCGCCTCGAAAAAGTCGTTGGTCTGCTCGCCTGTCGTGACGTTGCCGATCAGGAGATTGAAGCCGTTCTCGCCGGCCCAGCGGGCGGAGCGCAAGGAGCCGCCACCGTACCACAGCCTGTCGACAAGCCCCTTGGCATGGGGTTGCAACCGTGGGCGCTGCGGGCCGAACGGTGTCTTGATGACGGTATGCTCGTCGCCGAGAAATGCCCCGCGCAGATTATCTGCAAAACGCAGAACCCGCTGATGGGAGAAATCGCTGGCAGACCAGTCTCCGTCAAAGGCGAGCGGACCGATGAGGTCCACATGTGGCGGGCGGCCCGCGCTCAGGCCGATATTCAGGCGGCCGCGCGACAACACGTCAACGGTCGAAAGGTCCTCGGCCAACCGGTAGGGGTTCTCATAGCCAATCGGGATCACCGCCGTGCCGAGCTGAATGCGATCGGTTCTCTGGGTCGCCGCCGCCAGAAAGGCGGCCGCCGACGAGATGCCGGGCTCCAGGTGGCGCTGCCGCACCCAGGCGCTGGCGAAGCCGAGCCTCTCGCCATATTCGAGAAGGCGCAGCGTCTGCTCCAGCCCCGCCAAGGGATCGTCGCTCGCGTAGTTTCCGGGAGTGAGAAAGCCGATATGATCGATCGAGATCTTATGCTCTGTCATCGTTGCTCACCTCAGGATTTCGGCAGGCCGGGTGGATTGGTTTCCGACTTCGGCAGCGCCTCTTCCGCCAGGTGCCAGCGCTCGAGAATTTTGGCGTAAGTGCCATTGTCAATGAGGCCGTTGGTGGCGGCGGTCAAGGCGTCGGCTAGGCCACTGTTCTTGCGCGTGGTGATCGCCACGTCGGATCGCTCGGGCCAACCGGCGCTCAAGGTGCCGACGCGTTTGATGTTCCGGTCGCGGGCGGCAATGAAGACGAGCTGCGCATGCGGCTGGACGATCACGTCGGCGCGGCCTGCAGCCAATGCGACAAGGCTCGTCGCCTCGTCGTCATAATATTGCAGCTCGAGCGGCTTCAGCCCGACGGAGACGTTCTCGTCGTTCCATTTGAGAAGAATGCGCTCCTGGTTTGTCCCGGCGCCAACGATGATCCTCAGGCCAGCGGCATCCTTCGGCTCCTTGATCGATGTAACTGCGCTGTCGGCCTTGACGAAGAAGCCATGCAATCCCTGACGGTAGCTCGAAAAGTCGAACTTCTCCTTGCGCTGTTCCGTCACGCCGACATTGGAGATCACCGCATCGTATTTGCCCGAGGTCAGGCCGAGCGGCCAATCGATCCAGGCGATTGGCACGAGCTCCAGCGTCAACCCCAGACTATCGGCGACGGCCAAAGCATATTCCGGATCCGCGCCGATGACGGTCTTTGCATCGTTCGCATAGGTCGCAAGCGGCGGGCCGCCGGGGCTGACGGCAACGGTGAATTTGCCGGGGGTGACGAATTTGAAGCTTGGCGGTATCGCCGCAATCGCCGCCTCGTTTCGTTCGGCACGGATGCGCCCCGGTTGTTCAGGGCTGAAATCGAAGCCGTCGGCGGCCAGCGCCGGGGCAAGGTGGAAAAGTGCCGTCGCAAATGCGGCGATGAACGAGGGGCGTAATGCAGCTAGACCAAGCATTTCTGTCGTCTCCGGAAGGGATGTTGAACGAACGGGCGGCGGCAAAAGCAGGCGCCGACCCGCAACAGGCAATGATCAGGAGCCGCTCTTCGGCAGGCCCGGTGGGTTGGTCTGCGACGCGTCGACCGCCTCGTCGGTCAGGCTCCAGCGCTTCAGCACCTCGCCGTATTTGCCGTCCTTGATCAGGTCGTTGATGGCAAGGGTGATCGCGTCGGCAAGGCCACCACCCTTGCGGGTCGTCACCGCGATCTCGGCGGTCAGCGGCCAGCCGCCGCTGGCGATGCCGACGACCTTGGTGTCGTTGCCGATCGAGGCGGCATAGGCGCGCGTCGCATTGGGGTTGAATTCGACGTCGGCCCGGCCGGACTGCAGCGCCAGGTCACCAGCCGCGCGGTCGTCATAATATTGCACCTCGATCGGCTTCAGCCCGGCGGCGACGTTCTGCCTGTCCCATTCCAGAATGATCTTTTCCTGATTGGTGCCGGCCCCGGTGATCACCTTCAGGCCCGCCACGTCCTTCGGTTCCTTGATCGATGTGATCGGGCTGTCGGACTTGACGAAGAAGCCGAGCACGTCGCGCCTATAGGTGGAGAAGTCGAATTTCTCCTTGCGCTCCTCGGTCACGGTCACGTTGCTGATCACCGCATCATATTTGCCGGAGGCGACGCCGAGCGGCCAATCGGCCCAGGCGACCGCGACGAGATCCAGTTCGAGGCCGAGGGAATCGGCCACCAGCGAGGCGAGATCGGGATCGGCGCCGACGACCGTTTTGGAGTCCGATGCGTAGGTGGCAATCGGCGGATCCCAGGGGTTGACGGCAACGGTGAATTTTCCTGGGTTTACGAACTTGAAGTCGGGCGCGATCGCCTTGATGGCCGCTTCGTTCCGCTCGGCCCGCACGCGGTTGGACGTATCCGGGCTGAGATCGAACTTCTCCTGCGCCTGAACCGAGGCCGTACCGAGCGTCGCTGCGGCGACCGCTCCTGCCAAAAGCAGTTTTGCTCTATCGAAAAATGCCATGTACTTAAACTCCATTTCATCTTTGGGTTGCAGATTGTGTCGGCGCGATCCAGCGTGCCCATGCACGCCTGGAATTTTCAGAGAACCTTGGCGAGGAATTCGCGGGTGCGCGGATGTTCCGCGGTGGTGAAGATGCGGGACGGCGGCCCGGCCTCCAGGATGCGGCCCGCCTCGATGAAGACGACGGTGTCGGCAACCTCGCGGGCAAACCCGATCTCGTGCGTGACGATCACAAGCGTCGTGCCGGTGCGGGCCAGTTCCTTGATGACATCAAGCACTTCGCCGACCAGTTCCGGATCGAGTGCCGAGGTCGGTTCGTCGAAGAGCAGGACCTTCGGCTTAAGGGCCAGAGCCCGTGCGATCGCCACGCGCTGCTGCTGGCCGCCCGAGAGCTGCCGGGGATAGGCGTTGATCTTGTCGCTGAGGCCGACCCGCGCCAGCAGTTCCTGCGCCAACCGAACAGCGTCGTCGCGCTTGAGGCCGCGCACCTGCAACGGTGCCTCGATGAGGTTTTCCAGCACCGTCAGATGCGGGAAGAGATTGAAATTCTGGAACACCATGCCGATGTCGGCGCGGCGCTTCAAAATATCCTTCTCCTTCAGTTCATAGAGCGTGTTGCCCTTCTGGCTGTAGCCGACGAGATCGCCGTCGATCGAGATGAAGCCGTCATCGACCCGCTCCAGATGATTGATGGCGCGCAGCAAAGTCGACTTACCCGAACCCGATGGCCCGAGGATCGCCGTGACGCTGCCGGCAGGCAAGCTCAGCTCGACGTCATCTAGCACTTTCAGCGGACCGAAACTCTTCGAGATGCCATGGATGCGGACGGCACCGCCGGCGCGGAATGCAGTCGCGTCATGAAAACCGGTCTTGCGGGCGATGGCACCACTGCTCGCAACCTCGGCCAGCGGACGCCGAAACCGCGAGAAGAAGGCCTGGAACGGCAGCGGCACCGGATTGCGAACGGCCCCCTTGGAGAAATGGCGTTCGATATAGTGCTGGGCGATCGACAGCCCGGTCATGATCACCAGGTACCAGACGGTGGCCACCATCAGGAGCGGAATGACTTCGAGATTGCGGCGATAGATGACCTGAACGGTGTAGAAGAGCTCCGGCAGCGCCAGCACGTAGACCATTGATGTGCTCTTTGCGAGCCCGATGATCTCGTTGAAGCCGGTCGGCAGGATCGAGCGCATCGCCTGTGGCAGCACGATACGGAATGCCTGGCGATGACGGGGAAGACCGAGTGCAGCCGCGGCCTCGTGTTGCCCGTGATCGACGGAGAGAATGCCGCCACGCACGATCTCGGCAAAGAAGGCCGACTGATTGAGCGTCAGACCGAGAAAGGCTGCTGCAAACGGCGTCAGCAGCTGGGTCGTCGGGTAGTTGAAGAGCGTCGTGTCGGTGAAAGGAATCCCAACCGAGATCGTCTCGTAGAGATAGCCGAGATTGTTGAGCACGAGCAGCAGCACGATCAGCGGAATGGAGCGCAGCAGCCAGATGTAACCGAAGGACAGGCCACCGAGCAGCGGCGACTTCGACACCCGGGCGAGCGCCAGAGCCGTTCCAAGTAGCGAGCCTGAAACGGTCGCAAGTGCCGTCAGGAGCAGCGTCCGCCCAAGGCCCGCAAGCACCGGTTCTGCAAAGAACCATTCGGCAAAGACCGGCCAGCCCCAGCGAGGATTGGTCAGCACCGAATAAAGCACGCCGGTTATGACGAGCGCAGCAAACAGGGTGCCGAGCGCCCTGCCAGGATGGCGGGCCGGCACGATGCGATAATGCGCGTAGCCCGGATTGGGTTCGCTTGCTCGCCCGGTTCCGGCAACGCCGGCATAATCGGTCAAAATGGCCATGATGCATCCTCTCTGGATGGTTGGCGCCCGTTGGACGCCGGCGTTACGGGTGGCTCACTGCCTGCGGATGCGATGGGCGCGGCTCTCCGAGAAGCGCGAGCGACGCGACGAGATGGGTGATGTCCTTCTCGAACGGCAGCGTCTTGTAGACCTCCGGATCGGCAGCGACGTCGAACAGCGCCGTGTAGCCATTGACGAGATAGAGACCCACTGCCTCCGGCTGCCGGAAGCCGGTGGTCAGATAAATGCGGGAATAGCCTTGCCTTGCTGCTTGCGCTTCGAGTTCGAGCAGAACCCTGCGCGCCAATCCCTGGCGGCGCAGGTCGGAGCGCGTCCAGATGCGTTTGAACTCCGCGGTGCGGTCGTCGTAGTGCTTGAACGCACCGCCGCCGATCGTCTCGCCGTTGCGGATCAGCAGCACGAAATTGCCATGCGGCGGCGCGAAGGCATCAGGTGGATAGCGGTTGAGTTCTGCCGCAGCACCCTCGTCGCTGAAGTAGTTGCCGTAACGGCTGTCATATTCGATGATCAGTTCGTCGATCAGCGGCTTGGCACGCGGGTCGAGGGGGGTGGTGTAGAGAAACGTATCGCTCATGGTTTCGCCAATCCCGTTGTCGTCATCATGCGAGGAAGGTTTCGACCAGCCGCACCCAATAGCGGGCGGCAGGCGCGATGATTGCGTCGTTGAAGTCGTAGTTGGCGCTATGGAGCGACGCGCTGTCGCCATTGCCGACGAAGAGATAGCTGCCGGCCTTCTCCTCCAGCATGAAGGCGAAGTCTTCGCTTGCCGTGCGCGGCTTGAAGTTGCTCACGATCTGGCCGGGGCCGAAGGCTTCTAGTGCGACACTGCGGGCAAGCTCCGTCTCGGCGCGGTGATTGATCAGAGCCGGGAAGCCGCGGCGATAATCCACCTCCGCGGTGGCGCCGAAGCTTTCGGCCTGAGCGCACGCCAGTGCAGGTACCCGCTCGCCGAGCAGTGCGCGGGTCGCCTCGTTGAAGGCCCGCATGGTCAGCTTCAGCGCCACGCTTTCAGGAATGACGTTGGATGCCGAACCGCCATGGATCGAGCCGACGGTAACCACCGCCATCTCCTGCGGGTCGACATTGCGCGAAACCACGCTCTGCAGGGCGGTGATCAGCGACGCGGTCGCTAGCACCGGATCGACGGTCAGCTGCGGTTCCGCCCCATGGCCACCCTTGCCGACGATCGTGATGTTGCACTGGTCGACCGAAGCCATGGCGGCACCGGCAACGAAGCCGAATTGCCCTGTTGGAACGCCCGGCCAGTTGTGCAGGCCGAAGACGGCGTCGGCTGGAAACCGTTCGAACAGCCCTTCGGACAGCATCTTGCGCGCGCCGGCGCCGATCTCTTCGGCCGGCTGGAAGATCAGCCGCACGGTGCCGTCGAAGCGGCCTGCTTCCGCCAGATAGCGTCCGGCGGCAAGCAGGATTGCCGTGTGGCCATCGTGCCCGCAGGCATGCATGACGCCGCGATGGACGCTGGCATGGGCAAGACCCGTTGCCTCCTCGATCGGCAAGGCGTCCATGTCGGCACGGATGCCGATGCTGCGTTGGCCTTCACCCCGGCTCAAGGTGGCGACGACACCGGTTCCGCCAATTCCCGTTGCCACCTCGTAGCCCCAGGAAGAGAGCCGACTGACGACGATTTCGCTGGTGCGGTGTTCGTGAAACGCAAGTTCCGGATGGCGGTGGAGATCGTGGCGTAGCGCGACGATCTCATCGAGATAGGCGCCGATGCCTCGCTCGACCGCGTCCCCCGCCTGTGTGTCCTTGACGATCATGTTCATCGGCGGCTCCGTCGACGCCTCAAGCGCCGACGGCCCTTCCCTGCTCGATCTCTTCCGCCGCCGCCGCATAGCGGCTCTCCCTGTAGGGCAGCCCCAGATGATCACGCAGCGTCTCGCCCTTCAGATGCGGGTCGAAATAGCCGCGCTCTTCAAGAATCGGCAGCACGTGGGCGGCGAAATCCTGCAGGCCTTCGGCAATGACCGGGAAGCCGAGGATGAAGCCATCTGCCGCCTCACCATCGACCCAACGGATGATCTCGTCGGCGATGTGGTCTGCGGTGCCTATGAAGGCGGTCCGCGGCGTCGCAACATCAAGCGCGATCTCGCGAAGAGTCTGGCCGGTCTCGCGCGCCGTCTTCTTGATGCGGTCGGTCGTCGCGCGAAAGCTGTTCTTGCCGATATCGCCGATGTCGGGGAACGGTTCGTCCAGGGGATAGGCACTGAAATCATGGTGATCGAAGAACCGGCCGAGATAGAGCAGCGCCTCCTCGACCGTGACCAGCGCGCGGATTGCCTGATACTTGGTCTCCGCCTCCGCGGCCGTCGAGCCGACGATCGGCGCGATGCCGGGGAAGAGGCCGATATCGGCCGCCCTTCGGCCTTGAGCAATCGCACTCTGCTTGATCTGCTTGTAGAAGGCTTGAGCATCGTCGATCGGGCCGCCATTGGTGAAGACGGCATCGGCATGTTTGCCGGCAAGACGGATACCTGAATCGGAAGCCCCTGCCTGGAAGATCACCGGCTGTCCCTGGCGCGACCGGCTGATGTTGAGCGGCCCTTCGATGCGGAAGAAACGGCCTTTGTGGTTCAGACGGCGCATCTTGGCCTTGTCGACATAGACGCCAGCCTGACGGTCACGGACAAAGGCATCGTCGTCCCAGGAGTCCCAGAGGCCCTTGGTCGCATCCAGATACTCGTCGGCGATCTCGTAGCGCAGCTCATGTTCCGGATGCTCGCGCCCATAGTTGCGGCCGGAGCCCTCCAACGGCGAGGTCACCGCGTTCCATCCGGCCCGCCCGCCGCTGATCAGGTCGAGCGAAGCGAACTGGCGGGCGATGGTGAAGGGGTCGCTGTAGGAGGTCGAAACGGTACCGACGAGCCCGATCTTCGAGGTCGATGCGGCAAGCGCAGACAGAATGGTCAGCGGCTCGAAGCGGTTGAGAAAATGCGGGATCGACTGTTCGTTGATATAGAGGCCGTCGGCGACGAAGGCGAAAGCGATACCGGCGGCTTCCGCCTTGCGCGCCGTGTCGACGAAGAATCCGAAGTTGACGCTAGCGTCGGCGGGACCGCTCGGATGCTTCCAGGCATTCATGTGGCCGCCGGGGCCCTGCAGCATGATACCGAAGGTGACATTTTTCTGGGGCATGGACGAGATCCTTGTGCGGATGTTCAGGCGACGAGCGAAAGCCGCTCTCTGGCGATGAGTTCGATCGATGCGAAGCGTTCGGCCGCAGGAAGGGCTGGCGTGTCGATCACGAATTCCTTGACGCCGTAGCGGCGGTGAAGCGCATCAAGCTCCTGGCGGACCTGCCGCGGCGTTCCGTGCAGCACGCTCGGGCTCTTTTCCTCGACCCGGTAGTCGCTGACGCCCGCCTGGCGCGCGAATTCGGCCGCCTGTTCCTCACTGCCGACATTGACGCTTTGGCCGTTGCCGAGGAAAACCTTGAAGATACGAAGGCCGGCGACGCGCTCGCGGGCGCGCTCCTCGCTTTCCGCTGCCAGCGCCGCGACTGCCAAAATCGGCCGACCACCGCCCGTTGCGCGCTCGTAAGCCGCAACAGTTCGCTCGATGTTGTCCGGATCACCATTGAGATGCGCGGCAAACACCAGTTGCCAGCCTTTTGCAGCGGCAAGCTCCGCACTCTCGACACTGGCCCCAAGCAGGAACCTTTCAGGCGCATGGACGGGCAAGGGCGTTGCCAGCAACGCTCCGTCGTCGGATTTTCCGGGCGCAAGATAGTGGTTGAGATCGCTCAGCTGTTCGGCAAAACCCGGCTTGCGCTCGGGATCGATGCCGATCTGTAGTGCCCTTGTCGAGAGAGGAAAGCCACCCGGCGCCTTGCCGACACCGAGATCAACCCGTCCGGGCGCAAGTGATGCCAGGAGGTTGAACGTTTCGGCGACCTTGTAGGCGCTGTAATGCTGCAGCATGACGCCGCCGGAGCCGATGCGGATCTTGGATGTGCGCGCCAGGAGATAGGCAATCAGCGTTTCGGGCGCCGAGCTTGCCAGCCCTGTCATGTTGTGATGCTCGGCCAGCCAGAAGCGGTGATAGCCCCACTCTTCCGCTTTCGCCGCCAGCCTGGCGGTTGCCTGCAACGCGTCAGTTGCGGTGGTTCCCGGATCGATCGGGCTCTTGTCGAGAAGACTGAGAAGATAGGACATGCCGAGTGTTCCAGATTGTCATAGCGTCCGTACTGGTCGCCATTACTCCATAAAACACATAGACAATATGCATTATAAGAAATGCATTTCTATTTCGGGGCGGGATGAGAGAAAAACCCGCCCAAAGTTTGCAGCCTGGAATCTCGCTGAAGACAGGGTGCGCCACATGTGGTCGGCGCTGGAAGCCAGCCGTTCGACCGGAAGTGCAGGAGATGGGCTGCAGTCAGCCTTGCGGAAACAACGCCGATGCGTGGTCCGGCGACACGATTGCTCGACGCCAGCTTCGGCTGAGGCAGCGCGGCGATCCTGAGATGTGGAGGCGGCGAAGAAGGATGGGGAAGCACCGGCGCGCAGCAGAGCCGCGCGCCGCTCGCAGATCAGTTCACCGAAGTGAGCGTCATCGACGTGCCGGTCGCGGCAACGTTGAGGCCGAGTTGACCCGTCACACTGACCGTCTGCAGGTGGATGGCACCGGCCGTACCGCCGATGAGGATGTTGGCGCCGACGCCTGCACCGAGCGTCGCTTCGGCGGTCGCACCCTGGTAGATGCCGCTCAACGCGCCCTTGTGATAGCCGGCGGTCGGCGCGAACACCGCCCAGATCAGCCGGCTGCGGGTGGTGAAGCCGACATCGACGCCGAGCTTGCGGATCGCACCGGCATAGTGGTCGGAAGCCTCCGCGCCGACGGTCGAACGGAAGACGCATTGGACTTCCTTGGCCGAACCCAGGACATAGCCGGCACCGCCGGCAATGTTGCAGTCGAGGTAACCGATCTTGACGCCACCGCGCGCGTCCGGCTCCCGGTAGGTGTCCTTGTAGGTCGGCAGGTCGGCGGCATTGACGGCCCACGCACCGGCAGACGCCAGGGTTGCAGCAGTAAGCGCCATCGCAAGACTCTTTTTCATAGTTCGCTCCTTTTCGGATCGTTATTGATCAACAGCACTCGGTCTTTTGGAAAACGAATCGAGCAACAGAGACGTCACCGTTGAACGCCGATCGGACATTTCGAAGGCACCGCTCCGGGCGCAAGCACCCGTATGCAAGTTTGCGGCGGACTGTTGCTGATGGAGAACACCAATCGCCTGCGGACACCTGCCGAAAGGCAGTTGCGCCAATATGGACACAGGATGGCGATGGCGTCGGACCAGTGTGGCTCGAAAGCCGCATAGCGAGACAGATCTGCAGAAGGTGCCGCCACCGGGAGCGTCGCTTCAACCGCCCATCCGTCAGCCTGCCTTGCGGTCAAGCCCCGTCAGCCACCCAACCGTCATCAGAACGAGGATTGCCGCAAGGGCAAGCAGACCGACGGCATACATCACGAGGAATTCGAGGATGCGCGGCACGAATAGCAGCGCCTGTCTCGGCAGCGATTGAGCACCACGCCAAGCGGGCAGCTCATCCCGATTGAAAGCCTCCAGCCGACGAACAAGAAAACGCATGTCCACCTCTTCCGGCCGACGGCAAGCCAAGGTGGCGCGCCGGCAATTCCCGTTTGAACATCGCTGGCCAGTCGTTGCTGCGACTGGCGGTCGATACGCAGCCTCGCCCGCCCTCAATGCAGCGGCGTCGCGCTTTCCGCGTCGCGCAATTGAAAACCGCCGATCGCCAGTTTTCCGTCGCCGAACGGCAGCGCGCGGCGCTGACGAAGCTCGTCATCGATCACCGCCTGCATGCCGGACTTGAATTTCCTGACGCTGAACTGGGCAGTGTGTGTCCTGATGACGTCGGGCCGGAAGGTATCTTCGCGCGCCTCGAAAGCGTAGATCGCCTTGATCAGCGCGTCGACACTCTGCTGCTCGAAAAGCATGCCCGTCAGATTGGGCACGACGGTTTCAAGCGCCCCCCCGGCGCCAAAGGCGATGACCGGACGGCCGCTCGCCATGGCCTCGACGGGCACGATGCCGAAGTCTTCCTCTCCGGGAAAGACAAGGGCGCGGCAGCGCGAGAGCTTTTCCTTCAGCACTGCAAAGGGCGCGCGCCCGAGGAAGGTGACGGTAGGACCGGCCATGCGCTTCAGCCTGGCGATATCCTGCTCCTTGCCGTCGCCGATCACGACCAGGTTCTTGCCCATCTTCGTGAACGCCTCGACCGCGAGGTCAATTCGCTTGTAGGGAACGATCTGCCCCGCACAAAGATAGAAATCCTCGATCTGCGTCGAGGGTGCGAAGTCCTCCGTGCTCACAGGCGGATAGACGACCGTGGCCGGACGTCGGTAGTATTTGCCGATGCGTGCCGCAACATGATGGGAATTGGCGACAAACCGATCCACCCGCATGCTGGTATTGACGTCCCAACTGCGCAGCATCGGCGCCAGCACCGGCATCATCATCCGTGACAACAGGCCCGCGCTCGACCGATAGGCATGGTAGTGATCCCAGAGATAGCGCATGGGAGAATGGCAGTAGCAGATGTGTGCTGCATGTGGCGGCGGGATGATCCCCTTCGCTGGCCCTGACTCACTCGAAATGATCAGGTCGTAGCCGCTGAGATCGAGGCTCTCGAGCGCAAAAGGCATCAGTGGCAGCAGCGACTGATAGTGCCCGATCGCTCCCGGAATGCGCTGTAGGAATGACGAGGTGACCTTGTGCTTCTTGATCGTGTCGGACACGCGGCCCGGATCATAAACCAGGGTGAAGATGTCGGCCTCGGGATAGAGGTCGCAAAGCGATTCAATCACCTTCTCCCCGCCGCGCATCGATACCAGCCAATAATGAACGATTGCGACGCGCATAGTGCTCCCCTCTGAAACGATCCTGCCGCAGCATGGGACACACAAGGTGCGCGTGCACAGAGCCAAGATCGGTCCGGGGGTGCATCCGAAGGAACGATCGTCCTACCCGAAAGGTTTAGCTGCCGGTGACGGCCCACCCGGGCTTAGCCATAGGCCGAGGCAATCCTATCCGATGGTGCCGCCGGTTTAGGGATATTCCCCTAAAGGGATTACCCGCGATTAGACCGCAGGGAATTTACCTCGAACGTTTTGGGCCGACAATCAATCCGACGCGCCACACCAAGCCGAGCTGTCCGGTACCGTGGCGCGCTGGAACATCAGCGAGGCCCCATGCCCCATGCCGATCACCGTATTCTACATCGCCTGTCGTCGCTTGGGCGTGTCTCGACCCTGTACCTGGCGATCGGCCTGAGCACTCTTGCTCCCATCCATCAGGCCCATGCCGAGCCCGTGTTCCGTTTGCAACCCCAGACAAGGGTCAAGGTCGCAATCGTGGAATGGGTCGCGGCGACCGGGGAATACAAGGAATGGACCGCGCTCAACGGAGAATATGTCGTTTCCCCCGCCGGCACGATCTCGGTTCCGCTGGTCGGCGAAGTGAAGGCCAAGGATCGGACACCCGCAGAACTGGCAGCCACGATCGCCGACCTCCTGAAGGAGCGCACCGGCCTCAGCAAGGCGCCGGAGACATCCGTCGAAGTTGTCCGCTACCCGATGATCTATGTCACGGGTCTGGTGGACCGGCCGAGCGAGCTGGAATTCCGCCCGGGCATGACTGTGATGCAGGCGGTGGCCATGGCGGGCGGGCGCGAACGCCGTACGAACCCTGCCGGCGGCTACTCCGACATGGAGCAGATCCGCTACACCGGCGAGTTGAACCGGATGGAACTTGAGATGATGCAACTCGCCGCCCGTCGGGCGCGGCTGAGGGCCGAGTTCACCGACGGCCCCAAGATCGAGTTTCCCCAGGCGCTCAAGGCCGCCGATAGCGCCGCCATCCAGCAGATCGTACGCGACGAGAGCACGCTCTTCGATGCCCGGATCGAAGCCATGCGCCGCCAGCTCGATTCCCTTGCCGAGCTCGGCACGCTGCTCAAGAACGAAATCGATGTGCTCGATGAAAAGACGGCCGTCCAGCAGCGTCAGATCGAGATCGCCCAGGACGAGCTCAAAGGCATATCGAAGCTGGTGAACGAACAGACGGTGACGAAGTCGCGGCAGACGTCGCTCGAGCGGATCGTCGCAGAGCTGCAAAGCGACAAGCTCGACCTCCAGGTGGCCGCCATGCGCGCCAAGCAGAAACTCAGCGAAACCGAACGCGATGCCGTGACCTTGCAGGGTCAGCGCCGAACCGAAGCCGGCCGCGACCTGCAGACGACGGAAGCCGCGATCGAAGATCTGAAGCTCAAGCGCAGCACGACACTGCAACTGCTGCAGATCAACGGCGCTTCGCTTTCCCGTTTCGCCGACAGGAAGGCAATGGACCTGGAGCCGCTGGAGTACTGGATAACACACGGCGGCGGCACCGACCCGGCCGTGAGAGTTACGGAAGCAACATTGCTGGTTCCGGGCGACGTGCTCGACGTGCGCTCGGCGCTGACGGCAGCGCTGGATAACAAGCTTCTGACATCGGTGGGCATCGAGCAGTCCCAATAGCAACGACAGATCGACTGTGGCGCAGCGTATTTTCATGGGGAACACCAATGGTCGTGCATGACATCTCAAAAATCGTGCTGGATGAGAACTTCGAGGCCAAGCGTTCATCTGGCCAGGAGAGCATATCCTTCCGCGATGTTTCCGACTTCCTGCGGCGGCACCTCATTCGCATTGGGATCTGTGGCGTGATCGGGCTGGCGCTCGGCGCCTTCTACATACTCAACACGGCACCGACCTTTACCGCGACCGTCCGCCTGGTGATCGATCCCGAGCAGGGTCGCATCGCCTCACAGGATGCCTCGACCGGAACGATCATCATCGAAGCAGCCGAAATCGCCAGCGAAGTCGAAATCGTCAAATCCGAGGCGATTGCCCGCGCCGTGATCGAACAGCTCGACTTGACCAATGATCCGGAAATTGTCGGCGGCGGCGTCTCGATCCGCGGCATGATCGGCTCGCTGTTCTCGTCGGGGGCCAAGAATTCCGACGATGATAAGGTCGACGACGAGTATCTGATGCGGCGCACGATGGCCGCCTTTCTCTCGCGCGTAACCGTGCGGCGCGTCGGCCAATCCTACGTGCTTGAGATCGGCTACTCTTCCACGGACCCGCGAAAGGCGGCCAAGACCGCCAACGCCATTGCTGGAGCCTATATCCGCACGGGCATGAACGAGAGATCGGACGCCGCGAGAAGCGGCGCCAAGTGGCTGGAAAGTCGCCTTATCGAAGTCGGCGCGCAGGCCCGCGCAGCCGCCATGACCGTGGAGGAGTTCCGCGCCAAGAACGACATCACAACGGTCGGCACCGCGTCGACGCTCGATCAGCAACAGCTTTCCGAACTCAGCAGCCAGATGCTGGCAGCGCGCGCCGCGACCGCAGCGGAATCGGCCAAGCTGATGACGCTGCAACAGCTCATGTCGAAAGATACGCTGGTCGCGACCGTCAACGACAGTCTCGACAACCCGCAGATCCAGAAGCTCAACGAAGAAATGCGCCTGGCATCCGCCAAGCTCGACAATCTCAAGACTCGATACGACCGCGGAAACCCCGCCATTGTCGCCGCCGAGGCAGATATTGCGCGGCTGGATGCCTCTCTTCGCAACGAATTCCTGCGCATCGAACAGTTCTACAAGTCGAATGTGGACATCGCCAAGACCCGGGAAAAGCTGCTGGAAAGCGAGCTGGCCAGCCTGACGGCGGCGGGTGCCGGCAAAAACGTTGCCCGCGTCGAACTCTCCGAGATGGAAAGCCGCGCGACCACCTACCGCAGCATGTACGAGGGCATTCTACAGCAGCTCATCGGCGCTTTGCAAAAGCAATCCTTCCCCCTCGGCAAGGCACGCATCGTGACGGCGGCAACGGCGCCGCTGGGCAAGACCTGGCCGAAACCTTCGACGATCATGCCGTTTTCGCTGATGTTCGGATTGGCAACCGGGTTGATGCTGTCGGTGCTGCGCGACGGTCTCGACCGGCGCGTCAGCTCCAGCGAGCGCCTTCGCGCCGAGCTCGGGATAACGTCGCTCGGCCACGTGCCGATGTTCAGAAGCAGCCCACGTCCCCATCAGCCTCCAATCGCCTCCACCATGCTGCCGCTTAGATCGGTCCTGGACATGCCCTATTCGCGCTTCTCCGAGGCACTGCGCGGCGTCAAGAATTCGGTCGATTCCGCCTTTCCTGCCAATGCGACGGCGGTGATCGGCGTGACCTCGGTCGGCCCCGGCGAGGGCAAGACCACGATCGCCGCCAACCTCGCCCAGCTCTACATGAACGAAGGGACCTCGGTCCTGCTCGTCGATGCGGATTTCGTCGGCTCGCGGCTCAGCCGCGTCACCACCGAGGACGGTGCGGGCTTCGGCATGGAGAGCCTGCGGATCCTGGGCATCGCCGGCCAATACTCCAGGCGCAGATCGGAGGCGCCTCAGCACGTCGAGGAATTCGACGGCAAGGCCGTTCGCTGCGTGCCGGTTCTGACCGTCGACCAGACACGCAAGGCAGCCGTCGCGCATCAGCGCTACGGCCACCTGCCGGCGCTGAAATCCGAGCTCGAGCTTTTGAGACAGCGCTACAAGGTGATCATCGTCGACATGTCCGGCTTCGAGGATTCGGCCGATACGCGCGTGATCTGTACCTATCTCGACGGCATCGTCGTGGTTCTCGGACAATCCGACAAGATGACCGTCGAACGGTTGGGCGAGGCCTTGGCAACATTCGGCAAATCACGCGTCGCGTTGCTCGGCGTCATTTCAAACAGAAGCGACGGCCCTCGCCGTACCAACATCCGCTGGGACCGAAAACAATGGCGCAAGTTCAGAAAATGATGCAGGCGACAAAGGATTACGCCGAAGATCGTCCGGTCACGGTTGCCATCGGCATACCGAGCTGCGGGCGCAGGGACATTCTCTCCGCCGTCCTGCCCCTGATCGCCCGGCAGACCCGCCAACCGGACGAGATTTACGTTTGCCTCACCTCGCCCGAGGATATGGACCCTTGCTGCACCGAAGGGCTTGCGGTCCGCGTCATCGTCATCATCTCCGAGCGCGGCAGCTGTCGACAGCGAAATCGCATCCTCGCCGCCGCCAAGTCGGATGTTATCCTCTTTCTGGACGACGATTTCCTGATGGCGCCATCCTACGTCGAGGAAGTCGAGCGCCTGTTTTCCGAGAACGACGACATTGTCGTCGCCACCGGCACGCTGGTTGCCGATGGCATCATCGGGCCGGGCATTTCGGTCGACGGTGGCTTGGAGTTGATCGAGGCGGACGAACGTCTGCCAAAGTCGACGCAAGCCTTCAGGCCGATCTACAACGCCTATGGCTGCAACATGGCGGTTCGAACCGGCCCTGTTCGCGAAGCTGACCTCGCCTTCGACGAGAACCTGCCGCTTTACGGTTGGCTTGAGGACGTCGACTTCAGCCGGATGGCCGCCGACCTTGGCCGCGTGGTGCAATCCGGCAATCTCGTCGGCGTTCACCTCGGAACCAAAAAGGCGCGCACGCCAGGCATCAAGTTCGGCTATTCGCAGATCGCCAATCCGATCTACCTGATCCGCAAGGACACGATGAGCATTCGGCATGCCGGCGTGCAGATCCTGCGCAATCTGGTGGCGAATTTGGTCAAGGTCTGGAACCCGGAGCCCTGGGTCGATCGAAAAGGTCGCCTGCGCGGCAATGCCCGCGCATTCCTGGACCTGCTGACCGGCCGGCTGGCGCCGCGAAACGTCGAAAGGCTCGAATAAGACCATGACGGCCCTCTCACCCGACCGCGTCGTCGTCATCAACGATCGTTCCATCAGGGTTGGCGGCGCCACGAACCTCGCCATACTCTCGGCCGAGTTGCTGCAACGGCGCGACATACCGGTGACCTTCTTTGCCGGGGACAGCGCGCCCGTCGACCGACCGGCCGCCGATACGATCAATCTGGACGCAGTTCCCTTGCTGGAGCGACAAAGGAGCGATGCACTGCGGCTCGGTCTTTACGATCCGATCGTCTACGAGGCCCTCAACGGGTTGATTGCCAGCCGCGACACCCCGTCGACGATCTACCACGTTCATGGCTGGTCGAAGATCCTGTCGCCGGCGATCTTTCGTGCGCTCGCGCCGGTACGCGACCGTGTGGTCCTTCACGCTCACGATTATTTCCTCGCCTGCCCCAATGGCGGTTTCGTCAACTTCCGGACCAATCGTGTCTGTGAGCTGAAGCCGATGTCCGGCCGCTGCCTGACGACGCAGTGCGATAAGCGCGGCCTGCATGAGAAGGCCTGGCGCTCGGCGCGACATATGCTGCGCGAGCACTTCTTCCCGACCAAACGAGCGGCCGCAAACATCATCGTCGTGCATGAGAGGATGCGAGCCTATTTCGACCGTGCCGGCATGAACGGCACGCAAGTGGAAACGGTCCGCAATCCCGTCCTTCCCTTCGTCGGTCCCGGGCTTCAGCCATGGACCAACCGCAACTTCGTATTCGTCGGTCGGCTCGAACCCGAAAAGGGTTTCGAGGACGCCGCCAGGGCGGCGAGCCTTGCCAAGGTGCCGCTGCATTTCATCGGTGATGGTGCCGGTCGCGCACTCATCGAGAAAACCTATCCAGAGGCGACCGTTCACGGTTGGAAAACCAGGGACGAAATGCGCGATATCATCCGCAGCGCTCGTGCTGTCGTCGTTTCGTCGCGTGTGCCGGAACCGTTCGGGCTGGCGGCCCTCGAAGCCATCGCCAGCGGCATACCGGTCATCCTGACCGATGCGGCGTTGCTCGCCGACGAGATCGCAGCCCTCGGCTGCGGCGTCAAATTCCGCATCGCCGACATCGAGGATCTTGCCGCTGCGATGCGCTCCCTTGCCACCGACGACGCACTGATCCGGCAAATGAGCGAGAACTGTTTCAGGCAGGCAGCCACGCTCGCCCATACGCCCGAAACCTGGGCGGACGCATTGGTCGATCTCTACGGTCGCGTGCTGCATCGTGCCTACCGGACCACGATCGATCTCCGGCAGCATCGACTGACAAAGACAGTGACGCTCGATGATTTGCGCAGTGGAGATGCCTTATGAAACGGTTTCGGTCAGTGGGCGGAGTACTCTTGCGGCAAAGGCTGCGACCGCTTGGCGAAGCCCCGAGCCGTTCTGCCACCTCCCGACTAGGAGGTTTACGCAACGTTTCTGTATTCCTGCCCGGCGTGTACCTCCATTGGACTAGGTCCTGCCCATCAGGGTCGATTGTAAATTAAGGCGCCCGCTGGCAGCCTGTTAAGGGCGAACGGTGTTTGGAGGGGTGAGAGATATGCTGTCCGTTTCTGATGGCGTTGCACGACAGAGGCATACCGCGCGCGGGACCATCGCAACACGGCGCGCTAGCAGATCCAAGCGTCTGATCGACGTGACCGTCTCCATCCTGGCGCTGATCTTCCTTGCGCCGGCCCTGGCGCTGATTGCAATCGCGCTAATGATCGTCGACGGACGCCCCATCCTTTTCCGGCAGGCCCGTGTCGGCGCGCAGGGAGAGATGTTCGAATGTCTCAAGTTCAGATCCATGCGCCTCGATGCCGCGGAACGGCTTGCGGAACTGCTGGCCTCCGACCCCGAGCGAAACAGGGAGTGGATGGAGAAGCGCAAACTCGTCGGCGACCCGCGTGTCCATTGGCTCGGCAAGATCTTGCGGATGACCTGCCTCGACGAACTGCCGCAGTTCTATAACGTGCTGCGTGGGGATATGAGCCTTGTCGGCCCTCGCCCGATTTCACCTGAGGAAACCGAGAAATACGGGCAGAACCTGCATTACTACACGGGACTGAAGCCCGGTATCACCGGCATGTGGCAGGTGAAAAGACGGCCGGATACAACCTACGACGAGCGGGTCCAATTCGACATCGAGTACTATCAGTCCCGATCGATCTACCTCGACATCGTGATCATCGTAAAGACGGTAGGTGTCGTCCTCTTTGCAACAAACGAGACCTGAGGGGCGTTCACCAGATGAAAAAGAACACGGCCGCCCAAAAGACAAGGCACAGCACGACCACGGACCAGCGAATGGCCAGCTTCGTGTTCCATGCAGGCCGATTGGTCATGGCGCCCTCTTTGTCCAACGACATCCGTCTCAACATCTGCTGCGAGCTCCCCTCTCCCGCTTGCGTCGCCGCTCTCTCCCTAGCCGCAATAGGCCACGGAATTCAGGCGAACTGCGGGCGCCACCGTTCACGCCATCGCCCACTCTGTCGTTCAAAACGGGCTATACCCGAATCAGAGCGACACCGCACACCATACCTTAGGAGTTGCGAATTTTCAGCAAAACGGGGAAATTTCGCAAAAGTCGATACGCAACGCGCGCCACAAGCGGTTGAGCCCGACCCGTTACCACCCTTCCGCCAGCGCCATTTCTTCCCAGTCGTGGTGCAATGATGCCCCGCTGGATCGAGACGGCAATCCTCCCGCTACGACGCCTGTTGCCAGGCTCCCCGCGCGCCTTGCGCCTGCCCGACCTGATCGGCGACGGCTTTGCCGCCCTTTGCGCCAAAGTCATCTCGCAGGCTGCCCAGCTGTCGATTTTCATCGTTGCGGCACATGTTCTGGCGGCGGCCGAGTTCGGCTTCTTTGCGTTCGCATCCTCCTTCGCCATCTTCGTTCTCGTCGTCGCCGAGGGTGGATGGGGCGAGTTCATCATGAAAGGCGGCGCCGATAAGACGGATATCGATCAGCTTGCGACCCTGTCGATGCTGTCCGGGCTTATCGCCACGATCCTGGGCCTGTGTACCGCTGCAACCATGTTCATGCTGGGTCACGGCTGGAATGCACTGCTGGTCGCCCTTTTCAGCTCCTGGTATCTGCCGGCATCGCTGTCGACAGTTTACGACGGCATTCTCATCTCTCAAGGTCGATTGCGCGGCCAATCCATCATCAGGATCGCTGCCGAGATCATCGGGCTACTCGTGGCGATCGGCGGGCTTTCCTTGCAGTGGAACATCGTTGCGCTCATCTGCGGACGGTTGGCGCAGCAACTGACGATCCTGGCCGCGTCGATGATCCTGGTGCGATGGCTGCCGCGTCTGCGCCTGCGCCGCTCATACGCCGTGCAGGTGTTGGAATTCTCACGCCATATCGTCGCTAACCGGCTCGTGGTGTTCTTTCGCTCCTACGCCGGCACGCTGGTGGTGGGCAGCTTCCTCGGCCTGGCCGAAGCGGGCTACTACCGCGCGGCGGAACGGATCGTCGCCGCCTTCTCCGAGCTCATGGGCGAGCCCGCCCGGATGCTTGCCTGGATCCTCTTCGGCCGCGTGGCGGGCAAGGACAAGGGCAATGTCGACCGGACCGCGATCGGGGCGACAGCCACCACCTTCATGACCGTACTGATGGCCATCTCGACGCCGATCTATCTCGGTCTCGCACTGATCTCGGCAGAATTGATCGACGTCGTCTTGGGTGAGAAATGGGCGCCGGCGGCGATCCTCGTCGCAATCCTCGCCGCGAAACAGACGCTTCTGATCCCCGGCTATGTGACCGAACCGCTGCTTTCACTGAGCGGCAAAATTCATCGGATGCCGAGGGCCGTCATGTTGAATGGGGCGATCTCCGTCGGCTTGATCATTCTCCTAACCCCGTTCGGCGCGGTTGCGACGGCGCTGGGACAATGCGTTGCCGCGGTGTTCTCGTTCAACATATCCATGCGGCTTCAATCACGCGAGGGCGAACTTGCCTGGAACCGCGTCCTTCGCGACTGCGGCCTGGTGGCGATCGCCGTCTGCGCCATGGCGGCCGCCGTCTTTCTGTTCGGCCGGATAGCCGAAGCGTCGTCGCTGAAGCAGATGTCGACGATCGCGCTGCAGGTGGTTGCCGGCGCGGCGATCTATGTCGCAGCACTCGCCGTGCTGCAGCGATGGAGCGACGCCCTGCGGCCGATCTTCGCCTTCGGCCGCCACGGATGAGAAACCGACGGAACGACGCAGGCGCGACAACCAGGGGAGACGCACCGTGCTGACCAGCGATATCAGGAACACAGCTTACCCGCTTCTGCGCAGCGCGATGCGTAGCCTCAATCGCTCCCTGACACCGCTGAAGGTGGCCGGTGGACGCCTGCGATATCTCTCGCCTTTTCCGCAGCGTTTCACCGGCGCCTACGCGTCGTTCGAAGACGCCATCGCTGCCGCCCGCTCCAACGGGCTTGCCGGCTACGATCATGAGGAGATCGCCCAGGTCGCCTTCGAGAAGATGTGCAAGGTCGCCCCCTGGGACTATCCGGTGCTTTTCTGGATGCGGCAGGTCATCGACGAGATCGATGGTCTCGTCGATGCCGGCGGCCACATGGGCACCAAATACCGGGCGTTTCGCGACCTACTCTCGCTCGACAGATCCTTCCGATGGGTGGTCTACGACCTGCCGGCAATCGTGCAGGTCGGCCGACGCAGGGCCGAACAGGACAAGCTCGACAATCTGCATTTCGTCGATCGGATCGTCGATGCCGGCCCTGTGCCGTTGTTCCTCGGCTCAGGCCTTCTGCAATATCTCGATATCCAGTTGTCCGATCTGCTGGGGCGGATGCCCGCCCTGCCCCGCCACCTCCTGCTCAACAAGGTGGCCCTGAGAAAAGGCGGCGCCGTTGTAACGCTGGAGCGCATCGGCACGGCCATCGTGCCTTACCAGATGCGGAACGAAGAGGTGTTCCGCAGCGACATCGAGAGACTCGGCTACCGCCTCGTCGACCGCTGGTCCATCCCGTCGCTCTCACATGTGATCGAAACACATCCCGAGCTGGGGCCGAGCGAAAGCGCCGGTTTCTATTTCCGCCTGCAATGACGACCAAGGGCCCGTAGGCGAAGGGATAGGCATCAAATTCCCGGTACGGCGACCGTTTCCTCCGCAACCGCACGAGACGTCACCGTCGCTGCCGGGCGTCTTTCCAGCCGCATCTTCAGATGATCGGCAAGACGCATCGCCAGGCCAAGCGTCATCAAGGTCGGATTGGCGTGGCCGGGCGTCGGAAAGATCGAGCTGCCGGCGACAAAGAGCCCGTCCACTCCATGCACCATGGAATTCGCATCGACGACACTGGTGGTCGGATCGCTCCCCATGCGCGTCGTGCAGGACGGATGCGCCATGTCGGTGAACGCCGCCTTCCCATCGTCGTCCTCGGCTATCCAGTCGACCAGACGCGGCTGTGGAAGGCCATTGCGCACGAATTCGGAGGCCAGTGACCGCGCGAGCCGCTTGACGCTCTCAACCTCTGTTGGGCCGATTTTCCAGTCGACGCGCGGTATCGGCACGCCGAACTCGTCCCGTTGATCAGACAGGGTGACGCGGCTCTCCGCGTCGAGTTTCTGCTCGACCATGACATCGAAGCGCAGCGCGTCGGACCGGTGCATCATTCCCCGCTTCTGCACCTTCCGGCGGAAGGTACCTGCTGCCAGGAAGGCAGGCGACCGCGCGACAACAGCAAGATCACTCGCAAGTCGCGTGCGGTCGCCCCGCATCAGTCGCTTCAGCGCCGCCCAGGGATCACGAGCCGAATGAATCTGCACGGGATAGGCCGCACAGTTGACGAGCTCTTCGCGTCTCTGCACAGCGGGACTGAGGCGCAGACCGTGGAGATAGAACCGGGTCGCCCCCTTATCGGACAGGCCGTAGAAATTGAAGTGCCGGGCCACGGCGTTGATATCCCGCCGTTCGAACTGCAGAAGCGTCGAGCGGGGGTGGTCGGCGAGGTAGCGCCCGACGACACCTCTGCCATTGCCGACACCGCTCGACATCACCGATGTCGAAGCCAAAAGCAGGCGGGCGTTCTCGATGCCGCCGGCACACAGAACGACGGTCTCGGGCCGTACACTTGCGGAAGCTCCGTCAAGGCTCCGCAGATCGAGCGATGCGACGCGACGGCCACTCTCGTCAAGATGGATCGCCGTGACCGTGGCATGCGTCAGGATCTCGATGTTCGCCGCCACCAGCTCGGCAGCCACATTGGCAAATCGCATGGGCTCGCCGTGCCGATCACGCTCATGGCTGAACTGCCAGAAGAACGGGCGAAGGAGATCGCGGTCGAAACCGAGTTCGTCCGGCGGCGAGTGCAGCCGGCCAAAGAGCCTCTCGTCATAGAGATTGGGTCCGAGATTGAGCAGGCGCGCCGCGCGATCAAGCCCCGGCGCCAGGCTTTCGCGCGTCATCGGCCAACCGGAGACCGGCAGCCAGGGCCGGCGCTCCAGGTCGATTTCGTCGAAGCTCGCGCATTTGCCGATCCAGGTATGCGTGCTGCCGCCGAGCACCCGGTTGCGCAGCTCGAAAGGGGGGATGTCATTCAGCCATTCGAGGCTGCCGTTATAGCCGCGGCCGGGACTTTCGACGCCGTCTCGGACGACGGGTTCGCCGACATTGACGACGGCATTCAACGTCTGCTGGGCGGCCTCGAAGTCGGCGCCACCGCTTTCGATGATCAGTACCCGGCAGCGGCTGTTGGCGAATTCCCGGGCGATCGTCAGCCCGACGGGACCACCGCCGATGATTGCCACATCCGGACGAAACTCGGTGCCTGAGGGCGCTGATCGGAGATCGCGGATCGGCATGAAAAGAACTCCCACGTGCTACATACAGGTCGTAGCACCAGCGCTATCGCGCCGAAATCTCCCAATATGCATAGGGGAGTAGGGTAACTACTGATTTCGGCTAGTTGGAGCCTGCACACTTTGCTCAGGCTCTGGCCGGAAGTCCATTTTGAAACGATATCGCGACACGACTAGGCTTGATCATTGGGGCCGGTACCCCGCAGGCGATTTGTCTTCATCCCTGGACGCCGATGGTCGGCGCACACGGAGCCGGCGAGGATCGGAGGGTGCGGTATGGCGCGTGTAGGTATCAGGGAATGGCTGGCTCTCGCTCCGGTCTTTGCGTCAGGGGAGCTTGCCCGCTTCGGCGGCGACGGCAACGGGCCGCTCACGCGCTTCGAGGCGGATTTCTCGGCCAAGTTCGGCACAGGCCATGTGCTGACCGTCAGCAGCGGCACGGGCGCGTTGATCGCCGCTCTGGCTGCTGCCGGCATCGGCCCGGGCGACGAGGTGCTGGTGCCCGCCTATACCTGGATTGCCACGGCCGGCGCCGCACTGGCCGTCGGCGCCGTCCCCATTATCGTCGAGATCGACGAGACATTGACAATGGACCCGGCAGATATCCTGCGAAAGATCACGCCCCACACGCGCGCCATCGTCCCCGTGCACATGGCCAACATGGTGTGCGACATGGACAGCATCATGCAGATTGCCCGCCAGCACGGGCTCGTTGTCATCGAGGATGCCTGCCAGGCGGTCGGGCTGACCTACAAGGGTGTGCGGGTGGGCACGATCGGTGATGCCGGGGCCTTCAGCTTCAACCAGTTCAAGAACATGAACATCGGCGAAGGCGGGGCCGTCGTCACCGACGACGACCGGCTCTTCGCCAGGGCGCGCATGTATCACGATATCGGCGCGCTGTTTCGCGGCCACCTCGACAATGCCAACGAGCCGCCCATGCTCGGCATCAATCTCAAGGCCAGCCAGATCCAGGGTGCCATGCTGAACGTCCAGTTGAAGAAGCTGGATCCGATGATCCGCCGCATGCGCCGCCGCTACGATGCGATTGCCGAGATCCTGTCGGCCAGCAATGCGATGCGCATCGGCCCGCACAACGACCGGGACCATGCTGCCGGCCTGCACGTGATCTTCGATACCGCCGAGGAGGCGCGGGCCTTTGCTGCCGAAAACAAGCGCGGCGTCTATCGGCCCTACGATTCCAGCCGGCACGTCTACAGCAACTGGTTGCCGGTGCTGGACCAACGCACGGCAAATCCGAAGATGAACCCCTATGCCTGGGCGTCCCGCAAGATCGAGTACTCGCCGGATATGTGCCCGCGGTCGCTCGATATCCTGAAGAGGACCTGCCGTATCGGGCTCGGCGAGAACTATCCCTTGCCGCTCATGACCTATTTCGCCCGACGCATGGTGCGCCAGCGACCCGCTTCGAAGGGGAGCCTCGTCTATGCGACCTAGCTTGGATCGGATCGGTCCCAACTTCATCGACATCTGGCGCTGGAGCCTTGATCCGGCCCCGTGTGAAATTGACCGCTTGTTCCCAATGCTGAGCGGTGAGGAGAAGGCGCGAGCCTCCCGTTTCGTCTATCCGGAACATCGCCAACACTTCATAGCCGGCCGTGCCGGCTTGCGCCTCGTGCTCGGCCACTACCTCCACCTGCCGCCGCACCGCATCGGTCTGACCTACAACGTCTTCGGCAAGCCGCGCATCGCCGGCGCATCGGAGTTGCTGCATTTCAATCTCAGCCACAGCGCCGATGTGGCTATGCTGGCGGTCTCCGACCATTACCCCGTTGGCATCGACGTCGAAGCAATCAAGCCGCTGAAAGAGGATATTGCCGGACATTTCTTTTCGAAGCGCGAGTGCGCGGCTCTCGCGGCCTTTGCCGGCGACGACTATCTCAACGCGTTCTATCGCTGCTGGACGCGCAAGGAGGCTTTCGTGAAGGCTCATGGCGCCGGGCTGTCGCTGCCGCTGGACTCATTCGACGTCACCGTCGACGCAGCCTCCCGTCCAAGGCTCGAATCCCTTGATGGTGACAGAGATGCGCCGCTGAACTGGAGCCTCTTCGACCTCGCGAGCCCGCCTGGTTTCGCTGGCACCCTGGCAGCGCTCACCCTCGGCAATGCCGTCCATCTTCGCTATAGCGATCACAATGTCCTGGCGCTCAAAGCGTCAGTCGCGCATCCAGCACATACCGATCCCCGGCAGCGTCAAAATGGTGGCAGCCGAGCAATCCCGGTTTGAAATCGGGCTTGATCGTTCTGATGCACCGCTCCCGGTAGTTCTCCAGGTCCAATTGCTCGATTTCCATGATATTCAGCCCGTAGCCGTAGATGCCGTGCGCATTGTGCTGCGATGGGCGGAAGACACGGCCCTCGCGCGCAAAGATCCGGCCGGCATTGCGGGCAAACGTGCTGCCGAGCACCACCGGATTGCGCTTGTGCGGCGTGATGCGCGCCAGCCCCGGCCCATCGACTTCAAAGATGTGAAGCTCGCTGCAGTGATCCTCATAGGCGTGGAACTCGGAGAGGTTCGTAAACAGCCACCACCGCCCGTCATGGCGCGTCAGCACGCTGTCGGCGGCAGACATGCCATTGAGCGCGGTCGCATGCAGCTCCCACTTCAGCGGAAACTCGACGCAGCGCCAGATCTCGATGCGCCTGGACTGATGCGTCTCTGGCATCATGAAGATGTCGTCGCCGTCGCGGAAGACGAACGGGTAGGACAGGTGGTAGTCGCAGTTCAGCGCGACACCCACCGGCTCAAGCCGATCGCCGTCAAAGCGGCCGACCGCGATATGCGCCTTGCGGTCGCCATCGGCATAGGCCTCGTAGAACAGGTAGCACTCGCCTTCATGCTGAAGCAGAAACGGATCCGCCTTGATGTCCGTCGATGTCGGCGGGATTTCGACGGAAACGCCTGGCTCGAAATCGTCGATGCGGCCGCTGCCGGTAAAGAGCGTCCAGACGGCCGAGCCCGTGCCGGCCTTGTGCTGCACGGCCTTTTTCGCGCGCGCGACGAGCTGGCCGCTGAGGATGCCGAGATACCGGCCCAACTCGTCAATCGAGGGCGGCGCGGATTGCCGGCGCGCCGGCAGCGGCGTGGTGATGAGCTCGCCGGTATCGGCCAGTCGCGACAGTTCGCGCAGCAGCAGGGTGGCGGCGCGCTCCTTGATGAAGTTGATGTTCCTGACCGCGCTGAACTTGATGTTGAAGGAGGACGAGGCGATGGCAACCGAGGAAGCGGAAGCCCCGAGCCGAACGTAGAGCGCCAGATCCACGGCCGGCGCGCCGCTGGCCACTTCGAGATAGCTGAACCATTCGCCCGCCCCCGACTTCTGGTCGGAGAACGAGAGCGCCCATTCGCCATAGGGCAGCTCGCGCACGGCGTCGTCGGGCAGACCGTTCGGCGTCATGCGGACCACCAGATCGAGACCAAGCTCGGCCACCTGCGCCTGGACGGCCCCAGGCTGCGTCGATGCCAATGGCACGATCCGCTGTTTGTGCGCATCGAAGTTGCAGGGGTTATAAGCCGCCTGGCGGCCGAACGCCGCCTGCTCGAGCCGATGGGCGAGCTTGAAGAAGATGGAACTCCTGCCGACCCCATAGGGTGCCGGATGAACGAGCAAGGCGGTCAGGGCGTATCGCGGATCGGCCACGATCCGATCGAAGACCATCAGTTGCCAATTCTCGAAGTGCTCGTTCTGTTCGACCAGGACGGCGATGCGCAATGGTAGGCTTGTGACACGCATGGATGTTGCCTTCGCACGTCGTGTTCAGCTCTCGTCGGAGCGGAACCTGTTGATGACGATGGTCGCCAGGGCCTGAATGCTGTTGCTGTTGAGGCTATCCTCGTGCCAGCCCTCGAGGTCGAAAACCTCGCTGTCCGCGGTGATTGCACCACCCCAGCCGAAGAGCAGCTTGCGCGCGCGGCGATGGGTGGCTTCGCTGCGGAACAAAAGCACCGACTTTTCGTTCGTCGATGGCGGACGATACTGACGGGCCGCATTGACCAGCAGGTCGGTAACGTCGGCATTGACGGCTTCTTCCTGGGAATAGGTCCCCGCCCGCAGGCCCAGATGTTTGAGCAGGGCAAGCGTGAAGTTGAACTCCCTGAGATAGTCGATGAAGCTGATGCGACCGGAAAAGAGCTTGCGGGTGAAGTAGCCTATGCGCTTCACGCGGCGCTCGCTGTTCCAGCGAAGGCGCCGGAGCCGGGGCTGCGACTTGACATAGCCCGGTGCCCAGGCATCGATGACCGCCGTGAAGCGAAGATCGGCGCCGCGCTCGCGCAGCTGGCGGGCAATTTCGACCGCCAGCACGCCATTGACGCAGAGCCCCATCACGCCGACCGGGCCTTTCAGAATATCTGCGCCCATGCTGTCGACGGCATGCCCGGCGATCTCTTCAAGCGACATGGAAGCGAGATCGCCGGTGAGATCCGCATGGAACATGTTGGCGTTATAGACCGAGACGGCATCGCCAAGATCGGTCGCAAGCCGGTAGTAGAGGAACGGATGATTGAGCGTGTAGAGCGTATAGGGCGCGTCGGTGCGCCCGCAAGCCCCCACGCTCCAGGGATTGGCGCTTGCGGGTTCCAGATCGGTGCCGCTCGGCTGCGCTTCGCCAAACAGCGCAGTGGAAAAGCCCCCGAATGTCGGCTGCTTGAAGAGCAGCTCCAGGTCGGCCTTTGCCCCAAGCTTCGATCTGGCGCCGGAGAGCATGCGCAAAGCCAGCAGCGAGTGACCGCCGAGCGCGAAGAAGTTGTCGCCGGGCGCGACCGTCGGGACGCCGAGCACCTCTGCCCAGATCGCAGCAAGAGCCTTGGTCTGGTCGGTTCGCGCCGCCGGTACTGGTGCCGAGACATCTGTTGGTTCAACGCGATCGGCCACAGCCTTGGCGAGGATGGTCGGCGGCGCCGGTATCCGCAACGCGGTTCGATCGATGGTGCCGCTGGCATCGCGCGGAAAATTGAGAAGCACGCTGACACCACCCGGCATCGCGGATTGCGACAGCTGCCGGCTCAGATACTCCATCAGGCCATCAGGCAGGCGATCGAGCGGTTCGGTGATCGTCGGCGCCGGCGTGACGAAAGCATGCACGCGCTTGCCATCGCCTTCGACCAGCACCACGGCCGAACCGACGGATGGATGGGCCGCAAGCATCAGTTCGATCGCCGTTGCCGGCCCCGTCTCCACTCGCAGCGCCTTGATCTCCCTCGGAGGGATGACCAGTGAGGAAAGGGGCGCCGAGGGCCGTTCCAGCGCCGCTTCATAGGCCTCCTGCCAAAGCCGCAGAAGAGATTCGATCGTGCTCTTTTCAAACAGGTCGGCATTGTATTCGATCGACATGCGCCATCCGCTCGGCCTGCCGATCATGATGAAGCTCAGATCGTAGATGACACCCGGCGATTGCGACGGCGCGCTGAGCAGCTCGAAACCTCCATACTGATGGTCTTCCAGGAACGCCTTCTGCAGGTTGAAGTTGACCGAGATCAGCGGGTTGCGCGAGGGATCGCGCACCGGATTGACCAGTTCGACCAGTTTGTTGAACGGCATTCTGTGATGGTTGAGGGCAGCCGTCACCGTTGCGGTTGCTAAACGCACATGCTCGGCAAAGGAAATGTCACCGGCCATGTCGAACCGCAGAACAACATTGTTGATGAAGACCCCGATAAGGTTCTCCAGATCCGTCTCGTCGCGCCCGGCGACCTGTGAGCCGAACATGACGGTGTCATGTCCGGTATAGCGATGCAGCAACGCGCTGACGACGGCAGCCCCGAAACTGTAGAGCGAGACCCTATGCGCGCGGGCGGCGGCGTCGATCCGCTCGCTGAACTCGCTCGGGTTGTTGACGGACAGGATATTGCCGCGGCTGGTCTTGACCGGTCCGCGCGGCGTGTCGGGAATAACTTCGAAATAGGGCGCTCCGGTCAGCTGTTCGCGCCAGAATGACTTCTCGGTCTCGAAACCGTAGCTGTTCAGATACTCCTGCTGCCACAGCGAGAAATCGCCGTATTGCAACGGCAGGTCCGGAACAGCCGGCTGCCGGCCGGCATCAAGCGCCGCCGCGATCTCGCCGACCTCGCGGCCAAGCACGCGGATCGACCAGCCATCAAAGCAGCTCTGGTGGGCGGTGATCAGTAGAAAGCCCCGCTCGTTCTCGACCATCAGCAGCGAAACGCGGAAGAGGTAGGGACTTCTGAGGTCGAACGGCGCGCGCGCGGTCTCCTCACCGATCGAGAGGATACGCTGATCGCGCTGATCGGCAGGTACGTTTCGCAGGTCGATGACCGACATCCTGAAGTCGACTTGGTCGACCACCTGCTGGCAGGGCCTACCGCCGACTTCGACGAACCGGGTGCGAAGGGCCTCATGACGCTGGATGACTGTACGAAAGGCGGCCTCCAACGTCGAGGATCGGAATGCGCCTCGGATCTCCCATCGGACTGCGACGTTGAGCGCCGGATTGCCTGGCTTCAGCTGGTCGAGGATCCAGCAGCGCAACTGGGTCTGGGAACAGGGGAACTCCGCAATCACGGTGGGTTCGGCGACAGGTGCAGTGTTGCTTGTCTCTTTCATACTCTTGATACCTGCTCAAACCGGCGCCGCGCGCCATTGCGGAAATCTCTCAGCGAAGGGACCTGCGGCTGGGTGCCGTTCGGATCGATGTCGTCGCGTGTCTCGGCAAAGGTGGCGAGTTCTGCGATGGAGGGATGCATCATCAGATGTTTGGCCTCCAGGCGCAGACCGCTGTCGAGCATGCGGGCGGCGATGCGGAAGATGATCAGCGAATCCGCGCCGAGCGCGTAGAGGTTGTCCTCGACGCCGATCTCCTGCGCGTTCAGAACCTCGCGCCAGATCTCGCAAAGCTGCGTTTCCATGGCGGTGCGCGGCGGCACCCTGATGGCCGTGGTCTCGCGTTGCGGCAAACCACGCTGTTCGAGCGTCTTGCGGTCAAGCTTGCCGTTGGCCGTCTGGGGGAGAGCCTCCTCAAGCACCCAGAAACCGGGGACCATATGCGGCGGCAGGTTGGCCTCCGCATGGGTGACAAGCATGGATGTCGAGGGTTTGCTGCTCTGGTCTTCCGGGATGACATAGCAGACCAGCTGCTTGTCGCCATTGCTGTTCGGGGCGGCGACGACGGCGCATTGGCGAACGCCGGCGGCGCTGGAAATCGCAGCCTCGATATCGCCAAGCTCGATGCGGAAACCGCGCAGCTTGATCTGCTGGTCGCGCCGGCCGAGCAATTGTAGCGAACCATCCGCGAGCCGCCGACCGACGTCCCCGGTCTTGTAAAGACGCTGAACCGTTCCCGTGCCGATGTCGATATCGACGAAGGCCTTCTCGGTCAGATCCGGGCGGGCGAAGTAACCGTTGGCAAGGCCCTCACCGCCGATATGCAGTTCGCCCGTGACGCCGATCGCGGCGACGCGGTTGGCCCCGTCGAGGATGAGGAGCTGCGTGTTGGCGATGGGATGGCCGATGGTGATCGGCTTTTCGCCATCCTCGATCCGCTGTACCGACGACCAGATCGTCGTCTCGGTCGGGCCGTACATGTTCCACAGCTCGCCCCCGAGGCCGAGCAATGAAGAGGCGAGCGCCTTGGGAAGCGGCTCGCCGCCGCACAGCATCTTGAGGTTCGAGCGGCTGAGGCCGGCTTCGACCAGCATCTGCCAGAGTGTCGGCGTCGCCTGAAGCACGGTCGCACCGCAGCTTTCGACGAGCCGCACCAGAGCAAAACCGTCGCGCACCGTGTGCCGGCCGGCAAGCACCACCTTCGCGCCTGTGATCAGCGGCAGGTAGAGTTCAAGGCCGGCTATGTCGAAGGAGATCGTCGTCACCGCGACGATCGTATCGCGATCGTCAAGCCCCGGCTCCCGCGCCATCGACGTGAGGAAGTTGACCAGGGCGCGATGGGAGACTTCGACCCCCTTCGGTGCGCCGGTCGATCCCGACGTGAAGATGATGTAGGCCGGCGTCGCCGCGTCCGTGGGGACCTTCGGCAGTGCAGTTGCCGCGCCGGTCGTGTCGACGTCGCTATCGATGCGGATGATCGCGACGTCCTTGCCGGCCAGTCCCTCTGCCCGGTCGCTATCGCAGATCATGCCGGCAACGCGCGCAACCTCAAGGGTTTGCGACAGGCGGGTCTCAGGATGGGCAGGGTCGAGCGGCACATAGGCATGTCCCGATTTCATGATCGCCAGCAGGGCGATCACCATTTCAAGCGACCGTTCGGCGAGAAGGGCGATGCGCTGGCCCGGCTCCGGGACGGTCTTCTGGATTTGGCAAGCCAACTGGTTGGATCGCCCTTCAAGCTCGCCATAGGTCATCGTCTTGCCGTCGAGTTCGACGGCAATCGCGGAAGGCTGCTCGGCCGCCTTTTGGGCAAACAGCGAGAAGACGAATGCGTCGCGATCGTAGTCGGCGGCCATGTCGTTGAGGCCCTCGGCAAGCCAGGCCTGTTCGGCCGCAGACAGGAGCGGCAGATCGTGGATCGGCCGGGTGATGTCGGCTGCCAGCGCCGCAACCAGTGTCGCGAAATGGCCGATCCAGCGCTCGATCGTGCTGCGCTCGAAGACCTCGGCATTGTAGTCGACATCGATGCGAACGCCGTTGGGGCTTTCGGTCAGGTTGAAGAACATATCGAAGTTGGAGAAGGCCTTGGCGTTCGACGCGATCTTCGTCTGCAGCCCGCCGAACTCCAGATTGTCAGGAACCCGCTCGAGGTTGAACTGGATCTCGGTCAGCGGCAAGCGGTGCGTGTCACGCTTGACGCCGAGCTTACGGACGAGCGTGCCGTAGGTGTAATCCTGGTGCTCGAACGCACCGAGCACAAGCTGCTGCGTCGCCTTGAGATGCTCGTCGAAGCGCTTGTCCGACGAGACCGTCTGGCGAAGCGGCAGGAGGTTGACGCAATGGCCGACGAGCGTCTGGCCGTCGAGCAGGCTCTGCCCGGCCGAAGGCACGGCGACGACGATGTCGTCCTGTCCGGAGAGGCGGGAGATCATGATTTGCAGCGCCGCCAGCAACGTCGAAAACAAGGTCGCGCCGGACTTTGCACCTGCCTTCTTCAGGGCTTTGTAGGTTTCCGCCTCGATGCTTCCGGTGACGGTGCCGCCGGCAAAGCTGCGGCGATCCGACCGCGGCCGGTCCAGCGGCATTTCCGGCAGATCGGGGACGTCCTTGTATTGGTCGAGCCAGAATTGTTCGGTCGCGTTCGATATATCCGCATTGGGAGCAAGATCGGTCGCGTAGGTGGCAAAGGAGAGTGGCGTCGTGAGCCCGGCCTCGGCGTTGCGCATCAAGGCGGAATAGGTCGCGGCAAGCTCTTCGATCAGCACATTGATCGACCAGCCATCGCAGATGATGTGGTGTGCGGTGAAGACCAGGCGGTGACTGTCGGGAGTCATCCTGACGATGGAAGCCCGAACGAGTGGCCCATCGGCAAGATCGAAGGGAGTGCGCGCATCTTCGTCGATCAATTGCTGCAACAGCGCCTCGGCATCGTTCTCGCCGGCAAGGTCGATATCGGCGACATCGAGCACGAAATCGGGAATGAACTCGAAATGATCCCCCGCCCGGCCGAACCGGATCTGCAGCGCATCATGGCGTGCGACTACGGCATCAAGCGCCCGGCCCAAGCGTTCGCGATCCAGCGGCCCGTCCAGAACCATCGTGAAGGACTCGTTGAAGGAGCAGGAGGCTTCATCGCCGACCTGGGCGGCCAACCAGATTTCCTTTTGCGCTTCCGTCAGCGGCGCCGTTGACGGTCGGGCAGTTGCCACATCAGCAGGCTCCGGCGCGATATCCTCTGCCTGGCGTTGCGTGCCGAGGATGCCGACCGATTGGAACGCATCAAGACTGGTGCGGAAGGCGGCAGCGATCGCCTGGAAATCCGCCTCGCTGTGGGCGGTCGTCAGGAAGCAGGGATAGCCGTCCTGGATATGAATACCCTGCATGCGCATCTTGGCATAGAGGAGCGAGCCCAGCGGATCGTCGCTGCCGAAGTCGGCAAAGAACCAGCTCTTGTAGCTGTTGATGGTCTTGGCGATACCGCGCCGGGCGAGATCCGCATTGATCTCGGCGACCAGAGCCTGCGTGCGATCGGCGACGGCGCCATAGAGTGCGGCGCCCTCGCCCCTGATGTGCTGAAGAACGGCCCGCGCCGCCGCAAGCACGAGCGGATGGCGCACGAAGGTCCCGGCAAAGAAGGTCGGCGCGGTCATCGGAACGCTATCGTCGCCATAATTCCAGCATCCGCCGTCGAGTGCATCCATGAAGCGGCTGTCGCCCACCAGCACGCCGATCGGCATGCCGCCGCCGATGACCTTGCCATAGGTCGCCATGTCGCCCTTGATGCCCCAGACGGCCTGCATGCCACCGGGATCGACGCGGAAGCCGGTGACGACCTCGTCGAAAACCAGCGCGAATTCGGATTTCGTGGCAATAGCACGCAGCTCGCGCACAAACTCGACCGGCCGTAATTCCGGATGACGGCTCTGGACCGGCTCGATGATCACCGCGGCGATATCGCCGGCATTGGCCTTGATCCAGTCAAGACTTTCCGGATCGCCGTAGCGAAGAACCGTCATGTTGGCGACGGAGGCGGCAGGGATGCCGGCGGCGACCGGTATCGCGACCGGCGCACCAGCCCGGTTCCGGCCCTTGACCAGCACCTCGTCGAACTGCCCGTGATAGTCGTTGCCGAAAATCACGATCCGATCCCGGCCGGTCACCGTGCGCGCCACCCGCATGGCCGCCATGACGGCCTCCGAGCCGGTGTTGCAGAAGGTCACGCGTTCGTGCCCGGTCATCTCTGCGATCAGTTCCGCGACTTCGCCGGCAAGCGGCGTCTGCGGGCCGATGGCAAATCCGGCGTCGGCCTGCGCCTTCACCGCCTCGACGACGAAATCCGGCGCATGGCCGAAGGCCGTCTGACCCATGCCGTTGACCAGATCGATATATTCATTGCCGTCGACGTCCCAGATGCGCGATCCCTTCGAACGATCGGAAACGACGGGGAAGACCATCTCCTTCCAGTCCTGGCGGAAACCGGCAGCGGTGCGCGGATCGGCGAGCCACTTCCGGTTCTGGCCGGTGAAGCTCTTCGATTTCCCGTTCCGTGCCTCGTAGGCGGCGATCAAGTCGGCGACGAACGCCTGCTTCTGTGGGGTCATCTCGGTCGAAAGGCTCTTGGCGCCGGGACGGTAGAGCTTGATGCGCTCCGCTCCGATTTCGCGATCGGCGGTGCGATCGACCTCAATCTTCGATACCAGCTGCGGCTCAATCGTCGCGATCGGAGGGGCGATCGCCGCCGCAACAATGGTCGACTGTGCGGAAGGGGCTGCGACGGAACCTGTCGCCTGGAGCACCTGCAACTGCTGCGTAACGATCGTCTGCAGCATCTGCAATTGCGACTGGAGGACGGACTCGATGCCGGCAACAGTCGCGGCTGTGGTGACGGGGGCAACGGTAAGCGGCAGGGCCGCCTGCGCTGCGACGGCGGGCGCCGCGGCGACTGCGAGCGACGGCAGGGCCACCGGTGCGGATGCCGGCGCCTGCTGCGGCTCGGGCGGCAGCTGCCGGTCGAGATGCGCGGCCAGATCCTGGATGCTGGGAATGTTGCTCAGCAGCTCCCGGAACGAGAGCTTGATCTTGTAGTCTTTCTCGATCCTTTGCGCGAACTGGCCGATGAAGAGCGAGTCAAAGCCGAGCTCCAAGAATGTCGCACCCGCCTCGCCCGGTCCGAGCGCCTCCCCCGACATGTCGCTGAGCAGGGTGATGAGGGAGGTTTGCAAGGCAGGGATACGGCTGGCAGCAGCAACTGGTGTGGCAACATTCATGATTTTGATCCCGTCAAACGGTTGCGCTTGAGTGTCGGTGGAAGATGGCTCGGCGGCAGGGAGCTGCTCGGCCGACGATGCCGGCCGGCCTTCGCCGCGCCGTGCGGAGGCAGGAGCGTCAATCCAGTGGCGCTGCCGCTGGAACGGATAGGTCGGCAGAATGAGCGGGGTTTTGCTCGCGGACGACGTCGGCCAGTTGAGGTCGCAGCCCGACATCCAGAGCTTGCCGTGGGCCTCGGCGAGGGTTTCACCGGCGGCATGCGCGCGATCATGTTCCGGCAGCGACTGGACGACGGCAGTGACCGCATCGCGGCTGAGCGTCTGGGCCGCAAAGACCGACAGGGTGCGACCGGGGCCGACCTCCAGCAGGACGGGCTTGCGCCCGTCGCAAAGGGTCGCCAACCCGTCGGAAAACCGGACGGCGGCGCGGCAATGCTTCGCCCAGTAGTCAGGCGACATGCCCTGTTCGATCGTCTGCCATTGGCCGGTGACGCACGAGATATACGGCGTTATGGCAGTGCCGTAGGTGACCTTTGCCGTCTCTTCGCGCAGGGCTTCGGTAACGCCGTCCATCATGGCGGAATGAAACGCATGCGAGGTGTGAAGCCGGCTGAAGGCGATGCCGGCGCGCTCCATCGCAGCGCACGCAGCATCGACGGCAGCGAAGGTTCCGGAGATCACGCAGAGTTTCGGGGCGTTGACCGCAGCGATTTCGACCTCGTCGCCAAGATAGGCTGAGACTGTCTCCACATCCGCCCGCACGGAAACCATCGCGCCCTGGGGCTGCGACTGCATCAAGCGGCCGCGCGCGGTCACGAGCCGCAATCCGTCCTCGAAGGAAATGACGTTGGCAAGCGTCGCGGCGACGAATTCGCCAACGCTGTGACCGATCATGACATCGGGTTTCAAGCCGCGGCTCATCCATAACCGCGCGAGCGCATATTCGACGAGATAGAGGCACGGCTGCGCGATGCGCGTCTCGCGCTGTTCGTCGGCCATGGCCTGGCTCACCGTGCCGCTGTGGCAGATGAAATCGCGCAAGTCGGTTTTTAAAGGTGCCCGGAGCAGCTCCGTGCCCCTGTCAATCCAGCGGGTGAATTCCGGTTCGCGGCTGTAGAGTGCCGCGCCCATGCCGACATATTGCGAGCCCTGGCCGGGGAACATGAAGGCGATCGGCGGCCTTTCGGTGGCAACGCCACTTGCTACGCGCTCGCTGCCGAGGCGCTCAATCGCCTGCTCGATATCGTTGGCAGCTATGGCGGTGCGATGGCTGAAAGCGCGCCGACCGGTCTGCAGCGTGTGCGCGACCTGCGACAGTGGCAAAGCAGGGTTCGCCTGCAGGTGATCGCGCAGGTTCGCCCGCATGGCCGCAAGTGCTGCCTCGTTGCGGGCAGACAGCGGCAGAATGTGAGGCCCCCGCGCCACGTCGTCGACATTGCCCTGCGACGCGGGCGCCTGCTCCAGCACGAGATGCACATTGGTGCCGCCGACGCCGAACGAGCTGACGCCGGCGCGGCGCGGACCTTCGGTGGCCGGCCAGTCGGTGGTGCTGGCGGGAATATAGAAGGGACTGTCGTCGAGATTGATGCGCGGGTTCGGCCGCTGATAATTCGCCATTCCCGGTATCTTGGCGTGATAGAGCGCCAGCGCAGTCTTGATCAGCCCGCTGACGCCGGCAGCGGCATCGAGGTGACCGACATTGCCCTTGACCGAGCCCAGGGCACAAAGCTGCCGCTTGTCGCCTGCCTCGGCAAAGGCGCTGCGCAATCCGCCGAACTCGATCGGGTCACCAAGCGGGGTCGCGGTGCCGTGGCATTCGACATAACCGATCGTCGAAGGATCGACCCCCCCGTTTGCCAGAGCAGACGAAATCGCGTCCGCCTGCCCCTCGACGCTTGGCGCGGTAAACCCGATCTTGTCCGAACCGTCGTTGTTGATGCCGTAGCCGCGAATGACCGCGAAGATCCTGTCGCCATCCCTCAGCGCGTCTTCCAACCGCTTCAACAGCACGATGCCCGCGCCGCTGCCGAAAACCGTTCCAGCCGCCTGTTCGTCGAACGGCCGGCAGACGCCATCGGGCGAAACCATGCCGCCCTCCTGGTAGATATAGCCACGCCGTTGCGGGATCGTGATCGATACACCACCGGCAAGGGCCATGTCGCAGCTGTAGGTCAGCAGGTTCTGGCAGGCCTGCGACACGGCCAGCAGCGACGTTGAGCAGGCCGACTGGATGGCGATCGCCGGTCCGCGCAGGTTGAACTTATAGGCGATGCGGGTCGCTAGAACGTCCGTCACTGAACCGACGATCTGCTGGAAGCAACCGATCTGGTAGTTGGAGGTGAACTCCTCGACCTTCGCCCGCTCACCCAGGACATTGTTGATGAGATAGGTGGGCATCGAGGCGCCTGCGAAGACGCCGACCAGGCCGGGATAGCGGTGAGGATCGTACCCGGCCCGCTCGAGCGCTTCCCAGCAGACCTCGAGAAAGACGCGGTGCTGCGGATCGGTGACCGCCGCTTCCCGCGGGAACATGCCGAAGAACTCGGCGTCGAACATGTCGACATCCGGGAGCTGCGGCCGGGCTGGAACGTAGTTTGCGGCAGCACGTTCCTCGTCAGTGAATGCGTCTTCGATCTCGTCCGGCCTCAGTTTCAAAAAGGCATCCCGCCCCTCACAGACGAGATCCCAAAGCGCCTCCACCGACGGAGCGCCCGGGAACCGACCGGACATGCCGATGATCGCAATGCCGGTCACGTCCTGGTCATTGCGATCCGAGCCGCGGGCGTCGTCTGCATCGTTGAAAACGGTCATGAAGCGCTCCTGCGGAAGTGGGAGATGTTCTTCTTTTGCAGCGCCGCACGTTCGGCCGCCGTCATCGCTCGGGCACTGGCCGACGACTTTCCATCGAGGAAGTCCGCCAACTCGTGAATGGTCGGGTGCTTGAACAGGGCAACGACATCGATCGACCGGCTGAGGTTGACCTCCAGCGCCGCATGCACCCGCATCAGCTGCAGCGACGTGCCGCCGAGATCGAAGAAATTGCGATCAAGCTCTACGGCCTGCTGGCTGAGCACGTTGCGCCAGAGGTCTTGCAAGAGTGCCTCGGTCCGACTGGCGACTGGCGCGTTCTCGGCCGGCAACGCATCCACCGGCAGCGGAAGCCTGGCGCGGTCGACCTTGCCCGATTGATGCAATGGCAATTCGTCAAGCACGATCACCGCGCTCGGGATCATGTAGGCGGGCAGGCTGTTGCGCAGTCTCTCCATCACGTCGCGGATCAGCTCGGCGTCGTCTGCGCGGGTGCCCTCACGTGGGCACAGGTAACCAACGATGCGCTTGTGCGACTGATCCAGATTCTGGCAGATGACGACACCGTCGGCGAGCCGCGGATCGCGACGCAAGGCGGCCTCGATCTCGTCAAGCTCGATGCGCTTGCCATTCAGCTTGATCTGCCGGTCACGCCTGCCCCGGAAAAGCAGGATGCCGTCGTCGCTGAGCACCGCGAGATCGCCTGTCAGATAGCCGCGCACGTCTCCCTGTTCGGTGCGGATGGTGATGAACCGTTCTGCCGTCAGCTCGGGGCGTCGGAAATAGCCGATGGCGACGCCCTCGCCGGTGAGGACAAGCTCTCCCTCTATGCCGCGCCCGACCGGGCGACGGTCCTCGTCGACGATCAGTATACCGGTGTGGCTGACGGCGCCGCCGATCGGCACGTCCTTGCCGTCGAACCCCGCGGGGATGTCGAAGGCGGTGGCCAGAACAGTGATTTCCGTTGGCCCATAGAGGTTTGTCAGTCGGCAGTCCGGATGCGCCTTCTGAAAGCGTTTGATGTGCTCGGCAGAGGCGACTTCGCCGCCGAACATCATATGCCGCAACGTCGGCAGTTCGCCGCAGGAGAAATCGGCGAGCAGGTTGAACAGGCCGGTGGTCAGCAAGGAGGAGGTAACGCCGTTGTCACGGATGACATCCCTAAGCCGGCCGACCGAGAAATTTCCGTCCGGCAACCCGGCGATGGTCCCACCGTTCGTCAATGTCGTCCAAATCTCGAACGTGGAGGCATCGAAAGCGATTGTTGCCGCGTGCAACATCACGTCGGCACTGCCGATCTGCACGTAATTCTGATCGAGCGCGAGCCGGGTAATGCCACGATGCGGAATGGAGACGCCCTTGGGTCGACCGGTCGAACCCGACGTGTACATGACGTATGCCATGTCGCCGCCTTCGCAGGGTACTGGCTCGAACGGCTTCCTCTCGGCTTGCTGCGCGAGATCGGCGACGATCGCGTGAAGATCGGCGATCGTGCCCTTGACGCTCGGCACAAGGCGCATCGTGGCAAGCGAGCAGGTATCGACGAAGACCACCTTGGGCTCGCAGTCGCCGATGACATAGTCGAGATGATCGACGGGAAAAGTCGTATCGAGCGGCAGATAGGCGGCGCCGACCTTGAGGGTGGCCAGCATGGCGACGATCGTTTCGAGGGAGCGTGGGACGAAGAGGCAGACGATATCGCCCTTCGTGACGCCCGCATCGATCAGATAGGTGGCAAGCGCATCGGACATCAGCTCAAGCTCGCCATAGCTGATCGAGTGGTCGTCGAAGACGATTGCCGTCGCCTGCGGAGCCGCCTGGGCGTGCCGGTGAACGACGGCATGAACCGAGTGCTCCGGGTCGTAGTGCACGGTTTCCTGCGAGCGGCCAGTCACGCGCCCGGACTTCACCGCCGAATCTTCTGCGCCGGAAAATCGGAACTCAGCCATCGTTCGCCTCCTGTGCCTGCCCCTCTCGCGTCACTGCCCGGCGGGAAGGCTCAAACGCCCTCCCGGCAATGGGCGGCTCGCAAATTTTGCTGCAATGCCGTCGTCAGCCAGAATTCCATGGTGGCGAAAAATGAACAGCTGATCATTGGGATAGCCGCACCGACGCATCGCCATCAAAAGGGTTAGGCCCGCTTAGTCCTTAAGGGGATGGAAGCCACGGCAATGCACGGACGAGGCGCCCGATCGGCGGCCGGAATCGTGTTCCATCTTTTTGTTTTCGCAGGATTTTTCGAGGTCGCCTGCCGCGCCACCCCTGGCGGATCAAACGCGGTGAAAACGACCTGGCGAGGGGCGCCTATTGAAGGTCGTATGCCCTGACATAATCGATGAACATGTGGGATGGATCCGGCGCCTGATCGGCGGTTTTTTCGACGAGCGCGAGGTTGAGCAGCACGTACATCGGCTGCCGGTGCTCAGGCCGCGTTTCGGCCTTCCACACGAGTTTCCGGTCAAAGTACATCCGTATGAATTCGGAATCGATCTTCACCCCATAGGTATGAAAATCCTGGGGGTCGGCGTCGCGAAATACCTCGATCCGACTGAATTGGGAATCGTCCTTGTCATCGCGATGCCAGACATGGATGACAGAGGAGTATCCTTCCGGCTTGTCACCGTAGAATTCCATCACGTCTATCTCGGCCGTCGACTTCGAGCGGTCCTTGCCGATCAGCCAGAATGCGGGCCATACGCCCGGACCGACCGGCAAACGCGCACGCATTTCGAAATAGCCGTATTGCTGGGCAAAGCCATTGCCCTTGGCGTCCACCGAGGCGAGCAGGCCTGACTGCCAGTCACCTTCCGGGTCGCGCTTGGCCTCGATCCTCAGAATGCCGTTTTCAGTCTTGAACGGCGAGCGCTCACCGGGGTTGGCAAAGCGGGCGCCACCAAAATCCCCCGACCACGGCGTATGCGCGATCCAGCGGGTGCCGGGCCCCCAGGCGGACACGCTCAGATCATCGAAGGTCTCGTCAAAGGTCAGCGGCATGTCGTCGACAGGAAGCTCGTCGCCCGTGTCGCCGGCCGTGTACCCATCGGCATGGGTCGCCGACACAAGCATCATCAGCCACAGGCAGCCGACGACAGGCCGGACGAAAAGCCGAACTGGCAGGCGGCATGCCCAATACGGGCGAACTTCGCGAACAGATGGGGTCATGGTGCAAACTAACGCGGGGCGCTACCGCGGGTCCATTACCGATTCAGGCCGGGGCTTTATGCGAAAGGCTTAGCCGGAGGCGTAAATACGCAACATGCCCCCTTTGATAGGATCGTTTCAGCAACTGGAACTGGTGGCATGAGCTTTGAACTGATCGGCTTCGTTACCGTGCTTGTGGGTTTGGGCGTGCTGATGGCGCCCATTCACTGGGCGTTGACGTTCATGGTCGTCTCAACTGCTCTCGGCTCTGCCGCTGCCATCGGCCTTCCGGCACTTGGCGGCGCATCCATCCTCGTTCCAAATGTTTTCCTGCTGTTTTTCGGCCTCAGGGTCCTGATGGCCTATGGCGAAGGTCCGGTGCTGGCGGCCTTCGTGCCTGCCGGTGCCGGCTTCTGGCTGATGGTGCTCACCCTTTTCGGCGTGCTGACGGCGATCCTGTCGCCTCGCCTGTTCCAGGGCGCCGTCGACGTGATGACGGTCGAGCGATCTGTTGGTGCGAGAAGCTTCATATCGCTGTCATCGCTGCGGTTTTCGTCCAACAACATAACGCAGGCCGTCTATGCACTCGGCGGACTTGCCTGTTTCGGATTCTGCCATGCCTATCTGCGCCGGACGGCCGCGCCGTCGCACCTCATCCACGCCATCCTCATTGCCGCTACCGTCAACCTCGCTTTCGCCGCGGCCGACATTCTCACTTATTTCTCCGGCACCGAGTATCTGCTGAGCGTGGTGCGGACGGCCAACTACGCCCTTCTGACCGCCGTGGAAAAAGGTGGGTTGAAACGGATTTCCGGATCGTTCCCCGAGGCATCGGCCTTTGCCGACTACACCTTGATCCTGTTTGCCGCGACCGCGAGCCTCTGGCTCGACCGGGTGCGCTCACGGGCGACAGCCCTCCTGGCGATCGCCTCGCTTGCCGGCCTGGTGTTTTCGACTTCTGCCACGGCACTGCTCGGGTTGGCCGTGGTCTTCCCGTTTCTCTGGATACGTTCGATTGTGACGGTCTTCGAACGGAGAAAGCCCGGACGTCCGGTGTTTCTCGCCGCCCTTTTCCTGGTCGTACCGCTCGTCATCCTCACGGTCGTCAACTTGTTCCCGGAGGTGGTGTCGACTGTTTACGATTTTCTCGATGAGATGCTGCTGTCAAAGGCCGACAGCCAGTCCGGCCGCGAGCGCGCGATGTGGAACGCCGCAGCCTATGAGGCGTTCGTCAACACCTCCGGCATGGGGGCCGGCCTGGGGAGCGCCCGCGCCTCCAGCTACCTACTGGTTCTGCTCTCGAATGTCGGGGTCCTTGGGCTCGTCATCTTCTGGGTCTTCGTCGCGGCCATTCTGTGCGCTCGCGCGGCACCAGACGCCGGGCGGCGGGCGGAAAGCCTTGCCGCGCTTCGGGCAGCAAAGGCCGGCTTTATCGCGGCCCTCAGCACCGCTCTGGTATCGGGCACCGTCTATGATCTGGGCCTGATGTTCTACATTCTCGCCGGCAGCGCGTCGGCGCTGACATGCCGGCAAATCGCCGAGGCAGAAGCGCCGCGACCGCGACTGGTTGGTGTGACAAGCCCGCGCCGCATGGGAGGCTCCCGATGAAAATTGTCATCTTCAACGTCAAATACAGCGAAAACCTGGGTGACGGCATTCTGGCGCAGTGCCTGGAGACCGCGCTGGCGCGTGGAGCCAAGGGATTGGAGGTCAAGACGATCGATCTCGCAGGCAGGACGGCATTCGGCACCGGCGGTGGCGGGCGCCGCCGACTGTTGCTGAAGGTACTGCAAGCGCTGCCGTCATTCGCGCGTCGGCTGGTCGTAAGACAGGCGCTTAGCCCGACACTCCGTCGATTGCAGGTCGAATGGCAAAAGGAGATTGACGCCGCGGATGCGGTCGTCATCGGCGGGGGAAACCTGTTTCAGGACGACGACCTGAACTTCCCGCTGAAAGTCGGCGCAGCACTCGATTGTGTCAACCGCAGCGGCAAGCCGCTGGCGGTCTATGCCGTCGGCACCAGCCGGGACTGGTCGTCGCAGGCAAGGCAGCTTTTCGGCATGATCGATGAGAGCCAGGTCGTCCACGTTTCGGTTCGTGACACGATCGCCGGCCGCAACTGGCTCGCCCACTTTCCAGCCGGCCCGCACGCCCGGATACTGCCCGATCCCGGGCTGCTCGTCGGGGAAATCGTCGCGTACCACGCGCTCGAGCCACTGAAGGCAGATGACCGGGCAATCGGCATCTGCGTCACTGACCCGCTCATTCTGCGCCGACATTCCAGCCATGGCTCGGCTGGAACTCCTTTTCGGCATGCCGACGACTATCACCAGTTGCTAGGCCTGATGCTCGATGCCGGATATCGGATTTGCCTCTTCACCAATGGAGCCCAGGAAGACCAGACCTTTGCGCGGCGCATTCTCGGCGGTGACGGTCTCGCCGACCACATCGACAGCGGTGATCTCTACCTCGCCCCTCGTCCCAAAACGCCCGAGGAACTGATCCACATCATCGCATCGACGCAGGTGATACTGGCGCATCGCCTTCACGCCTGCATCGCCGCCTATTCCCTCGGCGTGCCGCAGGTCGGTCTCGGCTGGGATGCGAAAGTCGAAGGCTTCTTCCAGTTCGTTGGCCGACCGGAGTATTTTGCCAACGGACCCGACATCTCCGCTCGCGATGTGGCCTCCTTGCTTGAAGAGGCAGCCCGCAAGGGCATCGATCCCACGGCCCATGCCTCGATACTCAATCAAGCCCGCAACGGCATCTCGCAGCTGCGAGAGTGCCTGGAGGCGCACCAAAACCGCAGCGCAGGCCCGACGATCCAGCCGGTGGTTGTGCCAAGCGGCAGAGCCTTATCCGGCTATGCGTTGTCGCACGGTCTCTAACCGTAACGGGTCACACAGTGTTGATCGCGCGGTTATCGGCACCTTAGTGGTCCAAAACCCAAATGCTTCAGCTAATTAGGACCGGTACCCACCCGGCCGGATTAAGCTCATATCGATGTGATTTCCCGCCATTACTAATCCTCTTGGGTAATATTCCTAACCGCCGGTTGTTTGCTATATACTTAAGTACAATCGAATGGACCGAAGAGAGAGTGCGCCTTTATGGTGGGGCAACTTGGGGCATTTATAGGATCGTCACGGTTTAGAGAATTGTCGAGTTTCGACACGGATCAGCAGAGGTCCGAACTCTCCGTGGCGCGAAAACGGGTATTCCCGGCGGGCTCGATACTATTCGAGCCCGAAGGTCGATCATGCGTCCTGTTCTTCATCTCCGGCTGGTGCGTCAGCCGGAAGATTCTGGCAAATGGCACCCGCATCGTCATCGATTTCATGCTGCGCGGAGATATGCTCTGGACCCTGTCGTCGGAAATGACGCAGGAAACAATCCAGGCGCTGTCCGACGTTGCCGTCTACGAGTTCGCGGTGCCTCCCGGCACCGGCGGCCCCAATCTGTCGCAGAGAATCCAGCAGAACTTCGTGCACGAGATGCTCAAGCGCCAGGTCAGGATGACCGAGCGGCTGGCAAACATCGCACGTCGCGACGCACTGGAGCGTACCGGGCATCTCTTGCTCGAGCTCGCAGTCCGCGCCGGTAAACCCGACAGGCCGGGATTTGACGGTTTCGATTGCCCGCTGACGCAGTCCGACATCGGCGACGCCGTCGGCTTGTCGACCGTGCACATCAATCGCGTTCTGAAGGAGATGCGGTTGAAGGGATTGCTGTCGTTCAGGAATGGCATCGTCGAATTTCTCGATCGCAGACGCCTGGCCGAATTGGTGGACTTCGATCCGGGCTATCTCAGCACGAATCCCGGTTGATTCATTGCGAGGGCTTTAACCTGTGTTAATGCGCACCGACAATATATGTGATCTGATTACAAAATTATAAGAAGAAAATACGAGAGGACTCCGAGGGAATATCAACACCAATACTTGTATCTAGAATATTTACACCTAACAAAATAAGAATAAAAAGGAGAAAATTCAATGGATATTCGTACAGCAACAATTGCAAGAACCTCCACGACGCGACCAACATCCCTCCCAAGCGTGCTTGAACAGCGTCTGCCCCAAAGTCTGGCGGGTTCGGATATGACCGATCAGGAGGAAGATCTCGACTACATCCTGCTCATCGACCCTCGTGCTCTCGACCGGGAGTGCCTGTCGAAAAGCCTGACGGGCTATGACCCCGGCCTGACGATCGTCACAGTCGGATCCTTTGACGAGTGGCGCGGCCGCAAATTGCAGACAGACCCTTCCGCCGTTCTTCTCATCGTCGGCGGCGGCAAAGTGGGTGACCTTGCCGTCTGCGAAAAGATCGAAACTCTGGTTGAGAAGTTCAAATACAGCCCGGTGATCGTTGTTGCCGAAACGGATGAACTCGGCCAAATTCTTAAGGCATTGGAATGCGGTGCCCGTGGCTACATTCCAAGCAATGTCGGCATCAATGTCGCCGCCGAAGCGATTGCGCTGGCGCGCGCCGGTGGCGTCTTCGTTCCGGCAAGCAGTATCCTGACGATGAGAGAGGCAATAAATTCGGTCGTGAATGGCGCCCGTTGCTCCGACAGTCTGTTCACGCCTCGGGAAATCGAAGTCGCCGAAGCCTTGCGCCGTGGAAAGGCAAACAAGATCATCGCCTATGAGATGGATCTGTGTGAAAGCACCGTGAAGGTTCACATCAGAAACATCATGAAAAAGCTGAACGCGACCAACCGCACCGAGGTCGCCTACAAGATCAGAGAATTCATGAAGTAAGCCGCCGATAGCAAACGAACCGGCAGACGTTGCGAATAACGGCGGCTCCGGCAGGCGTGTTTTTGATCAAGGCTTGCTGACCGTGGTTTGCAATCGGCTGACTCGTCTCCTATATCCGGCATCCGGGCGATATGGGGCGGCATGTGTAGTTTCGAGATGCGCCCCGGCAAGAGATTGTCGGGGATGCCGTTGCGGCGCACGAAATGGCGCATGCCCGTGAGCCTCGGTCAACGGCTTCCGGCACCATTGACGAGATTGAGTATGAGTTGATGGATATTGCCGCCATCACTGAGTTCGACGCGGTCGAAGTCCCGGCTTCTCTGGCGTTGAGCAACAGACAGCTCGCCGAGCCGCCTCGTCAGCTCAGTCCTGATCTTGCGGCAGTTGGGGTCTGCGTCTACCGAGAGCCCGACTGATGTGGTCTTGATCGCCTTCACCAGATCCTTGATGTAGTCGCCGTGAACAAGCTCGTGCTTGCGAACGCCTGCGAAAAAGGTTTCCCAGTTCTCTACCATGCCCCCCTGCAGCGGCTTCGACGGCTTCGGCAGCGTATAGGTGATGATGAGCTTCGGCTTGGCCGAAACGAGCGTGCAGGCGTTGCCTTGCGGTTCGTATTTCCGGGTCCAGGTCAGCTTGAAGTCCGTGTGAGCGATGGCCCGAACCAGCCCGCCGACCTTTGGCCCCCGCTCGCCGATCGACGCATAAAGCTCGGCGCCGGTCTGCCCCGAGATCGCATAGGTGCGGACCTTTTCCACCGCCTGCCATTCCGCATGCGCCATGCACGGCAACGAAAATGCGCAAACCATCGTACTGCAGAAGAAAACGCTTCGCTTCACCCGAATCCCCTGGAAGGCACCTGAACGCGGGCGACCCTACTGCATAATTTCCAGATCGGCATCGATTTATGGAGAAAGGCGGCCGCACAATCGCGCGGCCACCTTCAATCGATAGTGCGCTCCGGGGACGCCGAGCTGGTAGCTGCTATGGCGGAGGTCAGTGCTACTCGGCAGCAACCGCAGGCGGATAGATCATCGGCGCCGCAGACTCGGCCTTGCCCGCTTCACCGGATTCCGGTTCTGATGTCTGCTTCTTCGGTTCCCGGCCGAAGAAGAGCGCGTAACCGGCCGGCAGCACCAGAATTGTCAGAACGGTGGCGACAAGGATGCCGCCCATCATCGCATAGGCCAAGGGCCCCCAGAAGACGCCGCGCGAGATCGGGATCAGCGCCAGAACCGCGGTCAGTGCTGTCAGCGTGATCGGGCGGAACCTGCGCACGGCCGAGCCGATGATAGCTTCGGAGCGATCCATGCCCGCGGCAATGTCCTGATCGATCTGGTCCACCAGGATGATCGAATTGCGCATGATGATGCCGAGCAACGCGATAACCCCGAGGATGGCGACGAAGCCGAAGGGGGCGCCGCTGATCAGCAGCGCCGCCGCCGCCCCGATTATGCCGAGCGGACCGGTTGCCAGAACCAGCATCGCCTTGCCGAAATGCTGCAGCTGGACCATCAAGAGCACGACGATGACCGCCAGCATGATCGGCGCCTTGGCGGCGATCGAACCCTGGCTTTCGGCCGCGTCTTCGGCGCCGCCCTGGATGCTGATGCTGTATCCGGGCGAAAGACCATCGCGCAGCGTCTGCATGTCGCCATACATCTTCAACGCCACATCGTTCGGCTGCACGCCGTCGGGCAAGGTGCCGCGAACGGTAATCGTCGGCAGCCGGTCCCTGCGCCATTCGATGCCTTGCTCGAGCACGGGCACGACCTTGGCCACCTGAGACAACGGAACGAAGCTGCCGAAATCGGTCGGGATGTAGACGGATTCCACCGACGAGAGCAGCGCACGGGTCGCATCCGGCTCACGGGCGACGATCGAGACCGTCTCCTCGCCATCACGGAAGTTGTCGAGCGGCACGCCGGACATGGTGGCCTGCAGCATCTGCCGGACGCGCTGCGAGGTGACGCCGAGCGCACGGGCGCGATCCTGGTCGATAACCAGCTTCATTGCCGTCACCGGCTCCAGCCAATCGTCGTGCACGGCACCAAGCTGCGGGTTTTCGGCAAACTTCGCCTTCACCTGGTCGGCGATGCGGCGCACCTCCTGGCGGTCCGGACCCATGACGCGCATCTGCACCGGCCAGCCGGTCGGCGGGCCGAGGAAGAGGCGATCGACCTTGGAGCGGATCGACGGGAAATCCTCGGCAAGGATCTTGCGCAGCTTGACGATCAGCCGTTCGCGTGCCGGCTCGTCATTGGCCATCACGAGGAGCTGGGCGAAATTCGGATTGCGCAATTGCTGGTCAAGCGGCAGGAAGAAGCGCGGCGCGCCCTCGCCGATATAGGTCGCGATGAAGCGTTTGTCCGCATCGTCGATCATCCGCGCTTCGAGCGCCTTGGCCTCACTTTCGACTTGCTTGATGCTGGTGCCTTCCGGCAGCCAGAGATCGACGAGGATTTCCGGACGGGAGGATTGCGGGAAGAAGTTCTTGGGTATGAACTGGAACGCCCACAGGCTGACGAAGAAGGCGACAAGCATCATCGACAGCACGATGATGCGATGGTGAACCGCCCAGGAGACCGTCGAGCGCAGCCGCCGATAAAAACGAGTGTCGAAGACATCGTGATGGCCGCCGGCATGGGAGCGCTGCTTCAGGATCATGTTGCCGAGCCAGGGCGTGAAGTAGACGGCGACGAACCACGAGACCACCAGCGCGATGCCGACGACGTAGAACAGCGAGCGGACATATTCGCCCGCCGTCGAGGCGGCAAAACCGACCGGGATGAAGCCGGCGGTGGTAATCAGCGTGCCCGTTAGCATCGGGAAGGCCGTCGAAGAATAGGCGAAGCTTGCTGCCTCGACCTTGACCAGCCCCTCCTCCAGCTTGCGCTCCATCATCTCGACAACAATCATCGCGTCATCGACCAGGAGCCCGAGAGCGATGATCAGCGCCCCGAGCGAGATGCGCTGCAGGTCAATGCCAAGCTCGTACATGATGGCAAAGGTCGCCGCCAGCACCAGCGGAATGGTGATGGCGATCACCAGGCCGGAGCGCCAGCCGATCGACAGGAACGAGACAACAAGCACAATCACCAGCGCCTCGCCGAGCGCCTTCATGAATTCGCCGACGGCTTCCGTGACCACTTCCGGCTGGTTGGAGATCTGATCGACGACCATGCCATAGGGCAATGCCGCCTCGAAACGCTGATAGGTCTCTTCGACGGCCGTACCGACATCGGTCACCTTGAAGCCCTTGGCCATCACCACGCCGATCTGCACGCTGTCCTGACCGTTGAAGCGGAACTTGCGAGAATAGGGATCCTCCAGCCCCGAGGAGACGGTGGCGATATCGCCGAGGCGGGTGACCTGCCCACCGGCCGTCAGGCTGAGGTTGCGCAGATCCTCGACCTTGTCGAGGCCGCCCTCGACGGAAATGCGCACGGAGCGCGAACCGGTATCGACCGAACCTGCGGGATCGACATTGTTCTGACCGGCGATGGTATTCCTGAGGTCGTTGAGCGTCAGCCCGCGCGCAGCCAACACCTTGGAAGAAACGTCGATATAGATCTTTTCGGGTTGATCGCCGAGGATCACCGCCTTCTCGACGCCGGGTGTCGTCAGCAGCATGTCGCGCGCCTGGATCGCGAACTTCTTCAGTTCGGGATAGCTGTAACCGTCGCCGCTCAATGAATGCAGCGTGATGAAGGTGTCGCCGAACTCGTCGTTGAAATAGGGCCCGTGCAGCCCTTCCGGCAGCTCACTGGCGATATCACCGACTTTCTTGCGGACCTGATAGAACGCGTCGGCCACCTGCTGGGCATTCGTGTCACCCTCGACCTGCAGGGTGATGATCGCGCTTCCGGCGCGGGTATAGGAGCGCACGAAATCGAGATGCGGGGTTTCCTGCAGCTTGCGCTCGATCTTGTTGACGACCTGATCCTCCATCTCCTGGATCGAGGCGCCCGGCCAGAAAGCCTGCACGACCATGACGCGGAAGGTGAAGTCCGGATCTTCCTTCTGCCCCATCCGCATCAAACCGAGCGCGCCGGTGATGATGATCAGGCCGAACAGGAACCGCGCGATACTGGGATGGGCGATCGCCCAGCGCGAAAGATTGAAAGGCCGTTTTTCTTCTGACGGTAGGGACATCGGCATCATTCCGCGGTTGGGTTGGTTCAGCGCACGATTTCGGCGGCTGCGGTCTTGTCGGTCGCGGCGGACTGGCGGGCGATATCGCCCGATATCGCAACCTTCAGGTCTTCGGTCATGAACTGCGTGCCGGCGGCAACGATCAGATCGCCGCGCTTCAGCCCGTCGACCACGCGCACGCCCTCGCCGGTAAAGTCGGCAACGGTGATCGTCCTGCTCTTCACGGTCTCGCTGTCACGGTCGACGACCCACACCGTTGTTTCACCGTCCTTCTGAGCCAAAGCGCTCAAGGGCACGGACATGTGGCGCTCGGCGTCATCAGCCGAAGCCAGGATGGTTGCGGTCATGCCGAGCAGAATGCGCGGATCGTTGGGCAGACTGACGCGCACGGCAAAAGTTCGCGACGGCTGTTCGGCACTGCCCGCGACCTCGCGCACCTTGCCGTCGAGGATCAGGCCCTGATCGGACCAGAAGCCGGCCTTTACCGCCATGCCCGGTTTGAAATTGGCGACATCGACTTCCGGGACGGCGATGAGCACTTCCTTCTCGCCGTCGACGGCGACGGTGGCGACAGGCGTGCCGGAGCCGACCACCTGTCCGACATCGGCAGCAATTGCAGCGACGATGCCGCTACGGTCAGCAACCAGTTCGGTATAGGTCACCTGGTTCTTCGCCTGGGACAGCGCCGAGCTTGCGGCATCGCGCGTTGCCACGGCCTGGTTATGGCTGAGTGTTGCCTGGTCGAGCTGCGCCTGGGAGGCGACTTTCCGGGCAAAGAGTTGTTCGGCGCGTGCGCGAACCAATGCGGTCGTCTCGACCTGGCGCTCGGCGGCCTCAAGGTTCGCGGCCGCACTCTTGACTGAAAGATCATAGTCCGTCGCATCGATGCGGGCGAGCGGATCGCCGGACTTCACCCGGTCGCCGACATTCACCAGGCGCTCGGTGATCTTGCCGTTGATGCGAAAGCCGAGGTTCATTTCCGTTCGGGCACGCACCACACCGGAATAGTTCATCTGCCGCGCTTGTCCGGCATCGCTGATTTCGACCACCTTGACCGGCCGCACGACCGGCTTGGCTTCCTCCTGCTCCTGCGAGCAGGCTGCCAGCACCAGGGACATCGCGGCAAGAAGAGCCATCCTTGCGCTCAACGCGAAACGGCTACGGGTTTGAACGGGCATAGACATTTCCGCACTCCTCGGCGGCATCAGCCACACGGTACACATCGGGGGCCGCTACCCGGCCTGGTCAGTTTTTCAGTGCCTTGATCGCAAATTCGATCAGTTCATCCGGCGTCGCCCGATTTTCCTTCGAGAGACATTGAGCCACCATCTGCGGGTGGCAGAGGATCACGGTCGCGGCGCCGAAACATCTGGAGGCCGCGTCGGCGTCCTGTTCGGGGAATTCGCCCGCGAGAATGCCTTCGCGGATCACATCGGCGACAAGGGCGTGCAGACGATCGATGTGCTTGTCGATCACGTGCCAGTCGCGTTCCATCGCGATGACGACCATCTCGTGCACCTTCTGGTCGTCGAGCATGACCTCCACCGTCATTTGATGCTGCGCGCGGATATATTGCCGCAAGCGCTCGGTCGCGCTCAGCGACTGCCGGCAGATGTCCTGAGCCTGCTGATAGCTGGCAGCCAGCATGCGGCCGCAGATCGCCTGATGGATCTCCGCCTTCGAAGCGAAGAAACGGTAGATATTGGCGGGCGACATGCCGAGATCGCGGGCGATGTCGGCCACATTGGTCTTCGAATAGCCGAAATGCCGAAACAGCCGCTCGGCCGCATCCAGGATCCGCGAGACGTTTTCCTGACGCGTCGCGTCCAGCTGGCTGTCGATGCTGTCATCCATGTAAGTCCGCTTTCGATTTACGACTGACGATTTTCATATTTCGTCAGTCGTAAATCGAAAGCGGACCTACGTCAACCGAAACGAGCCACTTTTCGCCTCACGTTATGGTGTCCGCTCGCCAGAGAATTTGCATGTCGTTGACTCGGCACGCGGCGGTGGTTACTGCCGAATCCTGGAGCACCCGCCCCATGGAATTTCAGCGCAAAGGGTTCGCGTTCAATGGCTACTGGTCTCATCGCCCTGCTCGACGACGTTGCCGCCATCGCCAAAATGGCGGCCGCCTCGCTTGACGACGTCGCCGCACAGACCGCAAAGGCCGGCGCAAAAGCAGCAGGCGTGGTCATCGACGACGCAGCCGTGACGCCGCGCTACGTCGTCGGGCTGACACCGGAACGCGAACTGCCGATCATCGGCCGCATTGCGCTCGGCTCGCTCAAGAACAAGATCCTGTTCCTGTTGCCCGGTGCACTGCTGCTCGGCTACTTCGCCCCCTGGGCGATCACCCCGCTGTTGATGCTGGGCGGCATCTACCTCTGCTACGAGGGCGCCGAGAAACTTTATGGCGTCTTCTTTCCGCACGCGGCCCATGAGCACGAAACCGCCGTGCTCGGAGAAAAGACCGATCCCGTCGCGCTTGAAAACGAGAAGGTCGCCGGCGCCGTGCGCACCGATTTCATCCTGTCGGCCGAGATCATGGCGCTCACGCTCTCAACCGTCGCCGATGCCAGCATCTATATGCAGGGCGTGGTGCTTGCCGCGGTCGGCATCGCCATTACGCTTGCCGTCTATGGCGTCGTCGGCCTGATCGTCAAAGCCGACGATGCGGGCGTCGCGCTGGCCAAGACCTCCGTATCGGCGCTACGCGCCATCGGCCGCGGCCTGGTCGTCGGCATGCCGATCTTTCTGAAGGTTCTCGCCGCCATCGGCACTGCGGCGATGCTCTGGGTCGGCGGCAGCATTCTCGTCCACGGCCTTGCCCAGATGGGATATGCCGGCCCGGAACACATCATCCACGACATCTCCGAAGCCGTGGTCCACGCGCTCCCAGTTGCCCCGGGTCTGATCGGCTGGATTGCCACGTCGGCGCAGCAGGCCCTGCTGGCGATCGTCGTCGGCGCTGCAACCATCGCCGTCATGGGCAACATCGTCGCGCCGATCTGGGGACGACTGAGACCTGCGAGCCACTGACCTCGCATCATTGGCGCCGCCACGCTCTGGCCCTGCCCGGGCCAGAGACATGCATGTTCCCTGATCGGTCGATATTGACCGACCGGACAAGCCGCGATCAGCTCGTGGCGAGATGCGCCTTCGACGGATCGGGAATGACGACGATCGGGCTACCGTCTCGGACCTGAGCGTGCAGATAGACCACATCCTGGTTGAGCATGCGGATGCACCCGGACGAGACGGCCTTGCCGATCGACCGTGCCTCGGGACTGCCATGGATGCGGTAGAGCGTGTCCTTGCCGTCCTTATGGATATAGAGCGCCCGCGCGCCCAAAGGGTTCTTCAGGCCCGGCCCCATGCCGCCGTTCTTGATGCTGTAGGGCTCGAGCCTCGGCTGCCGCGCCACCATTTCGTCGGGCGGCGTCCAGCGCGGCCATTTCCGTTTATAGGCGACCACCGCCCGCCCGGACCAGGCAAAACCCTCGCGGCCGACACCGATGCCATAGCGCATGGCGCGCTGGCCGGGCAACACGTGGTAGAGGTGTTTCGCCGGCGTATCGACGATGATCGTGCCCGGCCGCTCCTGTGTCGGATAGTCGACTTCCTGGCGCCAGAACTTCGGATCGACCTGGGAGACATCGACCGCGGGAATGGGAAATTGCTCATCCGGCATCGCGTCGTACATCGGCGGAACGGTGCCCTTGAGCGGCGGCGTCATCTCGACCACCGTCGGCTTCGGTGTCGGGCGCGCGGTTGCTGCACAACCTGAAAGCAGGATGGCCGTCGCGCCAACGAAAAGGCTGCGGCGCGTCAGCGAGCCGCCGGATCGCAAATAGGTTCTGGCTGATGGTAACGGGTTCAGTTCATCTATATCGGACATTCATCGACTCGGGGCTTGTTACGATGACGCCCAAAGGAATGCGCTACCTTAAGGCTGCCTTAAGGGAGGTGCTAAACAACCGCCGTCGGTTAATTCGTGGAGACCTAAGTGCGGGTACTGATTGTCGAAGACGATGACATTTTGCGCGACGGGCTGAAGGTCGGTTTGGCGCTCGCCGGTTTTACCACCGATGCCGTCGCCACCCGGGAGAGCGCCGACGCGGCGCTGGCCGCAGGCAAGTTCGACGCCGTCGTCCTTGATCTCATGCTGCCGGACGGCTCCGGTGCGGACGTGCTGAAAAAACTGCGCGACGCACGCAACGACACGCCGGTGCTGCTCTTGACCGCCCGCGACACGGTCGCCGATCGCGTCAGCGGGCTGGACATGGGCGCCGACGACTATCTCGGTAAACCCTTTGACCTCGATGAGGTGGCAGCACGGTTGCGCGCGCTCGCGCGCCGATCCGCCGGTCGATCGACCGCCTTCATCGAATGGTCGACGATCCGGCTCGATCCAGCCCGGCAATCGGTGGAAAAGGCAGGCGCGCCGGTCCGGCTCTCGCGTCGGGAATATTCCATCCTGCATGCGCTGATGTCGCAGCCGGGCGCGATCTTTTCGAAGGCGATGCTGGAGGACAAGCTTTACGGCTGGCAGGAAGAGGTCGAAAGCAACGCGGTCGAGGTGCATATCCATCACCTGCGCAGCAAGCTCGGCTCAAGCCTGATCGAAACCGTCAGGGGCATCGGCTACCGGCTCGGCAGCAACATCTGATGCGATCGATCCGCGCACGCCTCTTCTTCATATTGCTCGTCACCACCGGGCTCATGTGGCTTTCGGCCACCCTATGGATCTTCTTCAGCACCCGCGCCGAGGTCGAGCAGGTGCTCGACGCCCGACTGATGGAGGCGGCGAAGATGGTCAGCTCGCTTGTGGTCAACCAGGAGATCGACCCGGATAAGCCGGCGCAGACGAAGGCAAAGATCCCGGTGCTCGAGCACCCGCATTACGACCGGCAGCTTTCTTGCCAGATCTGGTCGCTGGACGGCACCCTGATCGGCAAGTCGGAAAGCGCGCCGGAGACGACGCTGTCGGCGCATGCGACCGGCCTTTCCGAGACGGTGATCAATGGCGAAACCTGGCGGGTCTACGCGGTCGAGAATGCCGAGCTTGGCGTGCGCGTGCTCGTCGGCGACAACCTGCGCATCCGCGACAGGCTGGTCAACGACGTCGTCAAAGGCCTGCTCTTTCCGGCCCTCCTGATCATACCGCTGCTGGCGACCCTGATCTGGCTGAGCGTCGGGCGTGGTCTGGCACCGCTCAGAAAACTGGCGGGCGATCTTGCCGCCCGCGACGCCTCGGACCTGCACCCGATCAAGGAGACCGCAACACCGAGCGAGATCAGTCCCGTGCTTCGCGCATTGAACGGTCTCTTCGGCCGCGTCGCCGGCGCACGTCAGCGCGAGCAGAATTTTATCGCCTTTGCCGCCCATGAACTTAGAACGCCGCTTGCCGGGCTGAAAACCCAGGCCCAGGTGGCGCTGGCGAGCAACGATGCCGAAATCCGCGAAAAGGCTCTCGGCCAGATTGTTGCTGGTGTTGACCGCACCGGACGGCTCGTCCGGCAGTTGCTCGACATCGCGTCGGTCGAAGCGTCGGAAAAGGCGCGCACCGTGGCCGAGGTCAATCCCGGCGAGATGCTGGTTTCGCTCAGGAGCGAACTGCTTGGCCATGCCGGCAGTGCCGCGACGGTTGTCGTCGATCCCAGTCTTTGCAAGCTGCAGGTCAGGACCAATCCGGATCTGCTGCGACTTGCCGCCCGCAATCTGATGGAAAATGCGCTCCATCACTCGCCGGCCAGCGGAATGATCCTCTGCTGGCTTGAAAGCGACGACGGAACGACCACGATTGCGATCGATGACGATGGCCCGGGCATTCCGCCGGAGGAGATGCCCCACGTCACCGAGCGTTTCTTCCGCGGACGCTTCAGGGCCGCGATCGGCAGCGGCCTCGGCCTCAGCATTGCCGAACTCGCGCTCGATCACGCGGGCGCCGCGTTGGTTTTGCGAAACAAGGTCGGGGGTGGATTGTCCGCCAGGATCGTCCTGCCCAAACACCTCATCGCGTGAGCATAGTCGGCGCACGTCGCGTGATATTGGTGCGTTCAGAATTCTGCAACGAGTCGTAAGCGAGCCATTATGGACAAGCGCATTGAAGCCTTCCTCGCCGATATTCGCGACCGCGGCGACACACAGTTCGCGATTGTTTCGCGGCTGCGCGAGATCGCATTGGCGTCCGGGGCGGGCATTTCGGAAGAGATCAAATATGGCGGCTTGCTGTTTTCCGCCGCGCGACCGTTCTGCGGCATATTTCCGTATTCGGCCCATGTCACCCTGGAATTCAGCGAGGGCGCCGCGCTACCGGACGCGCATGGCGTGCTGATGGGTCAAGGCAAGGCGCGCCGCCACATCAAGATGCATTGCCTGTCCGATATCGCGGCAAAGCATGTGGCCGCCTATGTTGACTTGGCTTTGAGAGCCGCCGGCTGATCGATTGCGGACGCCGCGTCAGCGGATCGCACCATTCGACGGCATGCTGACTTTCTCCACGTAGTAGCGCGGAATGCCTGTGCGCTCCCGGTCGCGATAAAAGTCGATGCAGAATTCGACAAAGGCCCTGAAGCGCTTCGACACGTGCCGCCGGCGCGAATAGATCAGGTTGATCGCCGTTTTCGGCGAACTCCATTCGGCCAGAACAGGCTGAAGCAATCCCGCTTGCCGCTCCGTCTCCACGAAGAATTCCGGCAGATAGGCGATGCCCTCGCCGGCAACCGCGAAATACTTGATCGTCCAATAGTCGTTGGTGGTGCAGGTTGCCGCCGGCAGCAGATCGATCTCGGCATCGCCGTCGCGCGTCAGATACCAGGATTGCAGGCGTGTCTGCTGGCGAAAGACGAGCCCGCGATGGCCGGCGAGGTCGTCGGGCTTAAGCGGTGCGCCGTGCCGGGCGATGTATTCGGGGCTCGCAACGAGACCGTAAGATGAGACCGAGAGCCGGCGACTGATGTAGTCGACATCTGATGGTTCGCCCCAGTGAAAGATGCCGTCGAGCGCCTGCTCGGTGACCTCGGAGAACGGTTGCCGCGAGCTCAGAAAAACGACGTCGAGATTGACCTGCGGATATTGCTGGCGAAATGCGTAGAGCAGTTCGGATGTGATCGTCGTGCCGAATTCGCCGGTCGAGCCGACGCGCAGCGTGCCCGCTACCTCCTGCCGCATCTCGGCCATCGCCGTTGCCGCATCCTCGCAATTCGACTGGATGAGCCGGGCATAACGCAGGAACTCCGCTCCGGCGTCGGTCACATGCAGCTGATGCCCCTCGCGCACGAAGAGTTCGATGCCGAACTCGTCCTCCAGCTGCCGGATCTTGTGGCTGAGGGTCGATTTCGGCAGCCGATGCAGGCGGGAAGCCGCTGAAATCGAACGGGAATCGGCAACTTTCACGAAGCAGTCGAGAAGCGAGAGATCCATTTTTCGTCCAAAATCCTGTACGATATGTCCGATAAATACGCCATTTCGGCCCATTGTACAAACGAAACCAAACTGGGAATATTCGGCGACGCTAAGGGAGAGGTTTCAGTGAGCAATATCAGAGAATTCATCCGGGCAGCCTCGGGCACCGGCAACAAGGCCACTTTGGCGATCCGCGGCGGCAGGCTCGTCAACGTCGTATCGGAAGAAATTTACCAGGCCGATGTCGCGATCTACGGCGAGCGGATCATCGCCGTCGGCGACATCTCCGTTTATGTCGGGCCGGAAACGAAGATCGTCGACGCCACGGGCAAATACCTGGCGCCCGGCATGATCGACGGCCATCTGCATGTCGAATGCTCGAAGATGTCGCTAACGAGCTTCGCCAAGGCGGTCGTCCCGCTCGGCACCACGTCGATCGTCACCGGGCTTGACCAGATCATCGTCGTCGGCGGGCCGGCGGCGGCGCGTGAATTCCTCGACGAGGCCAAGCAGACACCACTCAAGGTCTTCTGGGGCGCGCCCTGCAAGACGCCGTACACCATGCCGCGTTCGACCGTCGGGCACTATTTCAGTCCTGCCGATCACCAGGCCACCCATCACTGGCCGGAATGCGTCGGCATTTGGGAAACCGTGCGCGAGTTCATCCAGGAGGAAGACCCCGACGTGCTGGCGGCGCTCGAGCTTGCCGAAAAGAGCCGGCTCCCGGTGCTCGGCTGCTGCCCGATGACGCGCGGAGCGCGCCTCAACGGCTACCAGCAGTCCGGCGTGCGCGCCGACCACGAAAGCTATTCGCCGGAGGAAATGCTCGAAAAGCTCAGGGCCGGCATGCATGTCGTCGTGCGCGAATCCTCGATCTCCCACTTCCTCTCCGACAATCTGCGCATCGTCACCGAAATGGGCGTCAAGGCCTTGCGCCGCATCAGCTTCTGCACCGATGACGTCGTTGCCAGCGACATTCTCAAGCGCGGCCATCTCGACAATATGGTGCGCATGGCGATCGCCATGGGAATCTCGCCGATGGCGGCGATCCAGATGGCAACGATCAACGGCGCCGATGCCCTTCGCATCGACGACAAGGTCGGCTCAATCTCGCCGGGTCGCGCCGCCGACATCCTGCTCGTCAACGACCTGCGCGAGTTCAGGATCGATGCCGTCATCGCCAAGGGTGAGGAAGTCGCGCGTGACGGCCGCATGGCCATCGAACTGGTGCCGCCGCCGCGCAGCGCCGCGCTATTGACTTCGATGAAGGTCGCGCCGCTCGAACTCGACGATCTGAAGCTGCGTTATGACGGCCCCGGCGACAGCGCCGCTGCCATGGCGATCGCCGTCACGCCGGAAAAGATCTTCGTGCGCACCCGCCGCGATGTCACCCTGCCAGTCAAGTACGGATGCGTGCTCGCCGACCCGGCAAAGGACATCCAATATGTCACCGTGGTCGAGCGCTACGGCAAGACGAAAAACCGACCCGTCGCCTTCACCTCCGGCTTCGGATTGCGCGAAGGCGCAATCGCCAGTTCGACCGCGCCCGACGACAACAACATCATCTGCATCGGCGCCGACCCGGAAGACATGCGGGTCGCCATCAACCACCTGATCGCCAACCATGGCGGCCAGGTGGTGGTCAAGGACGGCAAGGTCGTCTCCTTCCTGCATCTGCCGATCGGCGGCATCGTCTCCGATATCGAACCATCGGAAATGGCGGCGCTGGAGGAGGAACTGGACGATGCGGCGCGCGGGCTCGGCTGCACCCTGCCATGGCCGTTCATGTACATGTTCGTGCTTCAAATCACCGCGATCCCGGAATATGCCATCACCGATCTCGGGGTCGTCGATTGCGTCCGGCTCAAGGTGATCTCGCCGCTCGCCGGGAACGGCGGCGAGGAAGCGCGCGCCGCAGCAGCAGAGTAAAGCCTTGGAAGGGGTCGGCATCGCCGGCCCCTTCCTCATTTCAAAAAAAGGGGAACAAAATGAACTACCAACCCAAGGGCGTTGAGCCGGCGTCAGGCCAGGCACAAGCCTCCTGGCTCGCCAGCCTGCTTGACCGCTACTTCCAGATTTCCAAATTCGGCTCGACCATTCGAACCGAAATCCTCGCCGGGCTGACCACCTTTCTCGCCGCCTCCTACGTGATCGTCGTCAACCCTTCGATCCTGTCCCACGCCGGCATTCCGTTTTCGGCCGGCGTAACGGCGACCGTACTCGTCAGCTTCATCGGCAGCTGCGCCATGGGGCTCTATGCGCGAAGCCCGATCCTGGTGGCGCCGGGCATGGGCATCAATGCGCTGTTTGCCTATACGATGGTTGTCGGCGCCAAGGTACCGCTGGAAATCGCGCTGGGCTGCGTCTTCTGGGCCGGCGTGCTCTTCACCGTCATGGCCTTCTTCAACCTGCGCCAGACGATCATCGAGGCGATCCCGGTCGACCTGCGTTATGGCATCGCCTGCGGCATCGGTCTGTTCATCGCACTGATCGGCTTCGAGAATGCCAAGTTCATCATCGCCAATCCGGATACGATCGTCGGGCTGACGACGTTCAACCCCGTAACCCTCACCTTCATTGCCGGCTTCATCCTGACGGTCGCGCTGGTGGTCCGCAAAGTTCCCGGCGCGATGATGGCCGGCATGATCCTCACCACCATCCTCTCCATCCCGATCGGCCGCTGGTGGGGCGACGGCAGCGCGTTTTCGCCGGATAGGCCTGATGTGCATACACTGGTCAATTGGAGCGGCTTTTCCGCGGCACCGGATTTCAGCTTCATCGGCCAGATCGACCTCGTCGGCGCCTTGAGCCTGATCTACCTGCCGTTCATCTTCGTCTTCCTGTTCACCAATTTCATCGAGGCACTCTCGACCTTCCTCGGCCTTGCCGAAGCGGCTGACCTCAAGGACGAGCAGGGATTGCCGCGCAACATCAAGCAATCCATGCATGTCGACGCCGTCGCTGCGCTGATCTCCGCACCGCTCGGCACCAGCCCCGCCACCGTCTATCTGGAATCGGGCGCTGGCATTGCGCAGGGCGGCCGTACCGGGCTTGTCGCCCTTGTCGCCGGCCTGCTGTTCGTGCCGTTCCTGTTCCTGTCGCCGCTGTTGTCGCTCGTTCCGGCCGTGGCAACCGCGCCCGTTCTGATCCTCACCGGCCTCTTCATGTCCGAGCCGATGAGCAAGATCCGCTGGACCGACATCGACGAAGCGATCCCGGCGTTCCTTGCCATCGTGCTGATCCCGCTGACATTCTCGATCACGCTCGGGCTGTCGCTCGCAATCATTGCCTATGTGCTGATCAAGCTGGTCTGCGGGCGGGCGGGCGATGTAAAACCGGTCATGTGGTTCGTCGCCCTCTTGGCGGCAGCGCTCATCGCCCAGACCCAGTAAACCTGTCGGCGCCTCCTTTTTACTCAGACGTCAAAGGGGGCGCCGACATCGTCTCCATTGAAGGAAACTGTCATGCTCCAATCCTGGTCGAGGACCGCACCCGAGCTCGTCGACGTCGCCATGGGCCGTGCGCCGGCGGACCTCGTCATCCGCAACGGCAAATGGGTCAACGTCTATTCCGGCGAGATCATTCCGCACACCGACATCGCGGTCAAAGCCGGCCGCTTCGCCTATGTCGGGGCAGACGCCAGCCATACGATCGGTGAAGGCACCAAGGTCGTCGACGCTGCCGGGCGTTATCTCGTGCCGGGGCTCTGCGACGCGCATATGCATGTCGAAAGCGGTCTCGTCACCGTCACCGAATTTGCGCGCGCCGTCATCCCGCACGGCACGACGACGATGTTCATCGACCCGCACGAGATCGCCAACGTGCTCGGCCTGGCCGGCGTGCGGCTGATGAACGACGAGGCGCAAAGCCTGCCGATCAATGTCTACGTGCAGGTGCCGAGCTGCGTGCCGAGCGCGCCCGGGCTCGAGACGGCGGGTGCTGAACTCTCGGCCACGGACGTGGCCGAAGCGTTGAGCTGGCCGAACATCATCGGGCTTGGCGAGATGATGAACTTTCCTGGTGTCGCCTTTAACGATCCCAAGATGGTCGCAGAAATCGCGGCAACCCAGGATGCGCGGCTGACCGTCGGCGGACACTATGCTTCGCCGCATCTCGGCCGGGAGTTTCACGCCTACGCCGCTGGCGGCCCGGCCGACGATCATGAAGGAACGACCGTCGAGGACGCGATTGCCCGCGTCAGACAGGGCATGCGTGCGATGTTGCGGCTCGGCTCAGCCTGGTTCGACGTTGCCGCCCAGGTCAAGGCGATCACTGAAGCCGGCGTCGATCCGCGCAACTTCCTGCTCTGCACCGACGACAGCCACTCCGGCACGCTGGTCCACGACGGCCACATGAACCGGGTGGTTCGCCACGCCATCGCCCAAGGGCTGAAGCCGATCACCGCCATCCAGATGGCCACGCTCAACACCGCCCAGCATTTCGGCGTCGAGCGGGAACTCGGCTCGATCGCACCAGGACGACGGGCCGACCTGATCATCACGTCGGACCTTGCTGCCCTGCCGATCGAGATGGTGTTTGCCCGCGGCGAACTGCTGGCAGATTCCGGCGCCTTGGTGCGCGATATCCCGCCCTTCGTTTATCCGGAAAGCGCCCGCAACACCGTCCACCTCGGCAAGACGCTCAAGGCCGGAGATTTCGACATCGGGCTTAACAGCACCGCGACCCGCGCGCGGGTCCGGGTGATCGGCGTCGTCGAGAACCAGGCGCCGACGCGTGCGCTTGAAGCCGAGCTTTCGGCGGCGGGCGGCATCATCGAGATGGATCGCGCCCAGGACGTCTGCCAGATCGCGCTGGTGGAGCGTCATCGCGGCACCGGCGACGTCGTCAATGCCTTCGTCTCCGGCTTCGGCTATGACAGCGATTGCGCGGTTGCAAGCACCGTGGCCCACGACAGCCACCACATGATCGTCGTCGGCACCAACAAGGACGACATGGCGAAAGCCGCGAACCGGCTGCACGAGGTCGGCGGCGGCATCGTGGTGATCAAGCACGGCAAGGAGCTTGCACTGGTTGAACTGCCGGTCGCGGGGCTGATGTCGGATCAGCGTGCCGAGATCGTGGCGGACAAGGCCGCGGCACTAGTCGAAGCGATGCGCGTCTGCGGCTGCCGGCTGAACAACGCCTACATGCAGCATTCGCTGCTGGCGCTCGTCGTCATTCCCGAACTGCGCATCTCCGACAAGGGGCTGATCGACGTCCGGACCTTCGAAAAGGTCGACGTCCTCATTTCATAACAATGCTGTCAAAACGCTCGACCGCCCGAACGGGCGGTCGAGCTGATTTCGAGACGTGATCGCCAGCGGGCTTAGCTGTCCATGATGATGCCGATTGCCTGATCGAGCACTTGATGCAGACCGCTGGCGTAAAAGGACATCCGGTAGCCCGAGCCCACATTGCTGGTCATGGCGATTGTCAGACCCGATTTCGGCTCGTGCTGCATCACGGTAACATAGCCGGGGATGCTGCCCTGGTGGCCATAGACGAGCCGATCCGCGTAGCTGCTCTGGAACAGCCCCGCCCCGGTCTCGCGCATCCGCGTACCGGGAAAGCTAACGGCGACACGGCTTTCGCTCATCTCCCGGAACATTCCGTCCGCCAGCAACTTGCCGCCAAACAGCGCCCGAATGAAGGCGATCATGTCGCCGGGCGTCGAGACCATGTCGCCGCAGCCATAGGCCGCCGTGAACGGAAACGAATCCGATGAATCCTGCAGCGCGTCGGAATAGGGCAGGACGCCGTCCATGCGCCACATCTCGGCTCCGGCAGCGATGCCCGCCCCTGCATCCGCAGCCGGTGGCGGTCGGTGGTAGTAGCCGCGCACCATGCGCTCTTCCGGGAAGCTCTCGGTCGAAGGCGACCAGGTGTTTTCGAGCCCGAGCGGTTCGAGCACCTGATGGCGGACATAATCGCCGAGCGACTTTCCGGTGACCTCTTCGATCAACATGCCGGCAAGCACATAGCCGGTGTTGTTGTAGACGGCCGGACCGCCGGGCGCCGACTGAGTGCCGACCCGAAACGCGAGATCGACGAGTTCGGCCGGCGTCCAGATGCGGTCCGGGGTCATCGGTATGTCGTACTCGAATTCCGGCAACCCGCCGCGATGGTTGACGAGTTGGCGCACCGAAATGGCAGCGGCACCGGGAAGGTCCGGGAACCAGTGCGAGATCGGCGCGCCAAGCTCCACCACACCGCTTTCCGCCAGCTTCATCAGGGCGGCAACGGTAAACGTCTTGGTGCAGCTGCCGATCTTGAACAGTTGCGTTGGCGAAACCGGTATCCCCCGCGCCCGGTCGGAAAGTCCCGAGGTCAAGGTGACGGTCTCGCCATCGCCCTGTGAAAAGGCCAGGGAGGCGCCGACGGCACCATCGTTGATGTAGCCTTGAAGCAGTCGGCTTAGATCGGCAAGCGTGACGCCGCCGCTCATTGTCATCTCGTCCATCCGGCTTACTCCGCGATATCGACGTTGGCGAAGTTCTGACGGCCGAAGGCGTCGAGAACGTAATTTTTCACGCTCTTGCGCACAGGGATCGACACGACGGAATGGGCGATCGGCGCAACAGGCACTTCCGCCTTGAGGATGGCCTGCGCCTTGCCGTAAAGCGCTGCCCGTTCCTTGGGATCGGCGGCGACGCGCGCATCCTGAAGCAACTTTTCAAAGTCGGCGTTGCACCAGCGCGCCCGGTTGGAGCCGCCCTTCACGCCGTCGCAGCTAAGCAGATAGCTCAGCATATTATCCGGATCACCGTTGTCGCTGCTGCCGCCGAGCAGGAAGGCGTCATGCTCGCCCTTGGCGGTGCGGGTCAGATACTCGGCCCACTCGAAGCTGACGATCTCGGTTTTCACGCCGATGGCATTCCAGTCGGCCTGGATCATCTCTGCCATACGGCGGGCGTTCGGGTTGTAGGGCCGCGACACCGGCATCGCCCAGAGCGCGATCGACAGGTCGCCCTCGTGGCCTGCTTCCTTCAAAAGCGCCTTGGCGCCTTCCGGATCGTAGTCGATGCCCGCGTCCTTGGCCGCACCGAGCTGTGCAGGCGGCACCACGCTGCCGGCAACGCTGCCTGCACCCTGATACACGGCTTCCACGATCGCCTGCCGGTTGACCGCCTTGGCGAGCGCCAGGCGGATACGCGCATCACCGAGCGGCTTGTGTTCGACGTTGAAGCCGAGAACGCCGATATTCTGGCCTTCGAGGTTATAGACCGTCACCTCGGGGTCGTTCTTGAGATCGGCGACGGCTCCGGGCGGTGGTGGCGCCGCCACCTGGCACTCGTTCGCCTTCAGCCGGGCGACCCGCACGGTGGGCTCCGGTGTGATCGCAAAGACGAGGGTATCGATCTTCGGCGCACCGTCCCAATAGTCCTTGTTGGCCGCATAGCGAATCTGGCTGTCCTGCGCATAGGCCTCAAGGATGAACGGCCCGGTGCCGACGGGCGCCTGGTCGATCAGCTCCGGGGTGCCGGCTGCGACCATCTTCTCGGTCTGCTCCAGCGAGAGAATGGAGAGGTAGTCGAGCGCAATGCTGGGCAGGAAGGTGACGTTTGCCGACGTCAGTGTGAAGCGCACGGTATGATCGTCCAGCTTTTCGATCTTCTCGATCAACGGCCCAAGCCCAAGCGCGCTGAAGTATTCGTATGAGGCGTTCGAGAGCTTGTGGTACGGATTGTCGGCGTTGCGCTGGCGGTCAAAGGTGTAGAGCACGTCGTCGGCGTTGAATTCGCGTGTCGGCGTAAACTGCGCGTTGGTGTGGAACTTGACGCCATGGCGCAGATGGAAGGTGTAGACCTTGCCGTCTTCGGACACATCCCAGCTCTCGGCGAGCGCCGGCCCGACTTCCGTCGTCCCCGGCTTGAATTCCACCAGCCGGTTGAAAATCGGCTTGGCCGCGGCATCCATAGTCGAATCCGCCGTTCCGATCATCGGGTTGAAGGTCTCGGGGCTCGCCTCCGAGCAGTAGACCAGCGTCTTCGCATAGGCCTGCCCGCCCATGAGGATTGTCGATGCGACGAGCGCGGTGCGCAGAATCAGACGTGTGGATTTCATAGCAAACGCTCCTGGTTGCCTTTGTGTTGACGTCGTCGCGGGGTTCTCCTAACCGCATCGACGACGTTTCGATCTTGATGGTCTATCCGGTCATGGGCCGGCCGGGGAAAGCGACGGGGTGTGCGCCGCCGCCATAAATCGGACGGGTGCCAGCGCACCGAACTCGACGCCGAGGGAGGCGACATCCGCAGGCATCGCGGCATCGCGCAGCAGCGCCGAGGCGATCCGCGCCAGGGTCAGCGACACCTGGAAACCATAACCGCCCTGGCCGCCGAGCCAGAAGAAGCCCGGCAGGCGCGGATCGAAGCCGACGACAGGCGTGCGGTCCGGCGAGAAGGTGCGCAATCCGGCCCATGGCCTTTGCGGGCGGCCGATGCGAAGTTCGGTCGCCTGCTCGATCCGGTCGACCGCGATGGCGACGTCAATATCTTCGGGATAGGCGTCGCAGGGCGGTGAATCCGTTTCATCCGCCAGCGAGCCGATCAGCTTTCCGGCATCCGGCTTGAAATAGAAACGCTCATGCAGATCGACGGCGAGCGGCCATGTGCGCGCGTCGAGCCCCGCGGGCGGGTCGAACATGAAGGCGGTGCGCCGTTTGGGCGAGAACCCGAGCCCCGGCAGCCCTGCCCGCTCGGCGATCACATCGACCCAGGCGCCCGCCGCGTTGACGACCATATCGCCTTCGTAGGAGCCGGCCGAAGTCACCACTTGAAAGCGGCCGGAAATACGGGAGATCTGCAGCACTTCCTCGCCCGAAATGACAGTCCCGCCAAGCGCCTTCAGAGCGGCGGCCGCGGCATGGACCATCTTGCCGGTGTCGATATCGAGAGCGCCGGGCTCGTAGACGCCGCCGCACGTGGTATCGGCACGAATGACGGGAATAAGCACGCTGACTTCGTCTGCCGAAAGCCGCCGGACGCTGGGCACGAGCGCCTGGTACTTCTGCGCCAGTTCATCGACCATCGCATCGTCGTCGCACCCACCGAAATGCAAGGCGCCGCGCACATGCTCGGCAAAGCCGCCATCGACGATGGCCGGCCGGCTGGCAATGGAGAGCGCTCTGACCACCGTGTTGCCGTAGGTCTCGGCAAAAAGCGCCGCCGAGCGGCCGCTTGCGTGATAGCCGAGATGCGCCTCCCGCTCGATGAGGACGACCGATGCCCATTCTTGGACGGCAGCCGCAACCGACAGGCCGGCGATACCGCCGCCAATGACAATCACTTTGGGAGAAGAGGATCCTGAGCGCATAGCCATTGGTAAATTCATTTTCCGATACGGTCAATATTTAGCGTATCGGAAAATTCTTGGCGCTTGTTGCGAGGCGGCCAGAGTTGAACTAGCTAGGTAGATCTCGTTTGCCGGAGAGAACCATGTCGGAACAGCCAAACCTCGGCGATTGCCTGCGGAACCTGAGGAAACATCACGGCTGGACCCTTCAGGACGTCAGCCACCTGACCGGCGTTGCCGTCTCGACCTTGTCCAAGGTGGAGAACGACCAGATGTCGCTGACCTATGACAAGCTGCTGCAGATCTGCGCCGGCCTCGGCGTGCATGTCACCGAATTGCTCAGTGGCGACAGCAAGCAGCCCGCCGCCCGCACGCGCCGCTCGGTAACCTCGGCCACGACGACGCTGCGGCAGCTGACCCGCAATTACGACTACCACTACCTTGCAACCGATCTGGTGAGGAAACGCATGGTGCCGATCCTCGCCCATGCCCGCGCGCGCACGCTTGCAGAGTTCGGTCCGCTGACCCCTCATGCCGGCGAAGAATTCCTGATCGTGCTCAAGGGCGAGATCGAGCTGCATACGGATCAATATGCGCCGGTGCGACTGAAAGCCGGCGAAAGCGTCTATATCGACTCGACGATGGGCCACGCTTATCTCTCGGTCGGCGAAGGCGACGCGGAAATGCTGTGCGTCTGCTCCGGCGACGAGCCGGATATGGAAAAGACGTTGCTCAGCATCACCGACGGCCAGACCACCGATCATTGATCGGCTTCCGTCGAGGATTTAGTCGAAGGAAGTATTTTATCGCTTTGTTCTGTCGACTCCCGATGGAACGCGACAGCCCCACCTCGCGGAGATGCGCGGTCGCCCGACAACAGCCCTCCACCGACCTGCGTCGCCGCGCATTCGGCCGATGTCGCCCCGATTCCACCACAACCAATTGACAGCGACTAAACTCAGACGTATTCGTTAGGTCATCTGATGACTTGATGAGTTTATCATGCAGCCCGTCAATCGAACCAATCTGGCCGACAGTGCGGCCGAAAGCCTGCGCGCCGAGATCGTCAGCGGCCGCTGGGGCGTCGGCGACCGCATCCCGAACGAAACTCTATTGACCGAGCTGTTGTCCGTCAGCCGGGGCACGGTGCGCGAGGCCGTGCGTGTGCTGGTCTCGCAGGGTCTGCTCGACACCCGCCAGGGCTCCGGCACCTATGTGCGCTCGACGGTCGATCCGGCAGGCGCGCTCGACCGTGTCAAACGCGCCGGTCTGCGCGACCAATGGGAGGCGCGCGCCGCCCTCGATGTCGAGGCGGCAAGGCTTGCGGCGATCCGCCATACACCCGCCGACCTCGAACGCATGACCCGGCTGCTGAAGGCTCGCGGCACAGTTGCCGATGGCGGCTACGAGGCCTTCGGCCATCGCGACATCGCCTTTCACAAATCCATCGTCGAAGCCTCCGGCAACCGCGCCATCGTCGGGCTCTACGATTTCTTCACCTCATCGATCCTCGAAACCATTCACTCGACGCTGAAGGGCGACGTGCCGGAACCCGACGAACAGGCCCATGCGGCGATCGTCGCGGCGATCGCCACCGGCGATCCGGACCGCGCCGCGTCCGCCGTTCGCGCCTTCATGGCGCCGGTGCTTCGCGAACTCGACAGGCTTCTTTCGCAATGAACCAGACTTTCCGTGATCCCAATTCCTCGGCCCATCAGGTCGCAGCCATCAACGGTCTCGAAGACCAGCTCATCGACGCCGAAGCCGACAGCGTACCCGAGCCTCAGCCGCCGGTGTTGCCGCGGGGAGCGGCGCGTTTCGTCCTCGGCGCCAGCCTCGTGCTGATCGCCTTCAACCTGCGACCGCTGTTTTCCAGCCTCTCGGTGTTGCTGCCGGAGGTGATGCGCGATACCGGCTTAACGACTGCCGGCGCCAGCCTGCTGACGACGCTGCCGGTGCTCTGCCTCGGCCTGTTTGCGCCGCTGGCACCAAAGCTGGCACAGCGCTTCGGTGCCGAACGCACCCTGCTTGGCGCCTTGGCTCTGCTCGCGCTCGGGACAGTGCTGCGCGGTTTCGGCCCCGTACCGGTGCTCTTCCTGTCGACATTCGCCGCCGGGGCGGCGATCGCCATCGGCAACGTGCTGCTCCCGGGCCTCGTCAAGCGCGACTTTGCCGACAAGGCGGCGATCATGACCGGGCTTTATACAATGGCGCTCTGCGCCGGCGCGGCCGGTGCCGCCGGCCTGACCCTGCCGCTCGAACACGGTGTTACCGGCTCGTGGTCCGGTGCACTCGCCATCTGGGCGCTTCCCGCCTTCATCGTGCTGTTGATCTGGATGCCGCAGGCGCTTGGCAGCAAGGCGCAGGTCAGACACACCGGCTTTCGTGTCGTCGGCCTTTGGCGCGACCGGCTGGCCTGGCAGGTAACGCTGTTCATGGGGCTGCAGTCGGCTCTGGCCTACTGCATCTTCGGCTGGCTCGCCCCCATTCTCAGGGAGCGCGGCTTCGACCCGGCAACGGCAGGCGTCATCGTTTCGGTCTCGATCATGACCCAGGTCGTCACCTGCCTGCTGGTTCCCTCCTTTGCCATCAGGCGCAAGGACCAGCGTGGCATCAATGTCGCGCTGATCGCAGCCGCAGTGATCGCGCTCCTCGGCATTCTGTTCGCGCCGCCGTCGACGGTGATCTTCTGGGCCATTCTCCAGGGCTTCGGCCAGGGCGGGCTGATCGCTGTGGCGATGACGCTCATCGTCTTGCGCTCGCCCGATTCCCATGTCGCCGCCCATCTCTCGGGCATGGCACAAGGCGTCGGCTATGTGCTCGCCGCCATCGGCCCGTTGCTCGTCGGCCTGATCCGCGACTGGACCGGCAGCTTCGACGCAGCCGCGATCCTGTTCGTGACGCTCGGCCTCGGCGCGGCGATCATGGGTTTTGGCGCCGGTCGGGCGCTGCATGTCGGCGCACGCACGATCAGGATCGACGGCTGAACGTCAACGTTCAGCCGTCGTCTCTGAAGTCTCATCAGGATGCCCGTTCCATCTCCGGCAGGGCTTCGAACAGGTCGGCGACGAGGCCGTAGTCGGCAACCTGGAAGATCGGCGCCTCCTCGTCCTTGTTGATGGCGACGATGACCTTCGAGTCCTTCATGCCGGCCAGATGCTGGATCGCACCGGAGATGCCGCAGGCAATGTAGAGATCTGGGGCAACCACCTTGCCGGTCTGGCCGACCTGCCAGTCGTTCGGGGCATAACCGGCGTCGACTGCCGCGCGCGATGCACCGACGGCAGCGCCGAGCTTGTCGGCAACCGGCAGGATCACTTCCTTGAATTTTTCCGACGAGCCGAGTGCACGGCCGCCCGAGATGATGATCTTGGCCGAGGTCAGCTCCGGACGATCCGACGACGACAGCGCGTCGGCAACGAAGCTCGACAGACCGGGATTGGCCGCAGCCGCGATCGTCTCGACCGAAGCTGAACCACCCTCGGCGGCCGAGGCGAACGAGGCGGTGCGCACGGTGATCACCTTTTTCGCTTCCGTCGTCTGCACCGTCTGGATGGCGTTGCCGGCATAGATCGGACGCTTGAAGGTATCGGCGGAAACCACCTCGGTGATTTCCGAAACCTGGGCGACATCGAGAAGCGCTGCAACCCGCGGCAGGACGTTCTTGCCGACCGAAGTAGCAGCAGCAAGGATGGTGTCGTAATTGCCCGACAGCGAAACGATCAGCGCCGCCAAGGGTTCGGCCAGATTGTTGGCAAGGCTTGCATCCTCGGCCACCAGCACCTTGGCAACGCCGGAAAGCTTGGCGGCCTGGTCGGCAGCCGCCTTGGCACCGGCACCGGCCACCAGCACATGCACGTCGCCGCCAATTTTGGCGGCCGCCGTCAGCGCCTTTGCCGTCTGGTCGGAAAGGTGGCTGCCGTCGTGGTCAGCCAGAAGCAGAATAGCCATGGTTTTGTTCTCCCTTTCGGTTCGAGCTCAACGATCCCTTGGCGATCGGAGCTCAACGGTTCTGACGTGGTTCATGCGTTTGTCCGCAAACCGGTTCCCACTTTGCGGAAGCATGAACTAGAGCACGCCGGCTTCGGTCTTGAGCTTTTCGACCAGTTCGGCCACCGACTTGACCTTGATGCCGGCCTTGCGGCCTTCCGGCTCCTCGGTCTTCAGCACCTTCAGCCGCGCGGTCGTGTCGACACCGAAGTCGGCAGGGGTCTTTTTGTCGAGCGGCTTCTTCTTCGCCTTCATGATGTTGGGAAGCGAGGCATAACGCGGCTCGTTCAGGCGCAGGTCGGTGGTCACCACCGCCGGCAGCTTGATGTCGATCGTCTGCAGGCCGCCGTCGACTTCACGCGTCACCGTTGCCTTGCCGTCACCGATCTCGACCTTGGAGGCAAAGGTGCCCTGGGCCCAGCCCAAGAGCGCCGACAGCATCTGGCCGGTCTGGTTCGAGTCATCATCGATCGCCTGCTTGCCGACGATGATCAGCCCCGGCTGTTCGGCCTCGGCCACACCCTTGACGATCTTGGCAACAGTGAGCGGCTCGACCTGGTCGTCGGTCTCGACCAGGATCGCCCGATCGGCGCCCATGGCGAGCGCCGTCCGCAGCGTTTCCTCGGCCTTGGCCGGACCGACCGAGACGACCACGACCTCGTCGGCCTTGCCGGCTTCCTTCAGCCGCAGCGCCTCTTCCACCGAGATCTCGTCGAACGGGTTCATCGACATCTTCACGTTGGCAAGCTCGACACCCGAGCCGTCAGCCTTCACCCGGATCTTGACGTTGTAGTCAACCACCCGCTTAACCGTCACAAGTATTTTCATGGCCAACCCTTTCCGGCAATTTTCGTTGTCTGCTGACGGTGGTTACATCCGCCCGCGCTTAGCTTCGGGATCATAGGGCGATTCCGCGATGACGCGGGCCTTGCGCCGCTCGCCGAGGATCGGGACTTCGAGCTCCGTCCCCGGAACGCCAAGCTCGACCGGCAGTAATGCGAAGGCGACGTCGTGGCCGAGCGTGTAGGCATAACCGCCCGAGGTGATGCGCCCGACCAGCTTGCCCTGGTGGTAGACGCCCTCATAAATCAGCGAGCTTGCGCCATCGGTGTCGATCGCGATGGTGAAGGAACGACGGGCAATGCCCTCTTCCTTTGCCTTTGCCAGAGCGTCGCGGCCGATGAACTCGCCCTTGTCGAGGCGCACGAAGCGATCGAGGCTGCTTTCCCAGGCGCTGAGTTCCGGGTTCATGTCGCGATACATCGCCCGGTAGGACTTTTCGAGACGCAGCGATTCCAGCGCCTGCAGTCCGATCAGCCTCAGGCCATGGGCCTTACCGGCGGCTAGCAGCGCATCGAGCAGGTGTCGCTGGTAGCAGAGCGGATGATAGAGTTCCCAGCCGAGTTCGCCCTCGTAGTTGACGCGCAGCAGGCGGACGTCGCTGGCGAGCCCCACCGTGCCCGATTGCACCCCGAACCATGGGAACGCCTCGTTGGAGAGATCGATCTCGGTCAGCGATTGCAGCACGTCGCGCGCCTTCGGGCCAACGATGGTGAAGCAGCCGCGATCGTTGGTGACATTGCGAAGCTGGACGCTGCCATCCCTAGGCAGAAGCTTCGACAGATCGTCGAAATTCCAGCGCTCGGCTCGCGGCGTCGAAATCACGTAGAACGAGCCGTCTTTCAGCCGGGCGACGACATATTCCGCCTGGACACCACCCTTCGGGGTCAGATGATGGCTGAGGTTGACGCGGCCGGTCGTCGGCAAACGGTTGGCAAGGATGCCGTCAAGCCAGGCTTCGGCGCCGGGGCCACTCACTTCGAACTTCGTCATCGGCGTCATTTCGACGAGGCCGACGGCATTTCTGACGGCGTGAACCTCCTCGCCGACATATTTGCCCTTCTCGGTCCAGCGCCAGCTGTACTGATCCTTGGCTTCTACGCCCTCAGGCGCGAACCAGTTCGGCATTTCCCAGCCGTTGAGTACACTCCAGACGGCGCCCTTCTCGGTCAACCGATCATAGGACGGTGCAGTCTTCTGCGGCCGGGCGGCCGGCATGTCCTGACCGGGATAGTGCTGTTCGGCATGGGTGCCCCAGGCTTCGCGCACCTTTTCGCGCGTCCAATTCTTGTTGGCGTAGTCGCCGAAGCGGCGCGGGTCGAGCTCGGAGGTATCGAGGCTGTTGCCGCCTTCGACGATACGCTCGGAGAGATAGTAACCGATCGCGCCACCCCAGAGGATGCCGCCGGGCACGCCTTCGGCGATCCAGACATTGTCGAGCCCCCAGGCCGGCCCCACCAGCGGCAGTTCGTCGGCAGTCATTTGGAAGGGACCGCGGACATTGGCCTTGATGCCGACGCGACCGAGCGCCGGCACGAGGTCCATTGCCCGCTCCCAGTTCCAGGCGACCGAATCGAAATCCTCTTCCAGCAGGTCGGCGCCGAACCATTCCGGCACGCCGTTTTCGGCAAACAGCTTCAGATGCTCTGTCTTCTCGTAGGGACCGAACATCAGGCCGTCGCCCTCCTCGCGCAGGTAGCCCTCGAACCCCTCGTCGCGCAGGATCGGCATCTCCGGCAGGCCCTGGCGCTTGCGCTCGATCACTTCAGGGACGGCATCGGTGATCCAGTATTGGTGGACGATCGGGATCGCTGGGATTTCGAGTCCGAGCATCGCGCCGGTCTGGCGCGCATAGTTGCCCGTCGCCGAAATGATATGTTCGCAGATGATCTCGCCCTGGTTGGTCTTGATCTTCCATTCGCCGCTCGGCATGCGCTCGAAGCCGCGCACCTCCGTGTTGAGATAGATCTTGGCGCCGCGATCGCGCGCGCCCTTGGCCATCGCCTGGGTGACGTCGGCCGGCGCGATGTGACCGTCATCAGGATGATAGAGCGCGCCGAGCATCTCCTTGTTGTTCTCAAGCAGCGGCCAGAGTTCGCGGGCTTTCGCCGGTGAGACGAGTTCGGCGCGAATGCCCTGAACCTCGGCAACGCTCATGTAGCTCTTGTACTCGTCGAAACGGTCGCGGGTATTGGCGATGCGCAACTGGCCGCATTTGTGCCAACCGACATGCTGGCCGGTTTCGGCTTCGAGGCCCTCGTAGATCTCGATGGTCTTGGCGATCATGCGGCCGATATTGATGCTGCGGGCATAGGACGGAATGAGGCCGGCGGCGTGCCAGGTCGAGCCGGCTGTCAGCTGCGTGCGTTCGAGCAGCGCGACATCGGTCCAGCCGCGCTTCGTCAGACCGTAGAGAATGGCTGCGCCGACGCAACCGCCACCGATGACCACAGCCCGTGCATGAGTTTGCATAAAGAGGTTCCCTTATGTGGAATTTTCAGCAACTTACAAACGGCTGGCACGCTTGTAATCTTGCTAAAAATTGTCCGGGGGCATAACCTCAGTTTATGCATAGACTCCGCTCGCTCGTCCCCTCCGCCAACTATCTCTTCGTCTTTGAGGCCGCCGCCCGGCGGCAGAGCTTTACCGGTGCTGCGGAAGAGCTGAATGTCAGCCAGCCGGCCGTCAGCAAGACGATCCGACTCCTGGAAGAGGCGACCGGCCTGAAACTCTTCCGCCGCGAACACGCCCGGCTGGAACTGACGGCCGAGGGCAAACGGCTCTACAAGGAAACCCAGGAAGCGTTCGACCATCTGCACATGGTGATCTCGTCGCTGAGGCAAAAGCACTCGCGTGATATCGTGCGCGTCTCGTTCTCCGCATCCTTCGTGCAATTGTGGCTTCTTCCCAGGCTGAAGGCCTTCAAGGCGCAGCATCCTGATATCGCCTTGCGCATTGCCGAAAGCAGCCGCGACGACCAGGACCTCTTGGAGGAGGATATCGATCTTTCTGCCCGGCTCGGGACCGGCAAATGGCCGGGTATTCACGCCTGGCATTTCGTCACCGAGGAAGTCTGGCCGGTGTGCAGCCCCGCCTATCTGAGAGAGCATGGGCCGATCGAAACCCCAGCCGACCTGCTCAACCACACGCTGCTGCATTTCGAGGAGCGACATCGCTCACGCGTCGGTTGGCGGGAATATCTCGAGCGCAATGAAGTCTCGGCCGCCAAGCTGACGCAGGATTTCGTCTTCACCGATGCACTCAATTCGATCGAGGCAGCCGTGCACGGGCAAGGCGTCGCGCTCGGCTGGAAGCATCTGGTGCACGACCACCTGAAGGCGGGCAAGCTCGTCTGCCCGATCCGGGCGAGCTATCACTCTGGCCAGAGCATCCATATCGTCATGCCTTCCCAGCGCCCGCCGAAGCGGGGCACCGAGATCTTTCGCGACTGGCTGATGGAGCAGAATGCCGACGCCGACATTTTCGCCGACGAGGTTGGTTAGAACCGCTCGCCGACGAAGTGGGCGACCTGGGCTCCTGCCTCGTAATAGACTTCCTTCAGACGCCGCATCGGCGGATCGCTCGGGTCGCTGAGCGGCAGCGGCAGCTCCGCCTCGGTGATCTCGCCCAGGATGTGACGCGCCAGCACCCGGCCGAACACCGTTCCCGGCGCGATCCCACGACCGTTATAGCCGGAAAAGCCGACGACATTCGGCGCGAAGCGGTGGAACCGTGGCAATGCATTGGTGGTCATGCCGATCTGGCCGTACCATTCGCACTCGAAATCGACCTTGCCCAATTGCGGGAAAAGCCGGGCAAGCGAGCGGCGGGCCCAGGCCTTGTGGACGGCCGCACCGCCGTTGCGCAAGGCACCGACGCTGCCGAACACCAGCCTGCCCGCCTTGTCCATGCGGAAGGACGAAAGGATTTCCTTGGTGTCCCAAACGCCTTCGCGGTTGGGCAGAATACTCGAGAGCAAGTCGGGTGCGAGCGGCCGCGTCGCAAGATTGAAATAGGGCAGATACACCTGCTCGGTCCGCACCCGTTCCCATGGGCCGGTGCTATAGGCATCAGTCGCGACGATGATCCAGTCCGCCGTCACGGACGCCCTGTCGGTCACCACCTTCCAGCCACTGCCGATCCGCTCCGTCGAGACGACCCGGCTCGAAGTGTGCAGGACAACGCCGGCGCGCTGGGCCGCATGCGCCAGGCCGCGCACATAGGCGAGCGGCTGCAAGGTGCCCGCCCGTCTGTCGAGCAGGGCGCCGGCATAGGCGGTCGTGCCGATCCTTGCGGCGGTCTCGGCCGCATCGAGAAGTTCGACCGGCGCGCCGCGCTTTTGCCATTGCGACGCACGGTCCTTGATCTCCCTCAGGCCGGCATCGCCGACGGCACAGTGCAGCGTGCCGTTGCGTTCGAGTTCGCAGGCGATCGCGTGCTTGTCGATCAGGTCGATCACGACGCGCGGCCCGTTGCCGAGCAGATCCAGCAGCCGCTCTCCATGCACATCGCCGAGCTCGCCTGGTAGATCGTCAGGCATCACCCACATGCCGGCATTGATCAGACCGACATTTCGGCCCGCACCGCCAAAGCCGATCTCCGCCCCCTCGAGCAGGATGACGCTGCGGCCGGCTTCCGCCAGATGCAGGGCAGCCGAAATGCCGGTGAAGCCGCCGCCGACGACGACCACATCGGCGAATGCGTCAGCGGCAAGCGGGCCGGTGACCGGCGGCGGCGGGGCGGTCTTTTCCCAAAGCCCATGGGAGCGGGGATCATTCAGCATCGTTCAGGTCCTTCGTGCGGGGGTGTCGCTCGTCTTTTCCCGCAACTTCCATCAATCATGACAATGATAACGCCGCCATCACTGTGTAAAGACCACCGTCCTGTGGCCGTTGAGCATGACGCGGTTTTCCAGGTGCATCTTCACCGCCCGGGCGAGAACCCGGCTTTCGATATCGCGGCCGGTGGCGACAAAATCCTCGGCACTCATCGAATGGCTGACCCGCTCCGTCTCCTGCTCGATGATCGGGCCCTCGTCGAGGTCGGGCGTGACATAATGCGCGGTCGCCCCGATCAGCTTGACGCCGCGCGCATGGGCCTGGTGATAGGGCTTGGCGCCCTTGAAGGACGGCAGGAACGAGTGGTGGATATTGATGATCCTGCCATAGAGCCGGTTCGACAGATTATCGGAGAGCACCTGCATGTAGCGGGCGAGGATAACGAGGTCGGCTTCCGTCTCACGCGCCAGGTCGATCAGCCGCTGCTCCTGTTCGGCCTTGTTGTCCTTCGTCACTTTCCAGTGGTGATAGGGGATACCTCCGAGCTCGGAGGTCCTTGCGCTGTCGTCATGATTGGAGACGATGGCGACCACCTCGGCATTCAGCCAGCCGACGCGGATCTGGTAGAGCAGATGCAGCATCGCATGATCGAACCTCGAGACCATCACGATGATCTTCGGCCGCCGTGTCGCGTCGGCAACCGTGGCCCTCATGCCGAAGCGATCGATCGCCGGTTTCAGCGCCCGCTCGACACCGTCTCGCGACATGCCCAACGGACCGGTAAAGGCAATGCGCATGAAGAAGCAGTTGGTCTCGACGTCGCGGAACTGATTGCTTTCGACGATGTTGCCGCCGATCGCCGCAAGCTCGGTCGTCACCGCGGCAACGATGCCGGGCTGGTCGTCGCAGGCGAGCGTCAGGACGAATGAGGCAGCGGTGCCTGTTGATGTCAGGTTTGCGGGCATCACGGTCATGCCTCTTTCCTTTCGTGATAACGGTGGCCGGAATGGCGCGCCGTTGCGGCTCAGCTCTTGGATTTCGACTGGCCAAAGACGTAGTCGGTGACCCTGGGCAGAAAGGTCTCGCTGTAATACCCGCGCGGCTTGTCGCCGACTGCGACGCCTGCATTGAGAATGCCGGCCTGGTAATCGTCGGCAAACAGCGAATAGGGGTAGACGGGGTCAACCGCGCTTGCTGCCTGCAACTGCTGGCGCAACTCGGCGGGAATCGAAAAATCCAGTGCAGCCAGATTGTCGTCGAGCTGCTCGATCCGGCTTGCGCCGATGATGGCAGCACCGACGCCGGGCTGCGTCACCACCCAGTTCAGGGCGATTTGCGCCATGCTGCGGCCGACCTCGCCGGCAACCGCTTCGAGCGCAGCGACAATGCGCCTATTGCGTTCGGTAAAGAGCCCGAGCCCGCTGCCGGAGGCGTCGAGCGAAAGCCGCCCTGCGGCCTGCTGGCCGGCCCGGTATTTGCCGGAGAGCAAGCCCATGGCGAGTGGACTCCAGGCGGTGATGCCGAGGCCAAGCGTCTGGGCGAGCGGCACGAATTCGTTCTCGATGCTGCGTTCGGCCAGCGAATACGGTAGCTGCAGGCAGATCGGTGGCGTCAGCGCATGCGCCTCCGCCCAGGTCTGGGCGCGTGCCGCATACCAGCCCGGCACGTCGGAAAGCCCGGCATAGCGGATTTTCCCGGCGCGCACGAGATCGTCGAATGTCCGCATGACCTCTTCGGCCGGCGTGATCCTGTCCCAGGTATGCAGCAGATAGAGGTCGATGTAGTCCGTTTTCAGCCGCCGCAATGAGGCGTCGACGGCGCGCATCAGGTTCTTGCGGCCGTTGCCGCCGGCATTCGGATTGCCGGGCTCGACGTTGTTGGAAAACTTGGTGGAAATCACCACCCGGTCGCGTATGCCCGCCTCGGCGACGAACTTGCCGATCAGTTCCTCGCTGACGCCAGCCGCGTAAGAATCGGCCGTGTCGATGAAGTTACCGCCGATCTCGAGGTAACGGTTGAAGATCGCGCGCGCGGCATCCTCGTCCGATCCCCACGAACCGCCGATACCCCGAATGCCGCCATTGCCGAAGGTCATCGTTCCGAGCGCGAGCCGGCTGACCCGCAAGCCCGAGCGCCCGAGAAGGTAATAGTGGTCCATGGACATCAGTGGTTCCTGGTTTATCGCACGTGTTTGCCGCTGGCGCCGATCACATGTGGCCGTGGTGGCTCCGGCGGGCGACGCTTTGCTGAACGTGGTTGATCATGGTTATGAAGTCGAAGACCGGTCGACCGGTCGCCGTCTGCACCGCATGAGCATAGGGCGGCAGATCGCTGCATTCGAGCAGAATGGAGCGAACATCCGGGTTATCCTCGACGAGTTTGCGGGCAACCTCGGTCACTTCCCGCTCGATCTGAGCGCTGTCGAGCGTGCCTTTCTCCTCAAGAATGGCTTCGCGGAATTCCGTCTGCCCTTCCATGCCGGCAATCGCAAGAGGGATATGCCCTGGCACGTTGCTCGCCTCGAAGTGGCGCGGCGTCAGTCGGCTAGCATTGGCCGTGATGATGCCGACGCTGCCGCCGGCGGCCGCATGCATGAACGGGATCTGCATCAGGCTCGACAGAAACACCGGAATATCGACCGCGGCTGCAACCTCTTCCTGGAAATAGGCCATGAAACCACAGGCGCCGGTGATCGCCTTGACGCCGCGGTTCTGCAATTCGACGGCCGCTTCGATGAAGACGTCGCGAAGTGCGGGATCGCGCTGGTTGAGCAGCCGGTCGATCGAGGCGCCGCGCACCTCCTGGAAGCGGACCGGAAAGTCATAGGTGGTGGCGTTGCCGACATTGCCGGGCACGCAGGGGTACGCAGCATCGAGGATGAGGATGCCGATCTGCTCCCCGTACCACGACTGCGTCTTCCGCGTGACTGTGTAGACAGTCATCGTCTTGTCTCCGATATCAAATTGTTCGCTAACCGGCATACCTGCCGGGAGGGGGGACGGGAGCCTAGCGGCTCCCGCAACCTGTTGCGGCTGGCAACTATATTACTGGACCAGGCGCGGCGCGCCGGTCTCGGCCGCCGTACCGTCAAGGCCGTAGGATTTCAGGATGCCGACGATGGTGCCATCCGCATGCATCGCCTCGATCCCGGCATCCAGCGCGACACCCAGTTCCTTGGCGTTGAAGGAATAAGGGAACGCGGCCTGTGCGGCTTCCTTGGTCGCCCTCACCCGGTCGTCGGAGGCAGCGACCTTGACCTTGACGTCCTTGAACGCACCGTTCTTTTCAGCGACGACGCCGGTCGAATAGCCGTCCACCGCCACGTCGATGCGGCCGGAGAACAGGTCCTGCTGCATGTTGACCGAATTCGGATAGAGCCTCAGCTTGGAACCGAGCATGGTCTTCAGGTCGGTGACCCAGAGATAGCCCTGCACTGTGCCGACCTGTTTGTCTTCAAGGTCGCCGACATCCGCGAAGCCGTTCTTGGAATAGATTGCCATCTGATCGGTGTAGAGCGGCGCCGAGAGGTTCATGACCTTGGCGCGCTCGGCCGTGCGGTACCAGTCGCCGGTGGCGATATCGGCCTGACCCGAAAGCACGTACTGGATGGCGGCGGCCGGATCGACGGCGACCGCCTTCACCTTCAGGCATTCGCGCTTGGCAAATTCCGCAGCGATATCGCCGTCGATGCCCTTCATGTTGCCGCTGTCGTCCAGGTAGGAATGCGGCACATAGGTTGTGACGGCAACCGTGAGCGTACCCTCTTCGATGGTGGCGAAGGTGTGTTTCGGTGTGCAATCCTGCGCAAGCGCCACCTGGCTCGATACGAGGAGGCCGGCGATGCCGGTCAGCAGAAGGCGGGTTTTGGTCGCAAATGTGGTCATGCCTGAATGCCCTTTCGTGGTGTTGGTTCAGCGTTGCGCGTAGGAGCCGGCGCGCTTTTCGACATGACTGACGAGGAGAGCGGCGGGGATGGAGATCGAGGCGTAGAGAACGCCGGCGGCTAGCAGCGCCGGGAAATAACGGAAGGTGTTCGAGCCGATTTCATAGGCGCGGCTGACGAGTTCCGGCAGCGCGATGGTGAAGCACAGCGACGTGCCCTGGAAGATCAGGATCGAGAAGGCGAGCAGCGCCGGAAGCGCGACGCGCAAGCCCTGCGGCAGCAGGACGTAGCGCAAGGCATCCAGTCGATTGAGACCAATTGCGACGGCCGCCTCGCGCTGGCCATGCGGGATCGACTGCAGGCTGGCGCGAATGATCTCGCTGGTATAGGCGCCGGTGTTCCAGGCAAGCGCGATGACGGCCGCGGTGAAGGACCCGAGCGTCAGGCCCGATGTCGGCAGGCCGAAATAGATGAACTGCAGCAGCACCAGCGCCGGCGCGCCGCGGCCGACCTCGACCAGGAACAGAGCCAGTATCTTTGTCAACCGGCTCTTGGCGAGCACGCCAAGTGCAAGCAGCAGCCCGAACGGAATGCCGATCAAGAGGCTGAGCACCGTGACCTGCAGGCTGATCGACAGACCCGACAGGAGATCGGGGAGCCAGGCGGAGAGTTCTTCGTAGCTCGGCAACATCAGCGGGCCACCTTTGCTTGCAGATAGCTGTCGGCGACGCGCGACAGCCAGGCGACCGGCAGGCTCAAAAGGATGTAGAACATGCCGACCAGAGCGAAGACTTCGAGACCGCGGAATGTCAGTTGCGACAGCTGGTTGCCCTGGAAGGCAAGTTCGCTGACGCCAATGGTCGAAGCCACGGCCGTCTCTTTCATCAGGCCGATCAGGTAGCTCGCCGCCGAAGGCAGAGCGACGCGGAAGGCCTGCGGGGCGACGACGTCGGTCAGCGTGGACCAGCGGCCAAGGTTCAGCGCCGACGACGCCTCCCATTGGCCGAAGTGTATCGAGGCCAGCGCGCCGCGGTAGATTTCCGCCATGTTGGCAGCCGCGATCAAGCCGAGCCCGGCCAGCGCCGCGTTGAACGGGCTGATCGGGAAGACGCTCATTCCCAGGCCGAAGAAGATGATGAACAGCCAGAGGATCGGCGGAATGCCGCGCACGATCTGGATGAGCACCATCGCCACGATCCGCAGCGGCAGGATGCGGCTCTGCCTGGCCGCCACCAGCGGCATCCCAAGCACGGCGCCGGCCAAGAACGCGCCGAGCGTCAGGGCGACCGTCCAGGGGAGCCCGCGCAATATGGCGAAGACGTCGGCCGTGCTCATCGGTCGTGCACCGCCCGAAGGAAGCGCTTGGTGCGCTCCTGCTGCGGATTGCGCATGACGTCTGCCGACGGCCCCTTCTCGATGATCTTGCCATCGGCCATGATCATCACCGTGTCGGAAACATTCTCGGCAAAGCTCATTTCGTGAGTGACAACGATCATCGTCATGCCGGTTTCTGCCAGTTCCCGCATGACAGCGAGGACTTCGAGGCCGAGTTCGGGATCGAGCGCAGAGGTCGGCTCGTCGAACAGCATCACTTCAGGGTCGAGTGCGAGCGCTCTCGCAATGGCGATGCGCTGCTGCTGGCCGCCGGAACAGCGGCCGGGATACTGTTGCGCCTTGTCGGCCAGGCCGACACGCTTCAGCAATTGCATCGACCGGTCGTCGGCGTTTCTGCGGCTGCGTCCGAGCACGCGCTCCTGCGCCAGGCTGACATTTCGCAACACCGTCATATGCGGAAAGAGGTTGAAGGACTGGAAGACCATGCCGACGCTGCGGCGCAGGGTCGAAAGTTCCGATCGCCCGGCGGGTGCGGCCGCGTTGAGCGAGATGTCGCCGATAGTGACATGGCCGCCATCCGGCGGCTCGAGATAGTTGATGCAGCGCAGCAGCGTGCTCTTGCCGGAGCCGCTCGGGCCGATGATCGCCAGCACCTCTCCGGGCATCACCTCAAGGTCAATGCCGTCGAGCACCGTGTGATTGCCGTAGTGTTTGCTCAACTTGTCGAGCTTGATAAGCGGCTTTCGCGCCCGGCCTTTTGCGGAAGGCATCCTTTTGGCGGCCAGAGCATCGTCTTCAGTCATTGTCGGTTTGCCACTCCCCAAGTGCAAGACAGCGCCATCCATGACGATTTCGCTCCACTGCAGGCACGGATCGACTCTGCGCCGGGCAGGCCGCGTCCTGTTCGCTGAATGTATTTTGATGTTTGTCGTGCGCCGCGGGGCGAACGACAGTCGTTCCCGTTCTTTTCTTGTGGATCACCATAACGATTCGACGTCTGGTCGGCAGACGACAAAAATTGCAGAGCCGCATAACCTGAGGTTATGCCATTGGTGGGAGCGTTACACTGTATTGCTTGGAAACCGATCGAACGCGTGAACTGCCAGGCGTTTGCGTGATGCGCAAAGCCATGCGAACGTCCTGCCGGTCAAACCAAAAATGGTTAATGCTGACGATCCGCGCTGTTGGCAAGATAACCCTATTTTAACCACGACCGATGAGCAAAGCCTTCAGATCGCTAGATATCGCTATGCTTATTGAGTCGAACGAAAATTGCCTGCGTCGTCCGCAAGTGATAGAAAGAGCTACAGAATTGCAACCGAACAGAGAAGATTCTTGTGCTTGTACACCCGGTTCGACGCTCGGAGCTTCGGTGTCCAGCCGCACCATAGGCGAGCAGCATTGACCGCGACACTTTTCGCGATAGCTATGCATAAGGGTCGACTGAAATAGTACGACCATGTATTTCGAGCACGGCGTCTCGATCATATCGATGGTCACAGGCGGTCCAGTCAAAACCGCGACGGAAAGGGAAAGGCTAGAATGTCAGGTACTGACTCGACGTTGTCTGCTGCGTCTTCCGTGGACGATACCGTCCTTGGCAATACTGATGAGGTCATCTCGCTTTATGACGAGGCTCTTCATCTCGTCGGGGCCTCGGTCGCGCTTCAGCGAAGCTACGAGGTGGCTGAACTGGTCGATGCAACGCTCTGGCACGTCTACCCCGAATTGTTGGAGCCGGCCTCGAAGGCAATGGCAGAATCCGTTCTTGCCAACGGCGTTCCACGCAGCATCGAAATCATCGATGCGCCCAAACGATCACGGCGGACACTGCTCGTCTTTCGCGCCGGACATGGCATCGGCGTCATCGAGACGGACGGGGCATCGGTCCGGCGGGAAGCCGCGAGCCAGGGCGAAAACGAGCGTGCGCTGCTGCTTCACCAGGCGACGCACGATGCCCTGACTGGTTTGCCCAACCGGCGTCAGTTCAGCGATGATCTGCGAAGCGTATTGCCGGCGGTTCATGAAAAGAAGCCGGCGCTGATGCAGATCGACCTCGACGACTTCAAACCGATCAACGATACGCTCGGACACGGTGCCGGCGATGCGGTACTGAGGATGGCAGCCGAACGCATCCGCAGCGTTCTGCGCGACGGGGAGGTCGCCTACCGGCTTGCCGGAGACGAATTCGCGATCATTCAGCGCGACGCCGATCAGCCTATGGAAGCCGAGCGGCTGGCCAATGCTGTGGTCAACGCCTTCAAGGAGCCTTTCACGGTCGACGGCATTTCGGCGTTCGTGGGTGCGAGCATTGGCATCGCCGTTGCCCCGCCCGATGGCAACGAGGGCGAACAGTTGATGAAGGCCGCCGACATCGCCCTTTATGCGGCCAAAAAGGAGGGCCGCGGCCGCGCCAAAACCTTCAGCCGTTCGATGCTGATCGTGCTGGAACAACGGGAAATGCTGCGCCGAAGCCTGCGCACCGCGCTTCAGGAAAACCAGTTCTCCCTCGAGTATCAGCCTCTGGTGAAGCCGCCTTTCACCATTGTCGGATTCGAGGCGTTGGTGCGGTGGCGTCATCCTTTGGTGGGCATCATTCCGCCCAATGTCTTCGTGCCGATGGCCGAAGCCGATGGGCTGATGAGCGATATCGGCCAGTGGGTGCTTGAGCAGGCCTGCCGCGAAGCAACCAAATGGCCCTCGCATTTTACCGTAGCCGTCAACCTGTCTCCGGCGCAGTTCCTGCACGACGGCTTCACTGATCGCGTGTCGCAGACGCTGGATATGGTCGGATTGCGGGCGGACCGGCTCGAACTCGAAGTGACCGAATCGGTTCTGCTTGAGAAGACGACCAACAATCTCGACACACTCAATACGCTGAACGTCCTCGGCATTCAGATCTCGCTCGACGATTTCGGTACCTACTATTCATCGCTGAGTTATCTCAAGAACTTCCCGTTCGACACGATCAAGATCGACCGCTATTTCATCAAGGATCTGGAGAACGACGAGAAGAGCCAGGTGATCGTGCGTTCGATAATCGCGCTCGCGCACGGGCTGGGAATGTCAGTGACCGCGGAAGGCGTCGAAACGCGGGCGCAGGCCCTATGGCTGGACCACGAAGGCTGCGATCGATTGCAGGGGTATTTCCTTGGTGTTCCGATGCCGCCCAATACAATCGACAGTTACTTGCGCCAATCGTCGACGATGGAAATATCATAACACGGCGAGGGGCTATGCTGTCGGGTCGGCCACCGGCGCAAGGGCCGCCTGGCCGCTCACCGGTTTGCGTGCCTGATAAATCAGCCTAGAAGTGCCTGCGGGCCGTAGAAAAGTTCCGCAGATGGAGGACGAAGCAAGCATGGACGTCGGTAACAGTGTTCCAGCTGAAGCGATTTTTGAGCCCCTGCTCCAGTTCGAAATGGAGATGGGAACATTTCTCTCGGAGTGGCAGCATTGCGACCATCTCTCCAGCTATCTGGCCCGGATGATCAGCCACAACAGGACCGATCCGGTAAGGCATTCGAACTTCTTCTCGTCGGCGCTCAACGAACTGCTTGAAGTTTCGTTCCGCAGCGGCGCCGCCAGCGGTCACATCGGTCTGGCGATCTACCGACATGGCCCGATCGAGCGGGTTCAAATCACGTTCCCATGCCCAGCCGAACAGGTCCCGTTCTACCGCGAGGCGGTGTCGAAGGTTGATCGCAGCGATGCACATGCCCGCTATCTCGATTCCATATCGACCGACATGGCGCCCAGTCGCGAGTCCATCCTACTTGATCTCGCCATCAATTTCGACGCGAGCATCCGCATTGAGGAAAGCACATTGCACGCTGTCACGCTGATCGTCGACCTGCCGCTGGAAGGGCTGGTGAGTTGAGCGTCGCGGGCCTTTCTCCCAGTTTCAAGGCGGCGTTCGACGCCAACAGCCAGGTGTTTTCGCTCGCCGGCGTCATCCGGCCGCGGTCGGTCGACGAGATCGCCGATAGCATCGCAATGCTCAAGCAGGCGATCGACGGCGTGCGCGGCGTACTCTACGTCGACGTGAAACGCCTGATCCAGATGAATAACACCGCATTCCATGCCTTCGTGCGGGTTGCCCTCGACGCCTGCCGTGCCCGCGCCGACTTGCGCGTGGTGATCGTAACGTCGAGCGTCGTCGGCTGGGCCACCAGAATGTTCGGCCATCTCAACGAGATCGAGCCGCAGATTACAGTCGAGGTGTACGATTCGACGTTCTATCCCGGACAGAGCTTCGTCGAAGACACCAGCTTCATCCCGATCCTGAGAACCCAGACGAAGATGACCTGGCGGCACGAGCGTTCGATCCTGCCTCGGCACGGGCTGCGGCCCGGCATTGCCATGGCCGACGTCTGCTGCGGCATCGGCGACTTTGCTGTTCTCGTCCAGAAGGAATTCCAGCCGGCAAGGATCGTCGCCCTCGACCACTCCAAGGCCAGTCTTGCCTATGCACGCGAAGTGGCGACCAACTTCGGCATCACCGATATCGAGTACACCTACGGCGATGCATCAGAAATGCTGCTCGAGGACAACCAGTTCGACTTCGTGAGTTGCCGGCATTCGCTGCAGATTTTCAACGAACGGGAGCTGCTCCTGAAGGAGCTCTACCGGATCTGCAAACCCGGCGGACGTGTCTACATCACCAATGAAAAAAACTCCCATTGCCTCGGCGAGCCCCGCGCTCAAAGCATCCAGTGGACCTACAACGAAGTTGCCAAACTGTTCAGTCATTTTGAAATGGACGTCGAACTCGGACCGAAAAGCCGCCGTTACCTTGCCGATGCAGGTTTCGACGACATCCTGGTCGAATCGTTCATGGTGACGAATCACGACGGCGATCCGCAGGACTTCGCCGACGTGATCGCCGCCTGGGAACACGTCTATGCCGGCGAAATGGCTGTCCGGCGCGGTGATCCGCCGGAGTTCATCCAACGCTTCCGGCAGGGGTTCAGGGATCACATCTTTGCCGCGCTGCACCCCAAGGGCTATGCCGGCTGGCCGATCTGGGTCGCATCGGGACGCAAGCCGACATGAAGGAGCCCAGTACCCCAAGCTCCCGCCTCGGCTTGAGATCCTTCCGCGCCAAGTTCGTGCTCGTTGTCGGCGGCGCCGTGCTGTTCGACCTGATGGTGACCGGCGGCCTTGCCCTTTGGAACGTGCAGAGGCTGTCGCGGGATGCCGCGACGGAAGTCGGTCAGGGCCTGCAAAAGGCCAACCAAGACTATATGCGCTCCTACGCGGAATCGACCGCCGCCCGCGTCAACCTGCTTCTTGGCCAGGTTCATACCGATGTCGGAACGCTCGCAGGCGTTCTGCAGTCGCAGATCGATCGGCCGGTGCGCAAATCGCAAATCGGCGAGGCCCTTGCCCGCGGCGCACCCGGCGCCGTCACCGTCGTCTACGACGAGAAGGGCGGATGGGCTCAGAACCTGCCCGGCCCGCTCTCTGTGATCAGCGTCTGGGGATATCTTCTGGGGCCGGACCACCATCCGCTTCCTGACGTCCAGGCGGATATTGAGAACAGCGCGGTACTCGACCTCGTTGCGCCGAGCCTGCTGGAAAGCGGGCGCTCCAAACTGCAGATGTACTACATCGGCCCCAAGGAGCGGCCGATTTTCCGGACCGCGCCCTATACGGATCAGGCGCAAACCTTCGATCGGCTTTATCCCGGTCACAATCAGGCTGAATTCTGGACGTTCTTCTTCCCCGGCATCTATGAATCCTGGGAGCAATGGGCGAAGGATCCGAGCCTCCGGCCGGTGGCGAGCGATATTACCCAGACGGCGCCCTATACCGACGCGATCACCGGCAAGCTCATCGTCAGCTTCTTCCAGCCGCTGTGGTCCCGCGATCGAAAGACGGTGGCAGGCGCCGCCGGCGCCGACATCACGCTCGACCAGCTGGCCGAGGTCGTGCAGAACGTCAAGGTCGCCGAAAGCGGTTTTGGCTTCCTGGCAATGTCCGACGGCAATGTGCTCGCCATCAACCCTGCCGGGGAAAAGACGATCGGGCTGCAGACCTCAAGCGATACCGGCACACAAGGTGTGACCGGTGCCGACCGCTCGCTGCGCAAGAGTGCTCAGCAGGCCATTGCGCAACTACCGCTCGGGCAGGACGGCGTGATCCAGCGCGTCATGCTCGACGAGGCCGGCGAGAAAGTGCCTTATCTCGTTCTCCTGAAGCAGCTGTTGCCGGAGAATTTCTGGATGTCCGGCCCGGTTCGCAAGGAGACGATGTCGCTCGGCATCGTGGTTCCCGAGCGGGAAATCTATGCGTCGCTGTTTGCCGCCCAGACAGGTATCTCGCAGGCGACCAACCGCATTCTCGCCTATCAGATCCTGGCGCTGCTTGCGTCTTTGCTCTTCGTGACGGCGGCGGTGTTCGGCATCTCCAAGCGCGTGACCGCCGGCATCAGTGCGCTTGCCGGCGCCGCCAAGCGCATCCAGGCGAAGGACTACTCGGTCCGCGTGCCGATCTCGACGCGCGACGAAGTGGGCGAAGCCGGCACGGCCTTCAACCGGATGGCCGAAGAGATTAGCTTCCACACCGAGAACCTCGAGCATCTCGTCGAAGAGCGCACCAAGCAGATCGAGGAGGCCAATCAGCAGATCTCCGCCCTGAATAAGCAGTTGCGCAGTGAGAACCTGCGCCTGGGCGCCGAGTTGGCGGTCGCCCGGCAAATCCAAATGATGGTGCTGCCGAAAGCCGGCGAGCTTGACGAGATCGCAGAACTCGAAATTGCCGCCTATATGCGTCCCGCCGACGAAGTGGGGGGCGACTATTACGATGTTCTGCGCGATGGCGCACGGTTGAAGATCGGCATCGGCGACGTGACCGGCCACGGCCTTGAAAGCGGCGTATTGATGCTGATGGTCCAATCTGTCGCTCGTGCCTTGCAGGAAGCCGGCGACATGGATCCCAATCAATTCCTGAACCGCCTGAACCGGGCGATCTACAAGAACATCGTGCGCACCAACACCGACAAGCACCTTTCCCTCGCATTCCTCGATTATGAAGGTGGCCGCCTGACGCTTTCCGGGCAGCACGAGGAACTGATCGTTGTTCGCAACAGCAAAGAGGTGGAGCGCATCGATACGCTGGATCTGGGCCTGCCGATCGGTCTGGAGTCGGATATCTCGCGTTTCGTCGCCACGCGCGAGGTCGCATTTGCCCGCGGCGACATGATCATCCTGCACACAGATGGTGTGACCGAGGCAGAGAACGCGGCGGGCGAATTGTTCGGCATTGAGCGGCTTTGCGACAGTGCGCGGCAGTTCTACGGACGCAGCGCCGAAGATGCGAAATCAGGTATCATCGAAGACTTGATGGCGCATATCGGCAAGCAGAAAATACACGACGACATTACCCTCGTGGTCATGAGACACAGGTGAGCAGATGACGACTTTGTACGGACCGGCGGACCTGACCAGGGGTGCCAACGAAAGCGTGACGAGACTGCGCCTGTATGACGGCCAGCTCAATCTGAGCTGGAAACATTGCGCCATCGCCTCGGATTTCGTCGCCGAGCTGATCGCCATGCGCTACCGCGCCTCGCGCAATGCCTACAAGGAAGTTCGCCACAATATCGGCTACCTGACAAACGAGCTGGTCGAAAACGCGGTCAAGTTCCGTGCCACCGGCGGCATCATGGTCGAGGCCTCGATCGACGACAGCAACTTCCGTGCCAAGGTGTCGAATTTCGTCGATGGTGAGACTGCAGCCCGCTTCCAGGATCTGCTTTCCGAGATCACGACGGGTGATCCGGGCGACCTTCTGATCGAACGCATCGAAGCCAACGCAATCGGCACAGGCAAGAGTGGATCTGGTCTTGGTCTATTAACACTGATGAGCGATTATGGCGTCCGTTTCGCTTGGGTTTTCGGACCCAACGGCGACGGAGGCGGCATCGCGCTCGAGACTTATGCCTCGATCCCCGTCCCCGATATCTCGAACTGACAAGCAGGTGAACATGGAAATCAAGGACGAGGACTACCGCATTTGGTCCGAGGGCAATGACATACACTTCGAGGGAACCATGCGGCTTCCCGGTACGGAAGCCTATGCCCCTATCTTCTCCCTTGCCATGGGCGTGCTTGAGGCCGAGCCCGATCGCATGACGATCGACCTGACGGAGTTGCAGTTCCTGAACTCGTCGGGGATCAACCTGCTCGCAAAACTGACGATCGAGGCGCGCAACCGTCCGAACGTGCAATTGACCGTGCGCGGAACCTCCGAGATCCCGTGGCAGTCGAAGTCCCTACCCAATCTCAAGAAGCTCCATCCCGGCATCGACCTCAGGCTGAACTGAGCCGCGATTTGCCAGCCTGTCTCTTGCACAGGCTGCCTGCGGTCATCCGGGCAAATGCCCGGCTTGACCTACTGCGGTTTCCTTAAATCCTATTCGATTTAAGGAAACATGCAGCAATTCAAAGTGCTACAGCGACCTTTACGCGTCTAGTAGGACGCGCGGCGCTGTAGGCGCCAACGCCTTTCTGCGCCGAAACCGGCCTTTCCCTTCACACATTTTCTTCGGCGTCGGCAACCGGAGCCGACGGAAAAGGTGGACTGACAACAATGTCCCCTTTTGGCCGGGACGTCGAATGGACATCGCGACGACGCTTGTCGGCGGACGGTTCACAAGATTTCGATTTTACTCCGATCCAGGCTGCCCCTAGGCTTCATCCGGTTCAAACAGCACCGGGAGGAAACGCCATGAAACGCAGGCTCGTACTTGTCGCGGCCGCTCTGGCCTGCTCTATCGTCGGGGCCCACGCCCAAGACACGACGATGAGTTTCTTCGTCACCAGTGCAAATCCGGGCAAGGGCGGCAATCTTGGCGGTCTTGCCGGTGCCGATGCCTATTGCAACACGCTGGCCACGACGAGCGGCTCGACCGGCAAGACCTGGAAGGCCTATCTTTCCACCGACGCGGAAAATGCCAAGGACCGTATCGGCGCAGGCCCCTGGTACAATGCCAAGGGCGAAAAGATCGCCGACGATGTCGCCTCTCTGCATAGCGACAAGAACAACCTTACGAAGCAAACCGCACTCAACGAGAAGGGCGAGGTCATCAACGGCCGCGGCGACACGCCGAACCGGCACGACATTCTGACCGGCTCCAAGGCGGACGGCACTGCCGCGCCGGAGACCTGCGGCAACTGGACCCTGGGCGGGACCGACGGCGCGGCCATTGTCGGCCACAGCGACCGAACCGGCCTCAACGATAGCGCCGAAGCCAAGTCCTGGAACGCCTCGCATGCGACCCGCGGTGGCTGCACCCAGGAGGCCTTCAAGGGAACGGGCGGCGACGGCCTCTTTTACTGCTTCGCTGCGAACTGACCACGGCAGCCCACAAAATGTGCCCGCTCTACAGTACCGCATGGAGCAACGCCGCATCTCAGCAGGTCGCTGCGTGTCTCAGGCTTCGGCGGGTTGCCGCCGACTTTCACGTGACATGAGCGGACGTCTCGTGGCGGCCAACTTGCAAAACAGTTTCGAATCCGACCGGGTCTCGATTTCATGCTCGACACGCTATGAGAATGATTACGGCCGGTGCAAGACCAGCATACGCCTTCCCGCCGGGTGTTCAGCTTGTGCGTCGCTATGGGCGCGCAGAAGTTCATGTCCGAGGTAAAGTGTTTCAAAGACTGCATCGATTGCGACAAATGCATCGACATCCACACGTCGGACGAGGCATATAGGGCGTTGGCGCCAACCGGTAGAGTGGCCCGCCCTTCTATCACCGCGATCCGCATTTAAAGCCGTGGATCGGCGAAACCGTGATCAGCTCTGAACCGCCCCTATGATGTCGTATTCCACTACAATCGAGCGCTCCCCTTCCTTCCCGTCGGTTATCCGAATCCTTGTTCGCAACACAGGCCGGTGCTGATCAGATGACGACGATCCCCTCCGGCACGGACGCTTCCGACGCATCCGCCAGCTTCAATTCCCGCATCGTCGCACTCGTCGTCGCCATCGCCTTCTTCATGCAGATGCTCGACGGGACGATCGTCATTACCTCGTTGCCGCAGATGGCGGCTTCCTTCGGCGTCCAGCCCGTCGCCATGAGCATCGGCATCACCGTCTATATGCTGACGATGGCGGCCTTCATTCCGCTCTCCGGCTGGCTCGGCGATCGCTTCGGGGCGCGCAACGTCTTCCTCGTCGCGATCGCCATTTTTACCCTCGCGTCGCTCTTTTGTGGATTGTCGGGAAGCCTCGGCCAGTTCATCGCTGCACGCGCGGTGCAGGGCATCGGCGGCGCGTTGATGACGCCGGTCGGCCGGATCATCGTGTTGAAGAACGCCCGCAAGTCGGAGCTTGTCGGCGCGATCGCGCTCATCACCTGGCCGGCACTGATTGCCCCGGTCGTAGGCCCGCTTCTCGGCAGCGTCATCACTACTTACTTCAGCTGGCACTGGAATTTTCTGATCAACATCCCGATCGGACTGATCGGCCTGGCGCTGGTGCTGCGTTTCGTTCCGGATCAGCGCGAGGAAGCGACGCGCCGCCTCGACGCCAAGGGCTTCGTGTTGTCGTCGACCAGCCTCACACTGGTTCTGGCCGGGCTCGAAGCCTTCGTCCACGGCACAGCCAATGCATTGGCGATCGTCCTGCTGCTGGCAACAGGTGCTGCCATCGGGGTCTTGGCGACACGGCACTTCAAGTCAATCACCAATCCGCTGCTTAATCTCTCCGCCTTGAAGGTTCAGACCTTTGCTATGTCGACACTGTCGGCCGGCACCGCCTGCCGGGTCGCGATCAATGCGACGCCCTTTCTGATTCCGCTGCTCTTCCAGGTCGGCTTCGGCCTCGCTCCGATCCAGACCGGCATCTATGTGCTCGCCTACTTCGCCGGAAATCTCGCGATGAAAACGGCGACCACGCCGTTGCTGCGCCGTTTCGGCTTCCGCAGCATACTCGTCGGCAATGGCCTGCTCGCCTCACTGGCGATCGGCGCCTGCGCGATGCTTTCAACGGATACGCCACAACTGCTGACGCTTCTGCTGCTATTTGCTGCCGGGCTCTTCCGCTCGATGCAGTTTACCGCACTCAATACCCTTGGCTTTGCCGATATCAACGCGAGCCAGCGCAGCTCGGCGTCAACCCTGTCGAGCATGCTCCAGCAGGTGGCCATGCTTCTGGGCGTTGCGGTTGCCGCCGCCGTTCTCAATCTGTCGCAAGCCCTTCGCGGCGGCGAAACGGCAGCCCTTGCGGACTTCCGCGGGGCGTTTCTGGTGGTTGCGTCGATCGGCATCGTCTCGAGCTTGCGTTTTCTTGGCCTGCCTCGGGAGGCGGGCGCCGAGGTTTCCGGGCATACAACCCGACCTCGCACAACGTAGGCATTCGAACGGGCTAGCTCGCATGCCCGGGCAGCAGCGCTCTCATCTCAATCGCCGCCCGTCGGCTTCGCATTCAGTCGTCCAATCGCAGCCGGAAGCGGGCGGAAAAATCGCCCTCCCACCACATCGGGAAGTTCGTTCCCCACTTGTTGTTGTGGATGTTGAAACGAACGCCTTCGCTGAAGTCCGGCAATGTCTTGCAGAACGTCATAAAGTCCCAAGCCTCGGGCGCGACCAGGGGCGTGTCGCGCGGCTCGATCGACAACGAACCACCCGAAGCAAGATCGCCGCGAACGCCGGTGACCGCCTGAAGTTGCGCGCCGCCACCGGCAGCGGCGTTGCCGGATTTGTGCCAGAGCCCCATTTTTCGCAGGCTCCACGCGACATCGCCTGCTGGCATAAAGGAGAGAAAGCTCGCCTCCGGCATGCGGTTGGCGCTTTTTTCGTGCAAGGTCAGGTGAAGTTCGAGCGTGTCGTCTTCGCCTGAGAAGGCGAGAGCGACATGGCGCGGCGCGCCGTAACCGGCAACCGCCTGCTCAGGCATGGACAGGAGCAGGCCGGATGCGTCCGCTGCCTGAAAGGTCGGCGTAAAGACACGGGACAGAGCCGCGCCGGACCGGGCAAGACCCGGCTTGTCGTGATCGAGGATCGCCCATTCCTGGCGATGAGTCAGATAGGTGTCCATGTGCCTGTTGACGTCGGTAGCGTCATAGCTCTCGTAGCGATAGGCGATCAGCGGACCTGACCGGCCAGCCATGTACTTCCCGGACGGGGCAGTCAGCGAAAGAATGTCTCCGGTCGAAGGTTCGAGCTCGATCGACCAGCTGCCACAGGCGAGACTGGTCCGCCTGTCTCCTCTGGCTATCAGGGCCGGTACGGTCAATTCGGCCAAGGCGGCATCGGCTGCCGCTGCGTCCGGGCCGTCGAGCACTGAGCGAGCGTCATCAAGATAGGCGCGCTGTTCGCGCCAGGAGGCTTCCGTATAGGCAAAGCGGTGGTCGGTCTTGCGGGCGGCCTCAAAGTCGGGCCGAGACCAGGCCGTGTCGTCGCGCAGATAGGATTTGATATCGACGCCGCAGGTATGTTCGGCCGCCATCGTCAGCTTCTGCCCGAAAGCCAGGCGGCTGGCGGTCAGGCCTTCGGCTGCGAACCGGTCGTAAAGCCGTTGAAGCGCTAGGAAACGGGCGGTCTTTACCGGATCGGAGGCGCTGCCGTGGATCCAGCTGTCGCCAAGCTCGTGCTCGACGACGGGAAAAGCTTCCCGCGCATCCCAGATCAACGCGCCATAATCTTCGAGCGTTGCCGCGCGGACGGTCGCATCCGGCTGTTCGCGGCGCATGTCGCGATAGACCTCGGCGGTCTGCGGCACGCTTTGCGGACCGATATTGTCGCTTGTGTGGGCAAAGCTCAGGCCGTCGGCAAAACCTTCGGGGAAATAAGTCTCCCCATAGGATCGCTGATACATGACGACGATTTCTGCGCCGCCGGGCGCACGCCAGCGAAAGATGTCAGGTGTTTCAGGCGGCGGCGACGCGGTGTTGACGCCGAGATGCAGGAAGCGAATGCCGGCCTCGGCCAGCAGCGGCACCATGCCGAGCGTATGCCCCGGCACGTCCGTCATCTTGCCCGCAATCGTCTTCTTGCCGAACCTCCGATCGAGTTCCTGTGAATAGGAAAGGCCGGCGCGAAAGAGCTCCGGCGACATCAACTCCGTATGTGTGGTGAACGGCAGGCCATGCCAGCGGATCAGTCCGAGATCGATTGCCCGCTCGAGCTTCTTCACCTCCGCGGCCGAACGCGACGTCAGGTGATCCCAGATCAGCCAGGCACCGGTCGTCCAGACGAACTTCGGATCTCGCGGATCCTCGGCATAAAAATGCTCGGCCGTCTCGATCGCCTGCGGAATGAACCGGTCGTGGTACTGGCGACGCACCTTTTCCGCGTGATCGGTGAAGCCAATGTCGAGATGGGTCTTGAAGACCAGATGCACGCGTTTTTCTGTCATGTTCTTCCATTCAGCCGACGGTGCCGCGAACGACGAGGCGGGTGGTCAGGGTTTCGACCAGGGAGTCGGCATCCGGCGTCTTGAGACGTCGAAGGATCAACCGGACAAGGGCGCGAACGCGATCGTCGAGATCGATGCGGACGGTGGTCAAATTGTAACTTTTCCAATGTGCCTGCGGGATGTCGTCGAAGCCGACGACCTTGACATCGCCAGGCACTGAAAGGCCGAGTTCGTGCCTGAGGGCATCGATCGCGCCGAACGCCCCGACGTCGTTGGCCGCAAAGATCGCATCGGCGCCGGATCCGACCCGGAAGAGATCAAGCGTCGAGCGATAGGCGGTGTCGTAGGTGTAGTCACCGGGGACGATAACCGGCGGCGCCATGCCGCGCTCGGCCAGCACCTGCGCGATCATCCGCTCGCGTTCGGTATTGGCAAGGGATTGCTTCTTGCCGCCGAGATAGGCGATGCGACGGGCACCATAGCCTTGCAGCAAGGCGACCGCCTGTTCGATGCCGTCCTTCTGCCGCACGAGAAGACGGTCATAGAGTGTTTCGGACGCCCTGCCGGCAAACGCATCCGCGTCGTCATAGATCACGTAGATCGGAACGGCACGATCGAGAAAGCCGCTCAGAACATCAGGCTCGATATTCTCGGTAAAGGCGATGACCGAGTCGGGATTGAAGCCGCGCATATAGGTCAGCAGCATCGGGTCCATGCTGAAATCGGCTTTCGCCTTGAACAGAAGTGTCGCGAAGCCCTCTGCCTGCAGCGCGGTCGTCAAGGCGTCGATCTCCTGGCTTTCCCAGGGGCTGCAGACATCGGGAACGATCATGCCGACGAGATGCGAGCGCCTGGTTACCAGCGAACGCGCGGCCATGTCAGGCGTATAGTTCAACTCACGTGCCACCTTCAGGATGCGATCTCGCTTCTCCGGCTTCAGGGACGCATTCGGATTGAAGGCGCGCGAGACAGCGACGCGCGAGACATTGGCCTCTCGTGCCACCAGATCGGCCGTGGCGCGTCCTGCTTTCCTGTCGGTTTTCTCGCTCATGGTAGTGCTCTGCGCAAAAATGAAAACGTGTTCAATTCAACCTGCACCAATGATCGCGCTTCCGTCAAGATGTCAGTAGAAATCACCTCATAGACGGCAAAACCCGGAGAGCTTGAACACGTATAAGCCTCATCACCAGAATCCACTTCATGGCGTGTTGACAAAAATGAAAGCGTGTTCATTCTTAAGTCCAGACGGGATGGGATTGACTGGAGGAGGCCGATTCCAGCCCGGATGCACCGCAGCCGAAACGGTCCGGAGAACCGGACCACCGTGGGAGGAGTTTCAATGCGCAGAAGGATTCAGTCATATTTGCTGAGCGCGGCGGCCATCATGGCCCTGTCCGGGCCGGCGATGGCAACCGAGCTCAACATCACCTGCCGATGCGTTGTCGGCGGGGTCAACAGCGGCATGGCCGAGTGGATCGAAAACAAGGTCATTCCGGCCTTTACCGCCAAGATGAAGGCCGAAGGCAAGGACGTCACCGTCAAGCTTAATCAGTTCGGCGGCGAGGACGAGCAGCTGACACAGCAGCTGGCGCTTGACTTCTCCACCGGTGCTGGCCCGGATGTCTCCGGCTTCGATGGCTTCCTGATCCCGAGCTTCGTCCAGGGCGGGCTGTTGAAATCGCTTGAAGAAGTGGCCGGCGCCGACGTCAATGCCTGGGAAGGCTGGAGCCACATTTCCGACGGCACCAAGGCGTTGATGAGCTATCAGGGCAAGCCTTACGGCATCGCGCTCGGCACCGACGCGCGCATGATCTTCGTGCGCAAGGACCTGTTCCAGAAGGCGGGCCTCGACGCGGCGACGTGGCAGCCGAAATCCTGGGACGAACTGCTCGACGCCGCGCGCAAGATCAAGGCGGCGGCGCCGGATTCCTTCCCGCTGCAGCTGAATGCCGGCGTCTCCATGGGCGAGGCCACCACTATGCAGGGCTACTGGATGGCGCTGCTCGGCACCGGCGAGCAGGTCACAGACGATGCCGGCAAATACATCGTCTCCAGCCAGGGCATCCTCGATACACTGAAGCTCTACAAGACCATCTATGTCGACGACAAGCTCGGCGACCAGCGCGCCCAGCTCTTGGCCGACGGGCGCAATCGCACCTTCGCCAACTTCCGCGACGGCAAGACCGCCATGCTGGTGGAGGGCGACTGGTTCTATCGTTCCGTCACCGCACCGGACGCCGAGTTCGCGGTCGCCGACCGTGACAATGTCATGACCTGGAAGAAGATGCCGGCGGCGCAACCAGGCAAGGGCCTGCGCGGCCAGGACTTCGTCACCATGTCCGGCGGCACCGGCTTCGTCATCAACCCGCATACCGACGCACCGAAGGAATCCTGGGAGCTCTTGTCTTTCATGAACAGCCAGGAGCAACTCACCGCCTTCCAGGAGATCCAGCCGGCGATCCGCATTCGAAACGACGTCACCATCCCCAACTCGCCGTTCCTGACCGAGACCGCCGAGGTCCTGCTGCCCATCACCACGGCACGTCCCAATGACGCCAACTACAACAAGGTCTCGACCGAGATCCAGCGCATGACCGAAAGCGTCGTCTCGGGCGAACTGTCGCCGGAAGACGCGATGGCCCAGTACAAGGCCGCCGTGATCGCCATCGTCGGTGAAGAGAACACGGTCAGCCGTCTCTGATCGGGCCTGATATCACCGGTCGGCCGATCGGCCGACCGGTGATCTTGCCGAACCGCTTCGCCCTGCAATGGGAAACTCAACGCATGAAGAAATTCTCGCTGCTGTCCACGCGGGCGGGCGCCCTTTTCCTGGCTCCCGCAACGGCATTGGTCGGTGTTTTCGTCATCATCCCCTTCTTCTGGGTGATCTTCGTTTCCTTCACCAACAGGACATTGCTTGGACGGACCGCGCTCGACCCGGATTTCGTGGGTCTCCAGAACTATTTCGCCCTCTTCAATCCTGCCACCTTTTTCACCCGCGGCCAGTTTGGCTTTTCGCTGATCCTGACGATCCAGTTCGTGCTGCTCTCCGCGCTCATCGGCCAGGCGCTGCTCGGGCTGATCCTCGCCTGGCTCAGCCAGTCCGTGTCGCCCGGTATGAAGTCCTTTCTGCAGACGACCGTCATTGCCGCCTGGATCCTGCCGGAAGTGGTCATCGGCTTCGCCTGGTTCGCATTCCTCGACTATGACAGCGGAACGCTGAACATGATCATGCGCGGTCTCGGCCTGCCGCCGGGAGACTGGCTGCTGCAGCAGCCCTTCTGGGTCATCGTGTTCTTCAACACCTGGCGGGGGGCTGCCTTCTCGATGATGCTGTTCAACTCGGCATTCCAGTCGATCCCGCCGAGCTATTTCCAGGCGGCGGATGTCGCCGGCGCAACCTCCTGGCAGAAGCTGCGCGATATCGCCCTGCCGCTGATCCGCGGCCATGTGGTCACCGATCTGATCCTCATCACCATGTGGACCTTCAATGTCTTCACGCCGTTCCTCTTGACCAATGGCGGGCCGTCCTATCGGACCGAACTGTTGTCGATCTACACCTACCGCATCGCCTTCAAGGATTTCGAGTTCGGCAAGGGCGCGGCCGTCGGCGTGGTCATCATGCTCATCAATCTGGCTTTCGCACTCGTCTATCTGAGGCTTGCCCACAAGAAGCCGGCGGAGGCCGAATGATGCCGTTCTCTTCCCGTATCTACTTCCGCCGCATGGGCTTTTCGGTGGTCGCCGCCCTGCTCGGCACCATCTTCGCGCTACCGCTCGTCTGGTTCCTCTTCGCGCCGTTCAACGCCCGCGCCGAACTCGGCCTTGCCATCCCGGAACCCTTCACGTTCGCCAATTTTGCTACGGTGTTTCAGAACACCTTCGCCATGCAGGCGCTGTTCAACAGCCTGGTGCAGGCCTTCGGCGGCGTCGTCCTCGTCGGCGCGGCAGCAACGCTTGCGGCTTATGCGCTTTCCCGCTCGCCAATCCCCGGAAAAGGCGCAGTCACCTATGTGCTCTTGCTGTTCTCGTCAGTGGTCTCCGGCTCGGCCGCGATGGTGCCGATCTTCCTGATCGTTTCTGCGGCCGGACTGATCGACACGCATCTCGCCGTCATTCTCGTCTTTGCCGGTGGGCTACTGCCGACAGCCATGTTCATCCTGCGCGACTTCATCGACGCCATCCCGCGCTCCTATGAAGAAAGCGCGATGGTTGCAGGCGCCTCTCCACTGCAGGCGTTCTTCGACGTCGCCCTGCCGGTGATCCGGCCGGGTATCGTCGTGGTCGTCGTCTGGGCCTTCGTCAACATCTGGGGAAGCTTCCTGATCCCCTTCATCCTCTTGCGCAGCGACAGCCTGATGCCCGCCTCCGTCGCCATCTATTCCTTCTATTCCGAGGCCGGCACGCCGATCGTCACACTGCTTGCCGCCTACTCACTCATCTATTCGCTCCCCGTCATCGCGCTCTACCTCTTCGTGAACTGGAAATTCGGTTTCCGGTTCTTCGGTGGCATCAAGTCGTAATCGGAAAACCAGTCTCATGGCCTCTGTCGAATTCCAGAACGTTTCCAAGAGCTTCGGCGCATTCAACGCCCTGCCCGATATCAGCTTCTCGATTGCTGACGGCGAGTTCGTCTGCCTGCTCGGACCATCCGGCTGCGGCAAGACGACGAGCCTGCGCATGATCGCCGGGCTCGAAACGCCGTCCTCCGGCAAGGTGCTGATCGGCGGCAAGGACGTGACCTACCTGCACCCGAAGGATCGGCAGATCTCCATGGTCTTTCAGGACTATGCACTCTATCCGCACATGAATCTTGCCGACAACATCGCCTATCCGCTGAAGGTGCGCGGCGAGGCGGAGGACAAGCGTCATGCCCGCGCCAGGGAGGTCGCCGACGTCTTGAAGATCGGCGATCTGATGAAGCGCCTGCCGAGCCAGATCTCCGGCGGCCAGCAGCAGCGCACGTCGCTGGCGCGCGCGCTCGTCTATCCGAGCCAGGTCTATCTCTTCGACGAGCCGCTCTCCAACCTCGACGCCAAGCTGCGCCTGGAAGCACGCGGGTTTCTCAACCACCTGCAGCGCGACATGGGCATGACCGCCGTCTACGTCACCCACGACCAGGCGGAAGCGATGGCGCTCGCCACCCGCATCGCGGTCATGGACAAGGGCCGGATCGTCCAGTTCGCGCCGCCGATCGAGATCTATCGGCGCCCGGCCACCACCTTCGTTGCCAATTTCGTCGGCAACCCGCCGATGAACCTCGTGCCGGCGCAGGCTGCAATCATCGACGGAAAGCTGCAGCTTCGCGCCGAGGGGCTGTCGGTCGCGGCACTGCCGGTTTCCGACGCCATCGCAAAGGCGGTCGGCGCCAAAACGATAACCCTCGGCGTTCGCCCGGAGCATCTGCGCATTGCCCGTCCCGACGACGGCAACATCATCACCGGCGAGCTTTTCGCCAACGAGAACATGGGGCCGGAAAGCCTGGTGACGATCGAGCGGAAAGATGCCGGCCGCGTCACGGCCCGCATTTTTACCGACGACGAGATCAGGGTAGACAAGACGGTGCGACTTTCCTTCGACGCCGAACACGTCACGCTGTTCGACAGCACCGGCGCCCGCATTCCCGTCCTTGGCGAATAGTCCGGACTGCTGCAAATGATGACGACCACCGTTCACGTGACACGCGCCGACCAGGCCGCCAACCCGTACTTTTACGTGCCCTTCGACGTGCCCGAGGGCACGACGCGCATCGATGTCACCATGGCCCATGCAAAAGCGGAAGATTGCATCATCGATCTCGGCATGCTTGATCCGCGCGCGACCGATTATCCGACCCGCGCCGGCTTTCGCGGCTGGAGCGGCGGCGCCCGCGACCGCTTTTTCGTCGCAACGGACGACGCCACGCCCGGCTACATCCACGGGGAGATGCCTGCCGGTCGCTGGCAGGTCATGCTCGGCCTTTACAAGCTTCCGCCAGAAGGTGCCGATGTCACGCTGACGTTCAGCCATGACAATGCGCCTCTCGCGCTCGAACCGCAGCCCGCGCGCACCTTCCCCGTCAGGAAGGCGGCCGGCTGGTATCGCGGCGATCTGCACTGTCACACCTTCCACTCCGATGCGGCAGGCTCGCCCGAATTGCTGCACGCAGCCGCCAAGCAGGCCGGGCTCGACTTTCTCGCCGTTGCCGACCACAACACCATCAGCCAGCGCCGCTATTTCCATCCCAACTCGTCCGCCGACCTCGTCTTCGTGCGTGCGATGGAAGTGACGACCGCCATCGGCCATGCCAACGTCTTTGGCGTCGACGACTGGATCGATTTCCGCATGACCCGGCCCGAGCATGGGCACACGCTCGCCGAAATGGTGCATGAGCGCGGCGGCCTGCTGTCGATCAACCACGACAAGCCGACGATCCCCTGGGATTACGACGTGCCGGAGATCGACTGCATGGAAGTCTGGCAATCGCACTGGATGGCGTGGAACTGGGTATCGCTCGGCCGGTATCAGCACCGGCTGGCTTCGGGCAAGAAAATCTCGGCAATCGGCGGCAGCGACTTCCACCAGCCGGCGCGGCTGATGCCCGAAGGGCCGCTCGTGCTTGCGCGACCGACAACCGTGCTCTGGCTGGGAGAACTTTCTGAGAACGCGATCCTCGCTGCCATGAAGGCCGGGCTTGGTTATATCACCGAGAGCCCTGATGGACCGCATTTGGCACTTTCGGTCGATGGCCAGCCGATGGGCTCGACAGTCCGGGGGCCGGTCGACGCGAAAGCCGAAGTTCGCGGAGCGAAAGGCGATCGGCTGCTCTGGTTCGACGCGACAGGGCAGATTGCCGATCAACTCATCGAAGACAACCACTGGGTCGGACAATTCTCCGGGCGACCGAACCTGTTCCTGCGTGCCGAAATCGCAGCAGAGAAGAGCCGGCCGCAGATAATCAGCGATTTCACCGCGGCCCTTGGCGGCGGGTTGCCCTGGCAACTGACCGAAGTGGAACTGCAACAACAGACCGTGCGCCGCGCCATCAGCAATCCGATCTATGTGGCGTGATCGGAGAGCATTTCCAGGAAAGTGCTTGGAAACAAAGAGGTAGAGCGTTTCCGTGACTCCGTTTAAATCGGAAACGCTCTAGGGCTAGAAGAAGGGTCGCAGGGCCAGCTCCGCGCCAAGAAGCAGCAGGCCGATCAGGAACCACCGGCGAAACGTGGTCGGGCTGACCAGACGGCGGATCGCCTGCCCCGCCCACATGCCGGCCAGTGCCGGCATGATGGCAATCGCCGACAGGAGCAGGTTGTCGGCCTGCAACGCCCCATGCCACAACAGACCTGCCGCAAGCGTCATCGTCGATACGGTGAAGGAGACGCCGAGCGCCTGGATCAGGTCCTCCTTCCCCAGGCCAAGAGCGTGCAGATAGGGCACCGCTGGCATGACGAAGACGCCGGTGCAGCCGGTGACCACGCCCGTAATCATGCCGATAGGCGGCGACAGCCAGGCCTCGGCTCTTGCGGATACAGAAAACGGCCGCGCCATGAGCGTATATCCGGCATAGACCACAAGCGCCGCCCCGAGCATGGCTGTCGACAGGGCCATATCGCCGCCCGCGAGAAGAGCGGTGCCAAGGACGGTGCCGATGCCGATCGCCAGCATCATCGGCCAGAGCCGCAGCATGAGCGGGCGGAAGGCGGGACCTGCCAGCAGCTGCCAGACATTGGTCACGAGGGACGGCAGGATCAGCAGGTTGGCGGCCGTAATCGGCGACAACAGCGCGCCGAGCGCGCCCATGGCGACGGTGGGGAGCCCCATGCCCGTCACGCCCTTGACCACGCCAGCGAGGAAAAAGGCGGTCGCGATTGCGCCGGTGAGCCATGTGGAGAGTTCGATCATGGCTCTAAAGTCATGAAGCGATGACGTGGCGCAATGCGGATGATCCGCAGGCAGACTTCGGTTGTGCCGAAGGCACATTTGCCGCTATCGTGGCGGCATGCGCTTCGACCTGATCGACCTTCGCCTGTTTCTTGCCGTCGTCGAGGCAGGCAGCATCACACACGGCGCCGGGGTCGCGAACCTCTCCCTGGCCGCCGCCAGCGAGCGGCTGCGCGGCATGGAGGACAAGGGCGGCGTGCAGCTTCTGGCGCGCGGGCGCAGGGGTGTAACGACCACGGCAGCTGGCGAAGCGCTCGCCCATCATGCCCGGCTCGTGCTGCGCCAGATGGAGCATTTGCATGGAGAGCTCGGCGAATACGCGAGGGGATTGCGGGCGAGCATTCGCCTTCTTGCCAATACCGCCGCGATCACGGAGTTCCTGCCTGACCGTCTTGGGCGCTGGCTCGAGGTCCATCCGCAAACCGATATCGACCTGAAGGAGCGCCAGAGCTCGGACATCGTCAAGGCCGTCTCAGGCGGCCTGGCTGAGATCGGCATCATCTCGGATGCCGTCGACGCGACCGGCCTGCGGCTCATCCCCTTCGCGATAGACCGGCTGGTTGCCGTGGTCGCCAAGAACCATCCCCTGGCGGAAGCAAGGCAGATCGGCTTCACGGATCTGCTCGACCACGCGTTCACCGGCCTCGCGGAAGGCAGTGCCCTGCAGGACCATATCGAGGGCCAGGCGGCCCGCATCGGCCGCCGGATCAGCTACCGCCTGCGCGTGCGCAGCTTCGAGGATGTCTGCCGTCTGGCCGCACAGGATGTCGGTGTCGGCATCGTCCCGCAGACAGCTGCGCGCCGATGCCGTCGCACGACGGCGATTTCCGCCCTCCGCCTGACCGACAAATGGGCGACACGTCGCCTGTCGATCTGCCTCAGGCCGAATGAAGACCTCTCGCCGCTCGCCCGCGACCTCGTCGAGCATCTCGGCAATTTCAAGCCGGACTGACCGTCGAGGCGACCCGTGGCGGTCGATCAGTACCCTCTGGCCGCCCCCGCGCCGATGCGACTGTCGACCGCACCGTTGTAGCGGGCGCCGCCGCCGGCTGCAATTTCGGCAACGCTTTCACCGCCAACGAGGATGCCGGTCGCCTGACCCCAGATGCTCCAGCTCTTGTCGATCTGCACATCATGGCCCATCTCCGAGAGAAGCTTACGCGTATCGGGCGAAAGGGCGTAGGGCTCCATGAACACCTTGTCCGGCAGCCACTGATGGTGGATGCGCGGCGCGTCGACGGCCTCCTGGATGTTCATGCCGTGATCGACCACGTTGAGGATCGCCTCGAGCGTGATGGTAATGATCCGCGCTCCGCCGGGGCTGCCGATCACCATGAACGGCTTGCCGTCCTTGGAGACGATGGTCGGGCTCATCGATGAAAGCGGTGTTTTGCCCGGCGCGATCGCGTTCGCCTCGCCCTGAACGAGCCCGTAAAGATTGGGAGCACCCGGCTTCGCTGTGAAATCGTCCATCTCATTGTTGAGCAGAATGCCGGTTCCGGGCGCTACCACGCCGGCGCCAAAAGATCCGTTCAGCGTATAGGTGACGGCGACCGCGTTGCCCTCGTCGTCGATGATCGAATAGTGGGTCGTCTCCTTGCTCTCTGCGAACCCCTTCGGCATCAGCGCCTGCGAGACGCCAGCCTTGAACGGATCGATCTTGCCGCGGATCTCGGCCGCATAAGCCTTGTCGAGCAGTTTGGCGACCGGGTTTTCGACGAAGTCCGGGTCCCCAAGTGTCGTGTTGCGATCGACATAGGCATGGCGCATGGCCTCGATCATCGCATGTACGGTCTCGGCCGAGCCGTAGCCGAGATAGGAGAGCGGATAGCCCTCGAGAATGTTGAGGATCTCGCAGATGATGACGCCTCCGGAAGACGGCGGCGGCGAAGAGACGATGTCATAACCACGATAGTTGCATTTGACCGGCTCAAGCACGCGCACGGCGTATTGCTCGAAATCCTTCTTGGCGAGGATGCCGCCCTTGTCAGCACTTGCCTTGACGATGGCGTCGGCGATCGCCCCCTTGTAGAAGGCGTCGGTTCCCTTTTCGGAGATGCTTGTAAGCGAGGCGGCGAGATCCGCCTGGACCAGTGTCTCGCCGACGGCAAAGGGTTTTCCGTCGGGCTTCAGAAAGATTGCTGCCGCTGCCGGGTCCTTGGCAAGCCTTTCGGTTTCGCCGTCAAAGGAATCGACATCGCCCTGCTCCAGCCGAAAGCCGTCCTTGGCAAGGACGATGGCAGGCGCGATCAGCTCTTTCAGCGGACGCGTACCATAGCGGCTTCGCGCGACTTCGAAGCCCATCACCGGCCCAGGAACGCCGACGGCCAGATATCCTTCGGTGCTCAGGCCATCGACCAATTGCTTCTTGTCATCGAGATACATGGTCTTGGTCGCAGCAGCGGGCGCCCGCTCGCGAAAATCGAGGAAGGTGGTCTTGCCGTCCTTGAAACGGATCGTCATAAAGCCGCCGCCGCCGATATTGCCGGCGGTCGGATAGAGCACTGCAAGCGCATAGCCGACGGCAACGGCAGCATCGACGGCGTTGCCGCCCTTTTTCAGGACCTCGACGCCGATGTCCGACGCCAGATGCTGGGCGGTGACGACCATGCCGTGCTCGGCTTTGACCGGCTCCGGCGAGGCGGCCCTGACGGCCGATGGCGAAACCGAGCCGAGTGCGGCGATAAGGGTGAAGGAAAGAACATTCAGGCAGGAACTGCGCATGCTTTTCTCCCGCGACAACAGGTTTTGCTGGCAATTGACGCCCTCGATTAAGGGCGGCGGCATCGAAGTTCGCAAAGGCACCACGCATCAGGCGGCGGACAACAGTCCGGCCATCGGGCGGGCTGAGGCTTGTTCAGAAATTGAAGCCTTGGCCGGAGTATAGACATGTGCGGACGGCACGGGCAATCGCCGCCTGACGATCATGATCGGCGAACAATTCGAATGCGAAGACGATCGGCTTACCATTGCTCTGTCATTGCAGCGACGCTACCCCAGTGAGTACCGGGTCGCGACAAGCCGGAGTGCAGCCGATGACCGCATCCTAGCGACCACCAAATTTTTGCCATTGCCATGAAGAACCGTGGCTGTGACAGTTCGCTCCAGGGATCTGGTATCATCCGCATCCGGATTTCTGCACGAGGACACTAAACGGGAAGAAGGTCGCATGATCGAAGGCCATTGCCATTGCAAGTCGGTTCGCCTTTCCGTCCGTGTCCGCCCTGACACACTTGGCAGCTGCAACTGTTCGCTGTGTTCAAGACTAGGCACGCTTTGGGGCTATTACAACGCAGAAGAGGTTTCGATCAGCGACCCGCAGGGCAAGCTCGTCGGCTACGTCCAAGGCGATGCCACGTTGACGATGCACCATTGCGGCACCTGCGGTTGCACCACCCATTGGTCGCCGATCGGCACTGACGCGACGCGCATGGGTGTCAACATGCGCCTGTTCGATCGATCCGTCTGGGAAGACATACCCCACCGGCTCATCGACGGCGCCAGATGGTAGGTGCCACTCTCTTCCTACTGCATGTTTCCTTAAATCCTATTCGACTTGAGGATAAAAACATGCAGCAATCCAAAGTGCTACAGCGACATTTGCGCGTCTAATAAGACGCGCGGCGCTGTGGGGCGCCTTGCCTGCACGACCGTCCTGCAGAAACGGTGCTAGGCCGCCGAGGCTGCGCCGCCACGCTCGCTGGCCGCCTTGGCATATTGGGCGTCACGGCTCTCCTTTGTGGCGTATCGCGCCCGCTTCTGCTCGTACATGCTGAGGTCCGCTCGCTTGACCAGCGCCTCCATCGATTCGCCGGTATCGCTGGTCGAAACGCCGAGCGATATGCTGAGGGGAGCGTTGGAATAGAACTGGTTGTTGATCTTCAACAGTTCGTTGATCGTCTCGACCATGGTGGCCGCTGCCAGCCGGTCGGCACCCGGCATCAGGATGGCGAACTCGTCGCCGCCGATGCGGGCGGCATGGTTGGGCTGCGACACCGCACCGTTCAACACTTCGCCGAGCCGGCGCAGGAGGGCATCACCGGCGTCGTGGCCAAGCTGGTCGTTGGCCGCTTTCAGGCCATCAAGATCGATGACGATGGCCGAGACCGGGCGAAGCGACTTGCGCTCCAGCCTGTTCAGCTCGTCCATGTAGAAGGCGCGGTTGTGCAGCTTGGTCAGCACGTCATGCTTGCCGAGATATTCGAGATAGGCCTCGGCCTTCTTGCGTGCGGTGATATCGGTCAACGCCACCTGGACCAGCGACCAGTCGCCTTCATGGCCCGGAAGCACGGAGAATTGCAGCAGGACGTGGCGCTCGGAACCGTCGAGCGCATAATTGACCACCTCGCGGTGGTGCAGAAGATTGCCGTTCCACAGCTCGATCAACTGCTCCTTGAAGTGCTTCTCCATCTCGTTGCGGAAAATGTCGCCGAGACGCTGCAGCAACGTGTTCCGATCCGGCGCGCAGAACAGGTCGAGCGTCGCCTGGTTGATGTCGATGACCCTGATCTCGCTCATGCACTGGCGCACGAACTCCGGATGGACGTCCGTGAACACGCGAAAATCGACGATCCCTCGATGACGGACATCCTCGAGCAGCAACTTGATGCGACTGAAGTCCTCGACCCACAACGACACCGGCGAATGCTCGAAGATACCTTCGGCGTAACGGCGGTTGGCCAGTTCGTTGCGGCGCGCCTCCTCACGCGCCGTGACATCTTCCGTCGTCAGCAGCAACCGGCCGAGCGTGTTCTCGTATCCTGGTAGCACCGAGCCGCGCAGCTGAATGTCGAGCCTGCGGCCAGACAGCGTGTAGTTGACCGCGCTGCTGCTGAACTCGGTCTTGCCCTCCCACAATTCGGCAAGCTCATTGACATGGCTGTCGAGCATTTCATCGCGAAAGACCTTCGACAGGTTCGCGGAGAGGTGATCGAGATCCCTGGCTTCAAACAGGTCCAGTGTCCGGCGATTGACCTGCAGGACACGAATTCGGCTGGAGCAGGCGGCGACACGCGTCAAGTCTTCTCTGAGATAGGCGCGGATATCGACCACGCCCTCGGCCCGCCAACGATCGAACTGCGTTGTGACCCCGCTGAAATCCTCGATCCACATCGCGATCGGCGCCAGATCAAAAATATTGGTGTCGGAAGAACCTGTCATTACTGTTCCATCTCGGTTCGCGGGGAGAGGGTTCCGTGCAAGGCGCATCGCCTTTGAGTGCATTCTAACGGTCTTTAAGTAAAGATGCCTAAATCCTCAACCGCAGATCGCCGCGCGCCCCTCGCTGCTTGCCAATCTGCAGAGTGACGAGCCCGACTGGAAAAGGACTATGTTATTCCAACCGCCCACGCCACCTGCCGGTGGCCGGCGTGATTGTTTTCGGACCAACTTCAGGTGAAAGCGTTAATCTGCCTAAGCAAGATCACCTCCCCGACATCGGAACCGCCGACCCGCCACCCTTGCAGCAATCGCGGCGGTCTCTATCTCACGGCGTTCACGCAGGAACAGAATGGGATATCCAATGACCTTTCGCGACCTTGATCTGACTTATGTTGAAAGCCACGGGATCCCATCGCTTCCGGAGCCGCACGAACATGGCTTCGTCGAAAACGAAGGCGCACGCATCTGGTATGCGAGCCATGGTTCCGGCCCCGCAGTCATCCTGCTGCATGGTGGCATGGGAAACAGCGGAAACTGGGGCTATCAGGTCCCGGCAATCGTCGAAGCCGGCTATCGCGCTGTCATCATCGACAGCCGCGGCCACGGCCGCAGCACACGCGACGCACGTGAATACAGCTACCAGCTGATGGCCGCCGATACCCGCGCCGTCATGGATCGGCTAGGGATCGAGAAGGCCGCGATCGTCGGCTGGAGCGATGGCGCCGATACCGCCCTGATCCTCGCCCAAGAAACGCCCGAGCGCGTTGCCGGCATTTTCTTCTTCGCCTGCAACGTCGACGATACAGGCACCAAACCGTTCGTGTTCACGCCTGTTATCGGCCGCATCTGGCAGCAACATCAGAAGGACTACGCCGCATTCTCGGCGACGCCAGGTGATTTCGACGCGCTCTCGGCAGCCGTCGAAACGATGCAGCGGACACAGCCCAACCTGTCGGCGGCAGCACTTGCCGGTATCTCCGTGCCCGTGGCCGCGGTCCTTGGCGAATTTGACGAATTCATCGAGCAGGAGCACATGACCTATCTCGCCAAAACGCTACCTGACGCGACGCTTCACGTCCTTCCCGGTCTCAGCCATTTTGCCCCATTGCAGGGTCCCGATGTTTTCAATGGCGCCGTGATGACGTTCTTGACGAGCATCTTGCGCTAGCGCCCTACGCGATCCCGAGAGCCGTCCTTTCGAAGGGACGTCTTCAAACCGACGATAATGGTGGCTCGTGTCGATTGCGGGCGATACAACCGGGGAGCGATCAGGAGGAAAGAATGCGGAAGTCAGATTATCCCAAGGGCACGGTGTCCCGTCTCAGCGTCGACAGCGACGTGCTTAAAAGCAACAGGCTCGGGGATCCGAGCCGCCGCGACGTCGATGTCTATATCCCGGCAAACCATGATGGCGCCGGCCTGCCGTTGCTCGTCGATCTCGTCGGCTTTACGGCCGGCGGCCCTCTGCACACCGCCTGGAAAGCCTTCTTCGAGAACGTCCCGGAGCGCCTGGACCGGCTGATTGCGACCGGGCAGATGCCGCCGGTGGTCGTCGCCTTTCCCGATTGCTTCACTTCTCTTGGCGGCAACCAATATGTCAACAGCGAGGTCGTCGGCCGTTGGGAGGATTTCCTCATCGACGAGATGCTTCCGGCAGTCGAAACCCGCTTCGGCTGCGGCGGCACCGGACGGCGCGGCGTTTTTGGAAAAAGCTCGGGTGGCTACGGCGCGTTCTCCCACGCCTTCCGGCGGCCGGATGTCTGGGCTGCGGCAGCGAGCCATTCCGGAGACGCCGGCTTCGACCTGATGGCGGCTGACTTTCCCATGGTGCTGCGCGCGCTTGCGCGGCATGATCTCTCGATTGAAAGCTGGTTTCGAGCCTATGAGGCCCGGGAGAAACATGCCGATGAGGACATCCCCGTCCTCCTCGTTTTGGCCCAGGCGGCAAGCTACGACCCCGATCCCAACCTCGAGGCCTTCAAAGGCCTGCGGCTCCCGGTCGATCTGGAGACCTGCGAGCTCATCGACGACCGCTGGCAGAATTGGATGGCGTGCGTCCCGTTGAGCTCGCCAAGACCCATGGGCACAACATCGGCAAGCTCAAGGCCTTCTACATGGATTGCGGCACTGTGGATCAGTACAATCTGCTCTACGGCAATCGCCGCATCCATCGGACGCTGAAGCAACTCGGCATCGAACACACCTATGAGGAGTTCGAGGACAACCACAATTCGGTCGATTACCGCATGGATGTCAGCCTGCCCTTCCTTGCCAAGGCGCTGCAGTAACGAGCGTCAATGGCCCGACCGGAAGCAAACGCCGGCCGGCCATGGTGTCTCGAGATGCGGCGATACCTGATGGCGGTCGCCCTCGTTTCTGTCGAGTTTAAGCGGCACGCCGATCGTGGCGACCCTCTTCGATCTCCTCAACGATCTTGGCAACAAAGGCGTCGAGATCGTCTGGCGAGCGGGAGGTGACGATACCGTGGTCGCTGACGACCTTCAGATCGACCCATTGCGCGCCGGCATTCTCCACATCCTTGCGGATGGAGGCATAGGACGTTGCCTTGCGCCCCTTCAAGGCGTCGGCTTCGACAAGCAGCCACGGCGCATGACAGATGGCTGCCACCACCTTGCCCGACTGCACGAAATCGGTGACGACGCGCATCGCGTCGGGGTTCTTCCTTAGCAGGTCCGGGTTGATCTGCCCGCCTGGCAGCACAAGCGCATCAAAGTCTCGCACGAACACGTCCTTTGCCGTCAGGTCGACGTCAACGGTGTCGCCCCAGTCGCCCTTGTCCCAACTCTTGATGGCCCGTTTTTCCAGCGATGCGATGGTCACTTTGGCGCCGCGCTTTGACAGTTCGTCGCGCGGGACGTGCAGTTCCGAGCGCTCGTAGCCGTCGGTAGCGAGGATCAGAATTTTGGCTGTGTCGATCGATGGCATGGCGAAGTCCTTCCCGGTTTGTGAACCCAGGGGTAGAACCGGCTGCGAATGAAATGGTTCCGACCTTCTGCAAGCCCTTCAGGGCGCAAGCAACCAGAACACCAGCCCGGAAAGAAGGATGAAAAGGGCGATCAGCCTGGCGAAGCGCTGCATGCCGTGGGATGTGTCGTCGCCCAAAAGCGCGTTCCACAAGGCTCCGCCGGAAGCATCGACGTCGGTGGTTGCCGCAGACGCCGGCGCTTGTTGCGCTGACACTGCCGAACTGTAATCGTGAGGACGCGGCTGCCGGTTCACCGTTGTGGATTCGTCAAAATAAACCCCGGCGCTGACAATCCCGCCGTCGCCGGCATCTGCCACCTGGCTCTCACGCAACACGCGATCCTCCGGCTCCGGTCGTCCCAACAGCGCGTGAAGCCAGGCACGGCGCGCCTGAGCCGTCGCCGCGTGACGTGGCCATTGCGCTGACGGCAGCAGCATTGCGGACGTGCGTCTGCCTTTCGGGTGACGGACTGACATCTTGGGGCCTCCCGTAACAACAATACACCGGAAACGCGTTTGTTCCATCACAACACGGTTCACCGCCCGGAAAACGCGAAGGGCGGCAGACGTCTCGTGACCACAGCACCTGCAAGCTGACGGACGGCAGGCCCGCCGCCGCCCGATGCGGGAGAGCCCCGAAATAGAAAAGGCGCTCGACCCTTGACGGGGAGCGCCCTTTCTTGACCCGGACAACGTCAAACGCGCGGGCTTAGCCGCTGCAGGACGCCATCGATACGGGTAGTGATGCCCTAGATAGTCAGTGGCTCAGGGTTTTCAAGGCCCAATCATGATTATCCCGGAAATTGTTTGATCGGCACGGCAAAGACACTTTGTCGGGCCGGATCCGATCGGGATTTCTTCCACTCGGCGGTCCGTAATGAAGCATGGATGAGCGCATTGTCGGGACAGATAGGCGAAGTCGTAATCAGGATGGCACGATCGCGTCCGCCAGCTTGAGCCGTCGCCAGTCGCTTGGCGCCATGCCGGTACGCAAGCGGAAGAAACGGGAGAAGTAGGCGGCATCCTTCAGTCCGATCTCGTAGGCTATATCTTCCAGTGATCGAACGGTGAAAAGCAACAGACGCTTGGCTTCCAGCAGCCGGCGCTCATTGATCAGTTCCTTCACCTGCATCCCGAACGCGGCATTGCTGGCCTTGGCAAGCAGGTGCGGGGTGGTCGCAAGAGCACTCGTATAGCGCCCAACCGTCCAGTTCTCGCGAAAATGCGCATCGATCATGCGCCGCAACTGTGTTGCGAGTATCATATCGGGGGACTGCGACGGCGATGGCGCGGCGGTGGCAAGGCGCGCGATCTGCGTCAGGATCGCCGATACCAGCGATGCCATCATCGACTGGGTACCGAAAGCTCCCGTGCCGTACTCCTCTGCGATCATGTCCATCAATGACGATAGGCGCTGCCACTGCCGGTCGTCCCGGGCGCCGGCAACCATGATCGGCGCATCGAGCGCCAGGACTGTTCTCTCCCGGGCGGACAGCATCAAGCCGTCGGCGATCGATATTACGAAAGCATCGCTTTCCAGCGGTTCGACGGAGAAACCGTGCACGATACCGCTTGGCACGAAGCTGACGGCTGGCGCGGAAAAGTCCAAAACCTTGTCTTCGATGAAATACGACCCACGTCCGCGAAACCAGTAGGTCACCTGGGCAAGTTGATCATGCTTATGGGCCCTGACCTGTCCTTGATGCAGTCCACGCCGAGCCATCACCGTTTCGACGTGGAAGAACCCCGGTTCGAGCTGTTGTTCCGGTTCGCCGTAGACAAAGAAGCTTGGAATGATGTCGGCCATCAACCACCCGAAAAAGTGCAAGTCATTTTGGCATTCTGTCCATGGCTGCCTCGACAATCAATGCCTAGTCTTGACGAAACTCAAGGAGGAGAACCATGAGAGCTGAGGATTTTCGCGCCGACAAGGCGCGCCCGTTTACCGGGGCCGAATATCTCGAAAGCCTGCGTGATGGCCGCGAGGTCTATATCAACGGCGAGCGCATCGCCGATGTGACCACCCACCCAGCCATGCGCAATTCGGCCCGCTCGCTGGCAAGGCTCTACGATGCGCTGCACGACCCGGCGAGGAAAGAGACCCTGACCACCCCCACTGACACCGGCTCCGGCGGCTACACCCACAAATATTTCCGCGTCGCCCGATCGTCTGCCGACCTCGTTGCCCAGCAGGGCGCGATCGCCGAATGGGCGCGCATGTCCTACGGCTGGATGGGACGCACGGCCGACTACAAGGCGGCGTTGATGAACACGCTTGGCGCCAACGCCTCCTGGTACGGACCCTTCAAGGACAATGCACTCGCCTGGCACAAACGCGCCCAGGAAGCGGCGCTGTTCATGAACCATGCGATCGTCAACCCGCCGATCGACCGGCATAAACCTGCCGATGCGGTGAAAGACGTGTTCGTTCATATCACCAAGGAAACCGATGCCGGCATCTATGTCTCCGGCGCCAAGGTGGTGGCGACGTCGTCGGCGCTGACGCACTATAATTTCCTTGCCCAGAGCTCGGCAACAGTGACCGAGGATCCGTCGCTCTCGGTGATGTTCATCGTCCCGATGAATGCGCCTGGAATCAAGATGTTCTGCCGCGTCTCCTACGAGCAGACGGCCAACACTGTCGGCCATCCCTTCGACTATCCGCTGTCGTCGCGCTTCGACGAGAACGATGCCATCCTGGTGCTCGACAATGTGTTCGTGCCCTGGGAGGACGTGCTCGTGCTGCGCGATGCCGCCAAGATCCTTTCGTTTCATCCGGCATCGGGCTTCATGCACGGCTACTGCTTCCAGGGTTGCACCCGCTTTGCCGTCAAGCTCGACTTCCTCGCCGGCCTGCTGGCCAAAGCGCTGCGGGCAACCGGCGGCGACGCGTTTCGCGGCAACCAGGCAGCCCTTGGCGAGGTCATCGCGCTTCGGCACATGTTCTGGAGCTTTTCCAATGCCATGGCCTACAACCCCATCCCGTGGGCGGATGGCGCCGTTCTGCCCAATCTCGAAGCCGCACTCTCTTACCGAACGTTCATGTCGGAAGCCTATCCGCGAGTGGTCGACACCATTCGCCGGGTTATCGCGTCCGGCCTCATCTACCTGCCGTCCTCGGTCAGGGATTTCGGCAATGGCGAGATCGATCGCTACCTCGCGCAATATGTCCGCGGCTCCAACGACATGGGGCATATCGAGCGCATCAAGATCATGAAGCTGCTGTGGGACGCGACCGGCACCGAGTTCGGCGGGCGCCATGCGCTCTATGAACTCAACTATGCCGGCGCGCCTGAAGAAGTCCGCCTGCAGGTGCTGAAGGGCGCCGAGCGCGGCGGGCGTCTGAAAGAGATGGAAGCCCTCGTCGACACCTGTATGAGCGACTACGACCAGCATGGCTGGACCGGCGACACCTGGCTGCCGCCAATTGGCGCCGAGGCGCCGATCCGCAATGCGGCCGAGTGAGGCGATTGCCATGGAAACGGCTATCTCCAAGACCGAATTCCGCAACGCGATGGCGCGGGTCTGTGCGCCCGTCAATGTCGTCACCACCAATGGACCCGCCGGGCGCGGCGGGTTCACTGCAACGGCGATGTGCTCGGTGACCGACGACCCGCCGAGCCTGCTCGTCTGCATGAACCGGAACTCGACGCAATGCGGCCTGTTCATCGACAACCGGCGCTTCTGCGTTAACGTGCTCAGCCACGACCACACCGAGCTCGCCGGCCATTTCGCCGGCGCCACCAAGGACATGGCAACCCGCTATGCCGCCGCCGACTGGGTCGAGATGCAGTCGGGAAGTCTCGCTGTGAAGGATGCGATCGTCTCGCTCGATTGCGAACTGGCGGAAGCAAGATTGCTCGGCACCCACCACATCCTGATCGGCCGCGTCGTCGGCATAAGATCGCGTAGCGACGGCAACGCGCTCCTCTACTTCGATCGCAACTACGTGCACGTGCCAACACAGCTCGGCAGTTTCGGCGGGTAGAATACCGAAATACAAAAACGAAACGGGCCGGTGTTCAACTCCGGCCCGTTTCGTTTGGTGGCGATTATTCGCTGCCCTCAGAGCTGGATCCAGGCGGTCTTGAGGTCGGTGTATTTGTCGAGCGCGTGCAGTGACTTGTCGTGGCCATTGCCCGACTGCTTCACTCCGCCAAGCGGCACCGTATTGTCGGCGCCGCCATAGGTGTTGACGTGCACGACGCCGGCCCGAATAGAGCGCACAATGCGATGCGCCCGCGACAGGTTCGCGGTCCAGACGGCCGCCGCAAGCCCGTATTCGGTGCCATTGGCGATGCGGAGCGCGTCGGCTTCATCGTCGAAGGGGATGATCGAGAGGATCGGCCCAAAGACTTCTTCTCTGGCGAGCGTCATGCCCGGATCGACGTCAAAAATCGTCGGCCGCATGTAGAAGCCGCCCGTTTCCTCGAGGATACGCTTGCCGCCGGCCCTCAGCCGCGCGCCCTCGGCTATCGCTTGCTCGGCGAAACCGAGATTCTTCTTAAGCTGGATTTCGCTGGAGATCGCACCGGCCTCGGTTGTCAGCAGTAGCGGATCGCCGACCTTCATGTTTGCTGCGATCGCCGCAACCTTCTCGGTAAAGGCCTCGTGGATCGATCGCTCCACCAGCAGGCGCGAGCCGGCAACGCAGACCTGGCCGGAGTTGCGGAAGATACCATAGGCTGAGATTTTCGCCGCCTGATCGAGATCCGGGGCATCGGCAAAGACGATGTTGGGCGACTTGCCGCCTAGCTCCAAATAGACGCGCTTGAGGTTGGAGCGCGCCGAATATTCAAGCAGTCGCCGGCCGACGCCGCCCGAGCCGGTAAAGGCGAGCACGTCGATATCCGCATGGAGACCGATCGCCTCGCCGGTGACCGCCCCCCTGCCCGTCACGACATTCAACACGCCCTCAGGCAGGCCGGCTTCGGCGCAAAGTTCGGCGAGCCGCAGCAAGGTCAGTGACGCGCCCTCTGCAGGCTTCAGAATGACCGAATTGCCGGCCGCGAGCGCCGGCGCGATCTTCCAGGCGCCGATCATCAGCGGAAAGTTCCAGGGAACGATAGCGGCGACAACACCGACGGGTTCGCGAAGAACGAGCCCGAGCACGTTGTCAGCGGTCGGCGCGATCTCGCCGTAGACCTTGTCGATCGCCTCGCCGTAGTAGCGAAAGGTACCGGCGGCGCTGCCTGGCTCAGCCTTCAGCGCCATCGAAATTTCGGTGCCATTGTCACGTACGCCGAGAACGGCAAGTTCGAGAGCATTTTTCTCGATGAGTTCGGCTATGCGCAGAAGCACCTTCTTGCGCTCCGCCGGTGCAGCCCTCGACCATGTGCCCTTCTCAAAGGCCGCCCGGGCGGCACGCGCAGCGGCATCGACGTCGTCGACATCAGCATCGGCGATGGTCGTGAGGCGCGTGCCATCGATCGGGGAAATGACATCCAGCATCCTGCCGGACTGGGCGCCGCGCCAGTTGCCGCCGATGAAGAGCTTTTGCGGCGGCACCACATTGCGGCGCAACTGGTCGATTTTTTTCTGCATGTTTTCCGTTCCATGTGTCAGGCAGAAGAGCGGCCGATTGCTCGGCCGCCCCTATCGGATCAGATCTCCTGGCCGGCGCCAAGCCGGGCAAATTCGAGCGGACGGCCCGATTTGAGCATCGCCGCCAAGCCAAGCCCGATGACGCCAGCGATAACGACAAGTCCGGGCAGGAAGACCGCAAGCAGACCGGTGGCGCCGGCGAGGTCGCCGAAGTTGATCGCAATGGCGATGATCACTGCAATCAGGATGATGCCTGTGATGACCGGGATGATCTTGGTCACCAGCGCATTCGATTCCAATCCCGGATTGCGATTGAAGAAAGCGACGATGGCAAAGGCGGTAAACGCCATCAGCACCATCACGGCCAGCGTGCCGACATTGGTCAGCCAGGAAAACAGCGCCAGCACCGGATCCTGTCCGGTTGCCGCAAACAGCGCAACGACAAGCACAGCTGTAATCGTCTGGATGACCGAGCCGGCGTGCGGGCTATGGTAGACCGGATGGGTGACGCCGATCGAAGCCGGCAACAGGCGCTCGCGGCCAGCGACGTAGAGATAGCGGGCGACACCATTGTGAAACGCCAACACGCCGGCAAACAGGCTGGTGACGAAGAGTACATTCATGATCGGCGGCAGCCAGCCTCCGGCATAGCGCTCGGCGAGACCGAAGAGGAAGGTGGTCGGATCGGCAAGGCCCTGCAGTTCCGGCACCAGCTTGTCTGCACCGGCCGCATTCACCATCAGCCAGGATGTCAGCATGTAGAAAACGCCGATAATCAGCACGGAAATATAGGTCGCGCGCGGCACGGTCCTGTGCGGATCGCGGGCTTCCTCGCTGTAGATCGTCGTCGCCTCGAAGCCGATGAAGGCTGCAAAGCAGAACAGGATGCCGATCGACGGCGAGCCGGACATCAGGGCCGAAGGCGCGAAGGACGTCATCGTCAGGCCGCTGTCGCCGCCCTTGGCGATGATCGCAACGTCGATGACCAGCACGACGAGATATTCGAGAATGACGAGCACCGTCAGCACTTTCGCTGACAGGTCGACGCGGCGGTAGCCGAGAACGCCGACAATCGCGATGCCGATGAAGGTCCAGACCCACCAGGGCAGGTCGAGGCCGAGCCCGGCAAAGAGGCCGGCGGTCGCCGCGCCGAACAGGCCGAAGACGCCGATCTGCATCGCGTTATAGGCAAGGATCGCGATCATCGCGGCGGCACCGCCCATCAACCCGCCGAGCCCCTGCGCGGTATAGGCGTAGAAGGCGCCGGCGTTGCGGATATGCCGCGCCATGGCGACGTAGCCGATCGAAAACATCAGAAGGATCAGCGTGACCAGCAGAAACGTGCCGGGAATGCCGGCGCCGTTGCCGAGCAGCATTGCCAGCGGCACACCGCCGGCGACCGCCGTCAACGGCGCGGCGGCCGATACCACGAGAAATGTGACGGCACCGACTCCGAGCGCATTCCTGCGCAGCTGGTTGGCGCCGGTTGCGGGCGACGATTGATTGTCCATAGCTTCTTAGCTCCCCTTTTCTTGGCACTATTTGCCTTCGCCTCAGGTCCATCTCTCCAAAGGCATCCTCCGCGAAGCTGCTGCTGACCATGTTGCTTTTTGTTCTTGGCCGCGCGCAATAATCGGTTCAATATTCAAACCGTTGCTTCAAATATAGACTTGCAAATGCCACGGCGACCTGTCAAGTTATTTCGCATGTTAAGTATCTCGGCCGGATAAAAACGCGATACGGGCGACCAAACCGCCTGGGAATCAAGGGAACAGGCATCGGGATCACTGACGGCGGCGCTCAACGACGGAGGACTGGATGAGCACCATCGGTAAGGCACTGACCCTGTTGGACGCGATCTCGCGACTGGACAGGGAAGTGGGCTTGAGCGACATCGCCAGGCATTGCGTGCTCGACAAGGCGACGGCGCGACGCTTTCTCGTCGAGCTTGAAAAACACGGTTTCGTCGAACAGGATCCGGATACCAAGCGCTACCGCATCGGCGGCGCGCCGGTCCGGCTTGCCCGCATCCGGGAAGCACGGTTCCCCTTTCTCACGCTCGCCATTCCATTCGTAAAAGAGCTTGCCAGCACATCAGGCGAGACCGTGCATCTCTCGGAATTCGTCGCCGACCGGCTTTCGACCGTTCACGTGGAAGATTCGCCGCGCGCCCATCGGGTCATCGTCGACATCGGCAGCGCGTTGCCCTTCCATGCGACCGCATCCGGCCACGCCTTCCTCGCCTTCTGCCCGGCAAGGCAGATCGAAGATGCACTGTCCATGCCCCTTGAAGCCTTCACCGAGTACACGATCACGTCGAAAACAGAACTTCGCCGCCTGCTCGTAGAGACCGCCCACCGCGGCTATTCGATCAGCCAGCAGGGGCTCGAAAGCGGCGTCATCAGTGTCGCCGCCCCGATCCGTGCGCCGGACAGCGTGCCGATCGGCGCGATCGCCGTTGCCGCACCGCAGGTCCGCGCCAATGCCGACACGATCGAGCAACTCGGACCGGCAACGGCGGCGATCGCGAAACGCATTTCGGAGAAATTCTTTGGGTTGGAGCAGGTGCCTGCCAATCCGCTGGCAAGGAGGGCCGGCTGATGAATGCGATGAACCGTCTACCCAACATCCTTGTCGTTGGGACGGGAGACACCAAATGCGAAGAGCTTCAATTCATGGCATCCGTCATTCGCGAGGCCGGTGGCCTGCCTGTGATGATCGACGTCAGCGTTCTCGGTGATCCGCCCTATGCGCCGGAATATTCCCGTCACGATATCGCCAAGGCGGCAGGCACGTCGATCGTAGCGATTGCCGCAAGCGGCGACGAAAACAGTGCGATGGAGTTGATGGCCAAGGGTGCGGCGGCCCTCACCCGCAGCCTCTACGATGCGGGCCAGGCCGATGGCGTCATCATTCTCGGCGGTTCGATGGGCACGGACCTGGCACTCGACGTCGCTGCAGCCCTGCCGCTCGGCGTGCCGAAGTTCGTCGTCTCGACGATCGCCTATTCGCACCTGCTGCCGCCGGAACGCATCGCGCCCGATCTGATGATGATCCTGTGGGCGGGCGGACTTTACGGCCTCAACGGCATTTGCCGGTCGGTGCTTTCGCAAGCCTGTGGCGCCGTCGTCGGGGCGGCGCGCTTCGGCACCAAACCGGACAAGGAGCGGCCGCTCATCGGCATGACCTCGCTCGGATCGAGCTGCCTCAAATACATGAAATACCTGAAGCCCGAACTTGAGCGCCGCGGCTATGACGTCGCAGTGTTTCATGCGACCGGCATGGGCGGCCGCGCCTTCGAGGCGATTGCCGCACAGAACGGCTTTACCGCCGTCTTCGACTTCTGCATCCAGGAAGTCAGCAACCATCATCACGGCACCGTCGTCACGTCAGGGCCAGATCGGCTGGAAAATGCCGGACGCGCCGGAATTCCGCAGCTTGTCGCACCGGGAGCAGTCGATATGGTCGACCTGCCCGCCTGGCAGGCATTGCCCGCAGCCTTAGCTGGCCGGCCCTATCATGCCCACAACCGGCTGCTGGGCTCGGTGACGACATCGCCAGAAGGCCGGCGCGAGATCGCCCGCATCATCGGCGGCAAGCTCGCCGTGACCAGCGCCGAAGTCGCCTTCATCCTGCCGCTCAAGGGCATCCAGGAATGGGACAAGCCGGAGGAACCGCTGCACGAACCTGAAGCGCTCGACGCCTTCATCGACGAGATGCGCCGCGCCGTCCCCTCCTCCGTCAGCCTTCATGAAATCGACAGCCACATCAACGCACCGGAGTTTTCGGCAAAGGCGCTCGCCATCTTCGACGACTGGATCGCCCGCGGCGTGATCCCGGGAGGCCGCCCGTGACGGATCGCGCTCTCATCCTCGACTTCGGCGGCGTCGTTACACGCACGCTGTTTGAAACCCACGATGTCACCGAGCGCGCGCTCGGCCTTGCCCCCGGCAGCCTGACCTGGCGGGGGCCGTTCGACACCGCCACCGATCCACTCTGGGTGTCGATGCAGAGGCGCGAGATCACCGAGCGCGACTATTGGACGGAGCGCACCCGCGAAGTCGGGCACCTCGTCGGTGAAGACTGGACGGATATGAAGACCTTCGTCCAGCGCGCGCGCGGCGCCGAGCCGGAACTGGTGCTGCGCCCGGAAGCGCGCGATGCGATCCTACAGGCCAAGGACGCCGGTATCAGGCTCGCCATTCTTTCCAACGAGCTCGATCTTTTCTACGGGGTCGAGTTTCGCAAGCGCTTCCCGCTGATCCAGCTTTTCGACGTCATCGTCGATGCCACCTACACCGGCATCCTGAAACCGGACCCGCGGGCCTACGAACTCGCACTTTCCGAGCTCGGCCTGCCGCGAGAGGCCTGCGTCTTCGTCGACGACCAGAAAAAGAACATTGAGGGCGCCGAGGCAGTGTCCCTGCCCAACGTGCACTTCGATGTCACCAGACCCGCCGAAAGCTACGCCAGAGCCCTCCGGATGCTCGGCATTTGAACTGACCAGGAGCAAGACATGCGCGAAACCAATTTCCTCATCGAGAACAACGCCCGCCACCTGTGGCATCCGATGGCACACCCCGCCGAAATGCACGCGACGCCGCCGCGCATCATCAATGCCGGTGAGGGCGTGGAGATCGTCGACATCCACGGCAAGAAGGTACTCGATGCGGTCGGCGGCTTGTGGAACGTCAATCTCGGTTATTCCTGCGAGCCGGTGAAGAAGGCGATCCGCGATCAGCTCGACGACCTGCCCTATTATTCGACCTTCCGCGGCACCACCAACTCGCCGCTGATCGAGCTTTCCTATGAACTTGCCGAATGGTTCAAGGAGGATGGCCTCAGCCGCTCGTTCTTCACCTCGGGCGGCTCGGACTCGGTCGAGACCTGCCTTCGCCTCGCCCGCCAGTACCACAAGCTCAACGGCCAGCCGGAGCGCACCAAATTCGTCGCGCTGAAGAAGGGCTACCACGGCACGCATTTCGGCGGCGCGTCGGTCAATGGCAACTCTAATTTCCGCCGCAACTACGAGCCGCTGCTGCCGGGCGTCTTCCACCTTCCCGCCCCCTATACCTACCGCAATCCGTTCGCGACGACGGACGGCGCCGAGATCGCCAGGGGCATTGCCCGCCTCTTCGAAGACGAGATCGCCTTCCAGGGGGCCGACACCATCGCCGCGCTGATCATGGAGCCGGTGCTCGGTGCCGGCGGCGTGATCGTGCCGCACGAAACCTTCATGCCGCTAATGCGCGAGATCTGCGATCGCCACGGCATCCTGCTGATTGCTGACGAGGTGATCACCGCCTTCGGCCGCACCGGCGCCTGGACCGGTTCGCGTCTTTGGGGTGTCAAGCCGGACCTGATGTCGACGGCCAAGGCCATCACCAACGGTTATTATCCCTTCGGCGCGGTGATGATCTCGGACAAGGTTGCCGAGGCTTTCGAGACCAACAGGACGGCTGCCGGTTCGATCGGCCATGGCTACACCTATTCCGGTCACCCGGTCGGTGCGGCTGCCGCCCTTGCAACCCTCAAGGAAACAAAACGCCTTGATGTGGCGGCCAATGCGGGCGCGCGCGGCGAGGAGTTGATGGCCGGCCTGCAAGCTCTGAAGGCCAACCACGACCTCATCGGCGATGTGCGCGGTAAGGGCCTGATGTGCGCGCTCGAACTGGTGTCGGACCAGGCAAAGAAATCGCCGGCTGCCAAGGACGTGGTGCAGAAGGTCCAGGACGCAGCCTATGAGGCTGGTGTCATGGTCCGCACCTCCGGCCCGAACGTGATCCTGTCGCCGCCACTCGTGATCACTGCCGAGGATGTCACGCGCATTCTTTCGGCGCTCGACGCCGGCCTGAGTGCTGCCGGGGGCAAATGACATGAGCAACACGGCAGCGCTGCTGGCACGCCGCGAACGGCTGCTCGGCAAGAACATGTCGCTGTTTTACAGCGACCCGGTCCATATCATCAGGGGAGAAGGCGTCTGGCTCTTTGACGCCGACGGCAGACGCTATCTCGACTGCTACAACAATGTGCCGCATGTCGGCCATTGCCATCCCCGCGTGGTCGAAGCGATCACCCGGCAGGCATCGACGCTGAACACCCACACGCGCTACCTGCACGAGGGTATCCTCGACTATGTCGAACGACTGACCGCGACGTTCGATCCTAGTCTAGACACAGCGATCCTGACCTGCACCGGCAGCGAGGCCAACGACATTGCCCTGCGCATGGCTCAGGCGGTGACCGGAAAAACCGGGGTCATCGCCACCGATCACACCTATCACGGCAACACTGCCTCCGTTTCGCAGCTTTCCACCCGGATGCCGCCGGTCGGCGGCTTCGGCGGCCATGTGCGCCACGTGCCGGCACCGGATAGCTACCGGCCACTCGGCGGCGTTTCCGGCGAAGCCTTTTCGATCGCGTTTGCGGCCGAAGTGGAAAAGGCGATCGCCGAGCTGCAGAAAAGCCCGTTTGGTTTTTCCGCGCTGATCATCGACCCGTTCTTCGCCAATGAGGGCTTCCCCGATCTACCTGAGGGCTTCCTCGACAGGACCGTTGCGGCCGTGCGGAAAGCCGGCGGCGTGGTGATTGCCGACGAGGTCCAGCCCGGTTTCGGCCGCACGGGCGGGCACATGTGGGGCCACCAGAAGGCCGGCATCACCCCCGACATCGTCACGCTAGGCAAGCCGATGGGCAACGGCCATCCGATCGGCGGCGTCGTTGCCGGCAGCGATGCGCTGAACGCGTTCCGCAAGGCGTTCCGCTACTTCAACACCTTCGGCGGCAATCCGGTGTCCTGCGCCGCGGCAATGGCCGTGCTCGACGTCATCGAGGATGAAAAGCTTGTAGATAATGCCCGCGAGGTCGGCGCCTATTCCAAGGCCGGCATCGACCGGCTCAGGCACAAGCACGCCATCATCGGCGACGTGCGCGGCAGCGGCTTGTTCTTCGGAGCGGAACTCGTGCTCGACCGGGGTAACAAGACGCCGGCCGCCGAACTCGCCACCAAGGTCATCAACGACATGCGCGAGCGTGGCGTGCTGATGGGCAAGCTCGGCATCCATCAATGCGCGACAAAGATCCGCCCGCCGATGCCGTTCTCCAAGGAGAACGCCGACCTGATGTTGTCGACCCTCGACGACGTGCTTTCAGGCTTGTGAACGCGCCATGGCCGAGCATCTGCCACAACATCTGCTGCTAGCACTCGAGGCCCGCGCACTGGAAGCCATAACCCACTGGGGACTTGCCGACGTGCGGCCCGAGCTGCTGAAATATCGGGAGAACGCCGTCTTCCGGGTCACCCTCGCCGACGGCGAGCCGGCTGCGCTCAGACTGCACCGACCGGGTTATCACGACGAGGCCGCGCTGCGCTCCGAACTGCAGTGGATGACAGCCTTGGGCGACGGCGGCCTTACGGTGCCGAGCGCGATTGCGACACCGGACGGCCGTCTTCTCGTGCATCTCGACCCGACCGATGATTTTGGCGCACAGCATGCCGATATCGTCAGCTGGCTGGACGGCTCGCCGTTCGGTGAAAGCGGCGTTCCGCTCGCGCATAGCGGTGAGAGGCAGATCGTCCTGTTTCATGCGCTTGGGGCCATGATGGCCGACATGCACAACCTTGCCGATCGCTGGTCGGCGCCATCAGGCTTCAAACGTCCTGCCTGGGACATCGCGGGCCTGCTTGGCGAAAGGCCGGTCTGGGGCCGCTTCTGGGATTGCGAGGGCCTGTCGGTCGAGCAGAGGTGTGGGCTCGGCATTCTGCGCGATCGGCTTCGGAGCATTCTGGAAAACGTGCCTGCGGGCGAGTTCGACTACGGCCTCGTCCATGCCGACCTCGTGCGCGAGAACGTGCTGGTTTGTGACGACGGCGTGGCGTTCATCGATTTCGACGACGCGGGCTTCGGCTTTCGCCTGTTCGATATCGCGACGGCGCTCCTGAAGAACCGCAATGAACCGGCCTACGAGGCGATCGAAAGGGCGTTGATCGAAGGATACAGAAGCAAGCGCCCATTGACGGATCCGGCACTTTCGGCGCTGCCGATCTTCATGGCGCTTCGTAGCCTCACCTATATCGGCTGGTTTGCCGCGCGCCCGGAACTTCCGGACGCGGAGGCGCGTGTGCGTCGTTACGCGGATGAGGCGTTGCTCTTGGCGCAAGCGCTACCGGTCCTCGCATGAGGAATGCAGATGCCTTATCAATCGCCGAGCGTTGCGAGCTCGTCCAGCATGTCGAGCAACACCTCAACACGTTCGCGGCCGTAACGCGCTTCGAGCTGGTCGTAGATCGCCCGGCTTTCCGGGCTGACATCGGCAATGACGCGCATGCCCGCGGGCGCGATCTCGAGCAGCACGCGACGACCGTCGTCGGCGTCCTTGTGCTTGGTGATCAGTCCGCGCTCCTCGAGCGAGCGGATGATACGCGTGAGGCTCGGCGCCAAAATGAAGGCCTTGTCGGCCATCTCGGACGCGTCGACCTTGCCGGATTCTGCGAGGATCCGGATGACGCGCCATTGCTGCTCGGTGATTTCGTGACGCGCCAGCATCGGTCGGAAATGCCCCATCACCGCTTCGCGCGCGCGCAGAAGCGCGATCGGCAGCGACCGACGCGTATTGTGGGGAAGAAGGGCGTCGGGCCCAAGCTCGATCGGGGTTTTCGCACGGCTCATGCGCGATCTATGGGCGATTTTTCACCTTTCTGCAATTGCCGGCGAGCTTCGGGCGACAGCGAAAGTCGCTTGACACGGAACGGCATATTGTTAACGTGTTAATTAATAAACAGAGAGACACGGGGGACAGGAAATGCCGCACTTCACGATCGAACATTCCGCCAATCTCGACGCGCGCGTCGACTTCGACCGCCTGTGCCGCACGATCCACAAGACCATCCTCGGCACCGGTCTCTTTGAAACCGGCGCCGTTCGCGTGCGCGCAATCCGCAGCGCCGACTACGCGATTGCCGATCTCTTGCCTGAGAACAGTTTCATCGACATGTCCTTCCGAATCGGCTGGGGCCGCTCGGACGCCGAAAAGCAGGCGACCGGGACGGCCATCTTCGATGCCGCCACACAAGAGCTCGCAAGCCTTTTCGACACACCTCATTTCGCCCTCAGCCTGGAGATCCGCGAAATCGACCCGGATCTCAGCTGGAAGAAGAACGCGATCCACCCGCGCCTTCGAAAGCAGGGCAACTGACCCCGGCAGAAGTCGGCAAGAGTTTCTGCGCCCGCACAACGGCAGCGCACCACGATTGGAGAATGACATGTCCAAACTCGACGAGAACTTCAAGAAGGCGGACGCCTATCTCGCCCGCTTCGGCACGCACGGCGTCTTGAACCACATCAATGGCGAAGCCGTGCCGGCGCTGGATGGCGACAGCTTCGAGACGATCTCGCCAGTCGATCTCAAGCCGCTTGCAACCGTCTCACGCGGCAAAGCAGCCGATATCGACCGCGCTGCCCGTGCCGCGAAGGAGGCCTTCCCAGCCTGGGCCGCCATGCCGGGCGAAACGCGCAAAAAACTTCTGCACAAGATCGCCGATGCCATCGTCGCGCGCGCCGAGGAGATTGCCTTCGTCGAATGCATGGACACGGGGCAGTCGCTCAAGTTCATGGCCAAGGCCGCTCTGCGTGGTGCGGAGAACTTTCGCTTCTTTGCCGATCGCGCACCGGAGGCCCGCGACGGCAAGGTGCTACGCGGTGACAACCAGATCAACATGACCACGCGCGTACCGATCGGCCCGGTCGGCATCATCACGCCCTGGAACACGCCGTTCATGCTGTCGACTTGGAAGATAGCGCCCGCGCTCGCGGCCGGCTGCACCATCGTCCACAAGCCGGCGGAGTTCTCGCCGCTGACGGCCCGCCTGCTCGTCGAGATCGCCGAGGAAGCCGGTCTACCCAAGGGTGTCTGGAACCTGGTCAACGGCTTTGGCGAGGACGCCGGCAAGGCGCTGACCGAGCACCCTGCCATCAAGGCCATCGGCTTCGTCGGCGAAAGCCGGACGGGATCGCTGATCATGAAACAGGGCGCCGACACGCTGAAGCGGGTGCATTTCGAGCTCGGCGGCAAGAACCCGGTCGTCGTCTTTGCCGACGCCGATCTGGAGCGCGCCGCTGACGCCGCGGTCTTCATGATCTATTCGCTGAACGGTGAACGCTGCACCTCCTCTTCTCGGCTGCTGGTGGAAGACAGCATCTACAACAGCTTTACCGCGCTGGTTGCCGAGAAGGCCAAGCGCATCAGGATCGGTCATCCGCTCGATCCGGAAACCGTAGTCGGGCCGCTGATCCACCCGGAGCATGAAAAGAAGGTGCTCGAATACATCGGCATCGGCCAGGAAGAAGGTGCGACGGTTGCTGCCGGCGGTGCAAAGTTCGACGGCCCCGGTGGCGGCTGCTACGTCCAGCCGACGCTCTTTACCGGCGCCAACAATTCCATGCGGATCGCGCAGGAGGAGATCTTCGGGCCGGTCCTGACCGCCATTGCCTTCAAGGACGAGGCGGAGGCGCTGGAGCTTGCCAACGACGTTCAATACGGCCTTACCGGCTACCTCTGGACCTCCGACATCACGCGCGCCTTCCGCTTCACCGATCATCTCGAGGCGGGGATGATTTGGGTCAATTCCGAAAATGTCCGTCATCTGCCGACGCCCTTTGGCGGCGTCAAAAGCTCCGGCATCGGCCGCGACGGCGGCGACTGGTCGTTCGACTTTTACATGGAAACCAAGAACATCGCGTTTGCCAGCTCGGCGCATGCGATCGCCAAGCTCGGCGGCTGAGCGCGAGACACGAACCGCGCCGCCCAAAACTGGAGGAGACAAGAATGCCCTTACCGAAGCCGAACCTTCACCCGCCTTTCAACATCGTGCGGCTGAGCCATGTCGAACTCGCCGTCACCGATCTCGCCAAATCGCGCGCCTTCTATGTCGATGTGCTGGGCCTGCAGGTGACCGACGAGACGGCCGACACGATCTATCTGCGCGCCATGGAAGAACGCGGCCATCACTGCATCGTGCTGAAGAAGGCAGCGACTGCCGAAGCCCGCGATCTCGGTTTCAAGGTCTTTGGTGACGAGGACCTCGACAAGGCGGCGCATTTCTTCAAGCAGAAGGGGTTGCCGGTCGAATGGATCGAGCGGCCCTATCAGTCGCGCACCTTCCGCACCCGCGATCCGCAGGGCATTCCCTTGGAATTCTATTCGAAGATGGACCGCCTGCCGCCGATCCATCAGAAATATGCGCTTTATCGCGGCGTAAAGCCGCTGCGCATCGACCATTTCAACTGCTTCTCGCCCAATGTCGACGACGCCGTCGCCTTCTATAACGAGATCGGTTTCCGGGTGACCGAGTATACGGCCGACGAGGAGACCGGCCGGCTCTGGGCGGCCTGGACCCACCGCAAGGGCGGCGTACACGACATCGCCTTTACCAATGGTCGCGGCCCGCGCCTGCATCATACCGCCTTCTGGGTGCCGACGCCGCTCAACATCATCGACCTGCTCGACCTGATGTCGACCTCCGGCTGGCTCGCCAATATCGAGCGCGGCCCCGGACGTCATGGCATTTCCAATGCCTTCTTCCTCTATGTCCGCGATCCCGACAACCACCGCATCGAGATCTATTGCTCGGACTACCAGACCGTTGATCCCGATCTCGAACCGATCAAATGGGATCTCAAGGACCCGCAGCGCCAAACGCTCTGGGGCGCGCCTGCGCCACGCTCCTGGTTCGAAGAGGGCAGCCAATTTGCAGACGCCGAGACGGTGGAACCGGCGTTGAAGGCGCAACCTATCATCGCCCCGTAAATCGAGGCATGAAAGGTGGATGCCGGCACAACAGGGCCGGCACGAATGGCGCAAGGGGAGGAACGTTATGGACGAGAAGACTTTCGGTGAGTGGTCGCAGAAAGCGGCGGAATGGGGATCGGCCTATCGGGCGTCGCTACGCGACAGGCCTGTTCGCGCCCAGACGGCACCGGGCGCGATCGCAGCCCAGATCCCGAGCAAGCCGCCCCAGACCGGCGAGGACATGGCGGCGATCTTCGAGGATTTCGAAAACATCATCCTGCCGGGCATGACCCATTGGCAGCACCCGCGCTTCTTCGCCTATTTCCCTGCCAACGCCGCCCCGGTTTCCGTCATCGCCGAATATCTGGTGACGGCGATGGCCGCCCAATGCATGCTGTGGCAGACCTCCCCCGCTGCCACGGAGCTCGAAACCAGGGTGATCGACTGGCTGCGCCAGGCGATCGGCCTGCCCGACGGCTTTTCCGGCGTGATCCAGGACTCGGCGTCCTCCGCCACGCTCTCCGCCGTACTCGTCATGCGCGAGCGCGCCTTGAACTGGAAAGGCAACAAGCAAGGACTGAGCGCACACGCGCCCTTGCGCATCTACTCCTCGGACCAAGTCCACACCTCGATCGACCGGGCCATCTGGGTGTCGGGCATCGGCGAGGAAAACCTCGTGCGCATACCGGCGGCCGGGCCGCTCCACGCAATGGACTGCCAAGCGCTCGAAGCGGCCATTATCAGGGATAAAGACGCAGGTTTCCTGCCGGCCGGCGTCATTGCCTGTACCGGCGGCACCAGCACCGGCGCCTGCGACGATATCGCCGAAGTCGTTCGCGTCGCCCACAAGCACGGCCTTTATGTCCATGTCGATGCGGCATGGGCCGGGTCGGCAATGATCTGCGAGGAATTCCGCTCGCTCTGGGCCGGTGTCGAAGAGGCGGATTCTGTCGTCTTCAACCCGCACAAATGGCTCGGCGCCCAGTTCGACTGCTCTGCCCATTTCATCCGCAATCCCGATGATCTCGTCCGCACGCTGGCGATCCAACCGGAATATCTGAAGACCCATGGCCGCGACGGCATCATCAACTATTCTGAATGGACGATCCCGCTCGGAAGGCGCTTCCGCGCCCTGAAGCTGTGGTTCCTGCTGCGCTTCCACGGGCTGGATGGTCTGAAGACGATGATCCGCAACCACGTCGCCTGGGCAAATCGCCTGGCCGCGCGCCTCGGCGCGAACGAAAACTTCGAAATCGTCACCGCGCCGCGCTTCTCGCTGTTCTCGTTCCGCCATCGCGGTGGCGCCGACAGCGACGCCCACAACATCGCGCTGGTCAATGCCATCAACGACGATGGCCGCATTTACCTGACCCAGACGCGGGTCGACGGCCGCGTCGCCATCCGCTTCCAGGCAGGCCAGTTCGACATGACCGAGGCGGACGCCGATGTCGCCTTCGATGTCATCACCGAGGTCGCTGCGGGCATGGCTAACCGGTGATCTGCGGGATCAAACATGTCTGCCCGTCGGCATCGCCCGACCAGGCCGGAGGATTGAAATGACGCTTGCGAAATTCGCCAGTTTTTACACGAGCGACGGTCAGGGATACGGCCTTGTCAGCGACCACGGCATCATCGATCTGTCCCGGCGTTATTGCTCGAAATGGCCGACGCTGCGCGAGGTCATTGCCGACGGCGCCCTGACAAGGCTTGCGGACGAAGCCGCCACCCTCGCCCCCGACGTGTCGCTCGCCGATATCCGCTTCGAAATCCCGATCCCCGCGCCGGAAAAGATCATCTGCGTCGGAGTCAATTTCCCCGATCGCAACGAAGAGTACCGGGATGGGCAGGCAGCACCTCCCAACCCGTCGTTGTTCATCCGTTTTCCGCGCTCCTTTACCGGGCACGGACAGCCGCTGATCCGCCCGCCTGAAAGCCCGCAGCTCGACTACGAGGGCGAGATCGTCATCGTCATCGGCAAGGGCGGCCGGCGCATCCCCGAAGGCTCGGCGCTCGACCATATAGCTGCGTTGTCGCTCTGCAACGAAGGCACGATCCGCGACTGGGTGCGCCACGCCAAGTTCAACGTCACGCAAGGCAAGAACTTCGACCGCACGGGTTCGATCGGGCCATGGCTGGTTCCCTTCACCGACGAGGCGCAGATCGCAGACATCAAGCTCGAAACCCGCGTCAATGGTTGGGTCCGCCAGCAGGACCGAACCAGCCGGATGATCTTCTCCTTCCGCAAGATCATCAACTACGTCTCGACCTTCACCACGCTGGTGCCCGGCGACGTGATCGTCACGGGAACGCCGACCGGTGCCGGCGCCCGCTTCGACCCGCCGATCTGGCTGAAACCCGGCGATGTCGTCGAGGTCGAGGCCGATGGCATCGGCCTGCTTCGCAACCCCATCGCCGACGAGGTGTGAGCCGTGTTGAACGCCAGCGAAATCGCCGATGCCGCAAGGACGCTCGATGCGGCGGAGGCGAGCCGTATCCAGACCGGCCTTCTCTCCCTGAAGCATCCCGACATGACCATGGACGACGCCTACGCCGTGCAATCGGCCTGGGTGAAGCAGAAGATCGCCCGCGGACGCAGGGTCATCGGCTGGAAGATCGGGCTGACGTCGAAGGCGATGCAATATGCGCTGAACATCGATATTCCCGATTCCGGCGTGTTGTTCGACGACATGATGTTCGAGGACGGCGCCACGATCCCCAGGGATCGTTTCATCCAGCCGCGCATCGAGGCCGAGATCGCTTTCGTCATGAAGGCGCCGCTCGCCGGCCCCAATGTCAGCGTCTTCGACGTCCTCAATGCTACCGACTACGTCACTCCAGCGCTCGAGATTCTCGACACACGCATCCTGCGTGTCGATCCGGAAACGAAGAAGGCCCGAACCATCGTCGACACCATTTCCGACAATGCCGCCAATGCCGGCATCGTCATCGGCGGCCGCGCCATGCGCCCGCAGGATGTCGACATGCGCTGGATGGGCGCCATCGTCTCGCGCAATGCCGCGGTTGAAGAAACCGGGCTTGGTGCAGGCGTTCTCAACCATCCGGCCCGCGGCATCGCTTGGCTTGCCAACCGGCTTGCCAGCTATGGCGACCGCATCGACGCCGGCCAGATTGTGCTTGCCGGCTCGTTCATCCGCCCCGTCGAGGCCCGGCACGGCGACACCATCGTCGCCGATTTCGGGCCGCAGGGAACCGTCAGCTGCTTCTTCGAATAGGGTGCGCCCATGCCTGCTCCACGCAATATGTTCAAGCTTGCCCTTTCCGAGGGCCGGCCGCAGATCGGCCTTTGGCTGGCCCTCGCCAATCCCTACGCCGCCGAGATCTGCGGCGGTGCCGGTTTCGACTGGCTGCTGATCGACGGCGAACATGCCCCGAACGACGTGCCGCTGATGATGGCGCAGCTCCAGGCGCTCTCCAGTTCGACGAGCCATCCGATCATCCGCCCGCCGATCGGCGAGGCGTGGCTGATCAAGCAGCTTCTCGATCTCGGCGCGCAGACGCTGCTGGTGCCTATGGTCGAGACCGGCGAACAGGCCCGCGCGCTGGTCCGTGCCGTGCGGTATCCGCCCCACGGCATGCGCGGCGTCGGCGCAGCGCTTGCCCGCGCGTCGGCCTTCAACCGCATTGATGATTATCTCCCGACCGCCAATGCCGAGATCTGCCTGCTGTTGCAGGTGGAAAGCCGTGCGGGACTGGCGGCACTGGACGAAATTGCGTCGACCGAAGGGGTCGATGGCGTCTTCATCGGTCCGGCGGATCTGGCGGCCGACATGGGCTTCCTTGGCCGGCCCGGGGCACCCGAGGTGCAGGAGGCGGTCGAGGCTGCACTCGCGCGCATACAGTCGCACGGCAAGGCTGCCGGCATCCTGACCTCGGACACCGCACTCGCCAAGCGCTACCTCGAACTGGGCGCGCTCTTCGTCGCTGTTGGGAACGATGTTAGCCTGCTCGTGGGAGCGACCAGCCGCCTGCGTGCGAACTTTGCCGAACAGCCGGTTGCGCCGCCCGCATCCGGCTATTGAGAGGCAACGCCACCGAGTGCATAGGGTCGCTTCGATTGCATTTGGTCGAGCGCCCGCGCCACGCCGGCCTGAAGATCGATGCGCGGCGCAAGGCCATAGGACGCCTGCAGCGCCGTATCGCCACAACGGAAGAACACGCCCTCGGGCTTGTCTGACCGGCCGCTTACTCTCGGCTCCCAGCCGATGCACCGGCTGACCAGTTGGGCGAGTTCAATGAAGGAGGTGGCGATGCCGGTGGAGATGTTGAGAGATGCGCCGTTCTGCAACCGGGTAAAGGTTCGCCAGACGAAATCGACGCAATCCGAGATATGGATGAAGTCGCGACATTGCCGGCCCGAGCCCCAGACGAAAACCTCTTCCGTGCCGCGCTCATCGAGGAGCCGTCTGCAGATCGCCGGGAATGGATAGCTCAGGTCCTGATCCTCGCCGTAGCCGCTGAACGGCCGGTAGGCGACCGCCCGCCCGCCATAATTCTCGACATAAAGCTTCATGAGGTATTCGCCGCTGAGCTTCGCCCAGCCATAACTCAGATCCGGGACGCCGATCGTGTGCTCGAAGTCGATCATGTCTTCGCTCAGCTTGCGGTACCCTTCCGGGCGCTGGAGGCTCACGGGATAAGCGGCACTCGAGCTGAAATAGATGACGGATCCCGGACGCGTGCGCGCGGCCCAGCGCCACATATCGGTGTCCACCGCGAGATCCTCAGCAACCAGAAGCGTCTGGGTCTCCAGCATGACACGACCGCCGACCATCGCGGCGAGATGAAACACCATGTCGAAACGGTCGTCGGAGCGATCGAAGTAGCGGCGGCAATCCTCCTCGATGAGGGAGAAGCCGCCCCTCGGCGGGTTCGGCCAATCCTCAGGACGCATTGCCCCGGTTCCGCGCGCGAGCTTATCGACGCAAACGACCTCGACACCTTCCGACATCAGCTTGCCGCAGAGATGGCGTCCCACAAATCCGGCTCCGCCAGTCACCAATGCACGCGCCATCCTCTCTCCCTTTCAGATCCGGCTGGCCATCCCAAACTCTGGATGTCCAGGTCGCCCCACCGCCCCTGTCATCACATCACGGATCGAAAATTTGATCCGTCCGGCATAGATATCGACCATCCGCTGGTGCCATTCATCGCGCGAAGGCGCGATCCTCTTGCCATAGGCGAATGCACCCTCGCTCAAACGCCGAACGAGATCGTCGTTTTCCATCAGCACCATCTTCTCGGCGAGGGATCGGGCATTGCCGCTCTGAAAAACCAGCCCCGCCTGGTTCTCTTCGATTTCTCTGGCAATGAGCGCATTGCTGCTGGCGATCACCGGTATGCCCGACATCAGCGCCTCGGCGGCGACGAGACCGTAGGGTTCGGGCATCCGCGACGGCATGAAAAAATAGCGTGCCTTGGCCGCGACGGCGGTAACCTCGCCGTCATCAAGCCATCCCGGAACATGACAGTGAGGAAGTGTGTGTTGTATTTCCTGGAGCAACGGCCCTTGTCCAATCAAGGTCGCCGCCTTGCCCGTCACGTTGAGCGCCTCGGCCAGCGTACGGACGCCCTTTTCTACCGTCATGCGGCCAAGAAACATGGCGCGTTCGTTCTTCCAGGCTTCAACGGGAAACCGCGTGAGCGGCGTCGACGGCGTGCGCAACGTCAGGAAGTTTCGAAGCGAGCCCGTGCTCAGGTAAGGTTCCATGGCTTCATGCGCGAGAATGACACCGACGCGGCCCCAGAAGACCTCACCCGCGGCGCTCTGGGTCATCGAACGGCCGAAACGCCACAGCTTGTGAAGGTAGTTGCGCTTGTCGCAGGCGCTGGCCAAGCAACCGGCAGTCAGCGGTTTCTCCTCGCAGATATCGCCCTTCCCGAAATGAGCATACGCGCCGTTCGGACAGCTCAGAAAGAAATCATGCGCGGTAACGATGACCTTGGCGTCACTGCGCTCCAGCGCGTGAAAAATCGAAGGGGACAGGATCTGTGACCAACCGTGAACATGAACGACCGTGTCACTTCCGGACTTGAGCAATCGGCGCAAGGCACGGTAGGCGCGGCCGTTGAAATTCCTGTCGAACAGGTTTGCGAAGCGGACGCCGTCGCGCAAGGGGCGCTCGCCCAGCGCCTCCACCTGTACGCCCGGGAATCGCAAGCGAATGCCCGCACCGTCATCCCCGACCAGAACGGAACAGTCGAGCCCCGCCGCAACGCCTGCCTCAATGCATTGGAGCGCGACCTTGGTCGCACCGCCCAGGGCCTCCGACACGTCGTTGACAACGATAAGCCGCATGAACACTTGCCTCTCGGAGACTTTACTGGGCGACCTGGATCTCCCCCATTTGGCTGCCGCTTGCCGACGGTTTGCAAGATATCAATTTGCGGTAGACGCTGCGCGCGGATGGACGGAATAACGCCTTGCCAAATACCTCAAGGCGCGCACTGTCGGGCCGAAATGGCCGTTAAGCCTTTGCCTCCACCGACGGCAGGCAGGCTTTCGGCACAGCTTCGCTGTTGTTATTTTGCGAGAACGTAGACGCCGTAAAGCAGGATCAGCACGGCCGCAGCGACGGCTGCAATCAACCCCAGGCGCTTCTCGATGAAATGCCGGACGGCTTCGCCGTGCCGGCGAAGAACCGCCGCCAAAATGAAGAAGCGCGCGCCGCGCGTGATCACCGCCGACGCGATGAACATGCCAAGGCTGACATTGGCGGCACCAGAGAGGATGGTGACGACCTTCATCGGCGGCACGTGCGCAAGCCCCGATGTCACCAGCAGAAGCACGATTGCCTCCATGTCGACCGAAGCGCGCATCGATTCGAACGCATCGATCTTGCCGTAGAACTGCAGGATTGGACGGGCGATCGCGTCGAAGGCGTAGTGTCCGAGGAACCAGCCCGCGATGCCGCCGAGCACCGAGAACAGTGTGGCAATGAAGGCATAACGATAGGCCCTATGCGGTTTTGCCAGCACCATCGGCAGGAACAGGACGTCTGCCGGAACGACGAAGACGGAGCTTTCGACAAAGGCTACCAGCGCCAGCCACCATGCGGCGGACTTCCGGCCAGCGAGGTCCATCGTCCAATTGTACAAACTGCGAAGCATGGGAAATCCGGTCGTTCATCGGGGGCGTCCCGTGCGGGACCTTGGCGGGAAGCGTTCCGATCCCCGATGCCGGGGACAGAGGCTGAACACGCAACGATAATATCCAGTCGACTACCAAACAGGCGGATTTTTGTCTGCCTTGAAATCGCGCCAGAGCAACTTGAGCGACGGTCCTATTGGTCCGCCCCGCCAGCAAAGCTATCCGTAGCCTCGCGTCTTTCGGCCGGAGCCGATCCTGAGGCGCCAGCCATCGCCGCCAGGCTCAGTCATGGAACTTTTGTTGTTTCGTGATATTGAAAGCCAACTTCACGTAACTTATAAAGATACGATCTTGAGACGAAGAGGCCCGATATGACCCATGACGTAATCATCCTTGGCGGCAGCTACGCCGGCCTTTCCGCCGGCCTTCAACTCGCCCGCGCCCGCAGGAGCGTGCTGGTTATCGACACCGGAATGCGGCGGAACCGTTTCGCCGCGACATCGCACGGTTTCCTGACCCAGGATGGCAGCGCGCCGGCTGAAATCGCCGCCGAAGCCCGCTCGCAATTGATGGAATACCGGTCGGTCGAATGGCTGCAGACTGCCGCCATAAGTGCCGAACGTGTGCAGGATGGCTTCAAGGTCGCCCTGCAGCAGGGCCCCGATGTCACTGGCAAACGGCTTGTCCTCGCCACCGGCGTCACCGACGTCCTGCCGGATCTTGACGGGCTTGCCGAACGCTGGGGCAGGAGCGTCTTCCATTGCCCCTATTGCCATGGCTACGAACTCGACCAGGGTAGGATCGGCGTGCTCGCGACGTCGCCCCTTTCGATGCATCAGGCGCTGATGCTGCCGGACTGGGGTCCGACCACCTTCTTTCTCAACGGTGCATTCGAGCCCGACGCGGACCAGCTACAGCAGCTTGCATGGCGCAATGTCACGCTGGAGCACGGGCTTATCGACAGGATCGAGGGTGAACGGGTCGATGTCGTCATGAAGGACGGGCGGGTGTTGCCGATGGACGGCATATTCACCACCACCAGGACGGTGGTCTCGGCGCCATTTTCCGAACAGCTCGGCTGCACCTTGGACGACGGCCCGCTCGGACGCTACATCCGAACCGATGCGATGAAGGCAACGACGGTTCCGGGCGTATTTGCCTGCGGAGATGCGGCAAGGCCGACGGGGTCGGTCGCGCTCGCCGTTGGAGACGGTGCCATGGCCGGAGCTGCAACCCACCGCTCGCTGATGTTCGACTGACAGCGACTGCAGCGGGTCCGGTCGTCACGCCGCTGGACAATGAAACGGCGGCCTCCCCTAGGCGGCACTATCCATGCTATCAGATGCGAAACAGGGAAGATTGCCAATGCGCCAGGACGGACGGCTTTCACGGCTGCTGCATGTGTTGCTGCACATGGAAAAGCACGCAGCGCCGATGACATCCGAAACCATTGCCCGGATGCTCGGCACGAACTCCGTCGTCGTGCGCCGGACGATGGCCGGCCTTCGCGATGCCGGTTACGTGTCGTCCGAGAAGGGCCATGGCGGCGGTTGGACGTTGTCGCGGCCGCTTTCCGAGATCACCCTCCTCGACGTCTATCGAACCATCGGCAGTCCCGGCTTCTTCGCCATGGGTGTCGCAACCGACGAACCGCAATGCCTGGTCGAACAGGCTGTCAATTCGGCGCTGGAGCGAACACTCGATGAGGCAGAGACCCTGCTGCTCGCGCGATTGGGCGAGATCGCCATCTCCGATATCGCCGCCGATTTCGAGCGGCGCTATGGCGCTGTCACGGGCAACCGATTGTCCTCGTGCAAAGGTCATCCGACAGAGCCGAGTTGAAGACCTCGTCACTGATTGAACCGGACATCGTTTGTTTTTCCGGCTGATGACAGGTTCCCTCAATGAACGTGCGCGAGGATCGCCGCGCGTCGGAGCGTCGTGCGGAGTGAAGCGGTTTCATGCGGGTGCTATTGGTCGAGGACGAGGCAGAACTTGCGGGGGCGCTGAAGACAGCGCTTAGCCAACACCGCATGGTCGTCGATCATGCGCGTGACCTGGCGGAGGCGACCCTCGTTCTCAGCGATGCGGTCTATGACGTCGTCGTGCTCGATCGGCGGCTGCCGGATGGAGACGGGCTTTCGCTCATCCCGGCGATCAGATTGCGGGGCAACAGCGTGCCGGTGCTTGTGCTGACGGCGCTGGGCGAACTTGCGGATCGTGTCGCCGGACTTGATGGCGGCGCCGACGATTATATCGGCAAGCCCTTCGCATTCGAGGAGCTTCTGGCGCGCCTGCGGGCGCTGGCGCGGCGCCCTGTCGCCGTACAATCCGACGTCGTGGCGGTCGGCCGCCTGTCGTTCGACCTCGCCCATCTTGAAGCCAAAGTCGATGGCGTGCCCCTGAAAATGCCACGCCGTGAACTGCTGGTTCTCGAAACCCTGACGCGGCGCATGGGGCGGATGGTGCTGCGTGCGGCCCTCATGGAAGCCGTGTTCGGCCTTGACGACGAAATCCAGTCGAACGCCCTCGATACCCACATATCGCGTGTGCGGAGAAAGCTTCTCGACGCCAATGCAGGCGTCACGATCAATGGCATTCGCGGCGTCGGCTACCTCCTGCGGGAAGCGCAATGATCACCGGCACGCCGCACTCCTTCAAATGGCGGCTCGTCCGCTGGCTGGTGCTCTTCGAAACAGCCGCCATCAGCCTTGTAATCGCCATCGCGGTCGGTCTGCTCTGGGCGACTGGCTATCTTATCGACGGCTACGAGAACGGCAATATCGATGTGCTCACGGACGCGATCGTGCGCGATGGGCAGAACAACCTCGTGGTCCAGGAAACCCCAGAGCTGGCGCGGCTGCGGCGCGAAGTAGGCGAGATCTGGTTCATCGCTCGCGACCGCGCCGGACACAGGCTTTCCGAAGGCGCGGTGCCTCTGGCATTCGCCTTTGCCACGGCCGGTCTCGACCGGATGAACGACGGACGCTTCAGGCTCTCGCCCGACAAGGATTCGCGGCCGGAAGCCGTCGTCAAATGGGTCGATTCGCCCGCGGGGAATATCCAGATCTTCACCGGCACGGAGGGGCAACTCACGCTTCGCCGGCTGCTGCTCGGCACCTCTGGCGCGTTCCTGACCATTTTCGTGCCTATGCTGCTGTTGCTGGCACTCGCCACCATCATCGTCACGCCGATCGTCGTTCGCCGGATGCTGGCCGGTCTCTCGCATGCAGCAGCCCATGCAGCCCATATCGAGTTTGACCAGCAGGGCGTGCAGATGCCGATCAAGGGCGTTCCGGCCGAATTCCTGCCGCTGGTCGAAGCTTTCAACAATGCCCTTAAACGCCTCGACGAGGGATATGCCCGCCACAAGCGCTTTCTCGCCCAGGCGGCTCACGAGTTGCGCACCCCCATTGCAATCCTCAACACGCGGGTAGCAACGTTGCCGCCGAGCGACGGCAAGGCGCGGCTGATCGAGGACACCAATCGCCTGGCGACACTCGCCGGCCAGCTGCTCGACCTGCAGCGCCTCGGCAAACGAACGACCCCGTTTTGCCCGCTCGACCTCAGGGCACTCGCCGAACGCGTCATTGTCGATCTGGCGCCACTTGCCTTTGCCGCCGGATACGAAATGTCCTTCGATCCGGCAGACGAGCCGATGATCGTCCTTGGCGATCATTCGTCGCTCGAACGGGCTTTGACCAATCTCGTGCAGAATGCCATCGAGCATGGCGGTCGTCGCGGCAAGATCACTTTTCGCGTCATGGCGCCGGCGCGCGTCGAAATCTGCGACGAAGGTGACGGCGTCCCACTTGCAGAGCGCGAACGAATTTTCGAGCCGTTCAGCCGGCTTCATCCCGGCGGCAAGGGCGCCGGGCTGGGCTTGAGCTTGGTCAGGGAGATCGTGCACCTCCACGGTGGCCATGTCGCGATCGTCGACGCGACATCGGGCGGCGCATGTTTCAGGATCGACCTGCCGCCGGCATGACGCGCTACTGCATGTTTCCTTAAATCGTATCCGATTCAAGGATAAAAACATGCAGCAATTTAAAGTGCTACAGCGACCTTTGCGCGTCTGATAAGACGCGCGGCGCTGTAAAGAAGCGTGTTCTCTCTGCGCCATGCTCGCCGCTTCGACTTTTCGGAAAGGGGGTCGATCGTAAAGATTGTATTTAATCTTTTCCGGTAAGTTTCCGTTAGCAATTTCACATCAATGGGGTCCCGGCGGTACTGTTGTTCGCCGTCGACAATGTTTTGCGTACGGGTGCTCATGCGTTTTTCAGCTGTGCCAGCAATGTTCCTTGCCTGTCTGGTTTTGGCGGGCTGCACGTCCAGTTCGACGCTGGACACGATCGTGCCGCAGCAGCCGTCGCGCGAAACGACGAGTTCGGTCGTGCCGACGTCTCCCGTGCCTTCGGCCAATGTCGGCGTCGCAGTGGCTCAAGCAGCGCCGCCGCAGGAGGTGCTGGCCTGGGCCGGAGCCGTACCGGAACCGGAAGCCTTCCGACCGCAGGCTAAGACGGCGGCAACGCCCATGCCGCTGGAGCGGCCCGTTGCCGTGATCACGCCGGCCACACCTGCGGTTCTGACGACGCCAGGAACGCGCGCGCAGATCTACAGCCATCGCTTCCGGGACGCCAAACCGATCAACTTCGGCCGCGCATCCCCGCGCAAGATGGCCGTTCATGGTGTCGACGTGTCGCGCTGGCAGGGTGAGATCGACTGGCCCAAGCTGCGCACGCAAGGTGCCAACTTCGCCTATATCAAGGCGACGGATGGCGGCGACCACCTCGATCCGATGTTCAAGAAGAACTGGCGCAAGGCAAAAGAAGCCGGGCTGAAGCGCGGCGCCTACCACTTCTTTTATTGGTGCCGCACGGCCGGCGAGCAGGCCGACTGGTTCATCCGCAATGTTCCAAGAGAAGCCGGCGCTCTGCCGCCTGTCATCGACGTCGAATACAACGGTGAGTCCAGCTGCAAGCGACGCCTGTCGCGCGCCCGTGTGCTTGAAAAGATGCAGGTCTTCATGGACAAGCTCGAGGCGCATTACGGCCAGCGACCGATCATCTACACCGCCCCGGATTTCTATCAGGACAACCTGACCGGCGAACTGCTCGACTATCCGTTCTGGCTGCGCTCGGTGGCAGCTCATCCCTCCAAGAGATATCCAGGCCGCAAGTGGATCTTCTGGCAGTATTCGGGCTCCGGGCTGTCGCACGGCGTCGAAGGCAAGATCGATCTCAATGTCTTCCACGGCAACGAGAACGAATGGCAGAACTGGCTCGCCAGACGGGCGAGCTAGGATTTGCGACAGACGAGGCGCCTGACGTGTGCCTGGCTGGCCTGATCTCTATTTCACAACTGCGTTGCCCCTGTGCCGAAACCTGCTGTGGTGCCGTCCCTATGCACTTGGGCCGCCGCATTGCGAACGGGAGCAGCCGCGCGCTCCAGGCTCAATTCCAAATCCTGAGTGATGACGACCTGCCTTGCATAAAGGCAGCTCTCCAAAAGAAAAAGCCTGCCGCGGGAGGAGGTGCGGCAGGCTTTCAAAGGGATTGAATGGCAACCGGGAGGAGGAGTGTCGCCATTCCGGCAAGCGCTCGTTGGGAGGAGGAGAAAGCGCCTGCACACTCGAAGTCCTGCGGGAGGAGATGCATCGCTTCGATGAGTTGACTATACAAAAATGCGCGCGATTTCGTAGACCTGACTTCGCAGACCAGCCATGCGCGGAGCGCCGGTCAGGCGCTCCGAGGGCACCATACAGGTTCTACAGCGCCGCGCGTCTTATGAGACGCGCAAAGGTCGCTGTAGCACTTTGAATTGCTGCATGTTTCCATCCTTAAATCGAATAGGAGTTAGGGAAACATGCAGTGGGTCTTGACTGAAGAGACCATAGAAATGCCGGCGCACGGTTGCCCCTTCGCGTGGGCGCGCCCACTAAGTCGGCAAAAAACGATAATATTCCAAATGGTTAGTTGAATATTAGCGACCGCGACTGCAAGCGTCACGCCCATGTCACGGGAACGGTCCCACAAACCGTGTTATAAAATCCCGTCATCGCGTGTCTCGGACATCCCTCCGCCATCGGTTGTGGATGCGAGAAGCATTGAAAGCCCATGCAAATCGGAAAGGATCGGCGGACTATGCCCCGCTACATGTACCATATCCATGCGGCCGGCGTGACGAGCCGCGATCAGGCCGGCAAACAGCACCCCAATGACGGCCGTGCGGTCGCTTACGGACAACTCATCGTCGACGAACTCGCCGAGGAATACGAATATCGGGGCGCGATCGTCGACGTCCTATCCCCGAGCGGGCGCCTGATCGCGCGTCTGGTTTCGAGCCGGGCGTTCCCGCCGTGGCTGCAATCCACACCACCCGAGCAGCGCGCGCTTCACTGATCCGCGTTCGGAAGTCTGTGCGGAGGCCGTCGCAATGGCCTCTGCTTGGACAATGCCAGTGAACGGGTTGGTTGAGGAAACATGCTTGGTATCGGCCATCGTCCGCTGGAACCGCTCCATAGGGCAGAAGCCGCGCGCTACGGTTCTCGCTGCGCGAATGAGCTAGCGCCGTCTCGCGCGTGACACAAGCACGTTGCGGATCGAAAAGCTGGAATGAATGCGCAACACGCCCGGGAGCTTCGCAAGGATTTCCTTGTGGATGCGCTCGAAGTCGCCGGCATTTTCGACCTCCACCCGCAACAGATAATCGGAACCGCCGGTCATGAGGTAACATTCCTGGATTTCCGGGTGCTTCCTCACCGCCGCCTCGAAGCGATTGAGGTGCTCCTCGGTCTGGCGTTCGAGCGTGATGTTGATGATCACCGCAATGGCGTTGTCGCCATCGGCGTTTCCGACCAGCGCCGTATAACCGCGGATCACGCCGCCCTGCTCCAGCAGATTGATGCGCCTCAGGCAGGCCGAAGGCGACAGCCCCACCTCGGCGGCGAGCTTTGTGTTGCTCATGCGCGCATTGAGACGCAGCAGACGAATGATGTTGCGATCGATCGCATCCAAACCGGACATGCAGATTCTTTCATTTTCCCGCCGATAATTCTTAAGATCAGCGAATACTCGAATATTCAAGCGCTACTTCGCATGATCGTGCTCGATTATTTCACTATGTTCGAGCGCAACTTCTGCCGGGGTTGGGGGCTGGTAACAGCGAGCATTTTGCGCGTACCTCAGCCAGTTTGACGATCGATCTGTGATCCTGAGGATGCGATGAAGATTACCATATTGGGCGCTGGTGTGATCGGCGTCACCTCCGCATATTATCTCGCCAAGGCGGGTCACGAGGTGACCGTCCTCGATCGGCAGCCCGGCCCCGCGCTGGAGACGAGCTTTGCCAATGCCGGCGAGATTTCTCCCGGCTATGCCTCGCCCTGGGCGGCACCCGGCATCCCGCAGAAGGCACTCAAGTGGCTGTTCATGAAGCACGCGCCCTTGATCATCCGCCCGATGGTGGACGCTGCCACCTGGCGCTGGATGACGGCAATGCTGCGCAACTGCACCTCGGCGCGTTACGCCATCAACAAGGGGCGGATGGTCCGCCTTGCCGAATACAGCCGTGATTGCCTGATTGCGCTACGCGGGGAAACGGGCATTGCCTACGATCACCGCACGCAGGGCACCCTGCAGCTCTTCCGGACCGCCAAGCAACTCGACGGCATCGGCAAGGATATCGAAGTGCTGAAGGCCGATGGCGTGCCCTTCGAAGTGCTCGACCCGGCCGGCTGCGTGGCCGCCGAACCGGGCCTGCAGCCGGTCCGCGACAAGATCGTCGGCGGCCTTCGGCTGCCCAACGACGAAACCGGCGACTGCTTCAAGTTCACCAACGAATTGCAGAAACGCGCCGAGGCCCTCGGCGTGCAGTTCCGCTTCGGCGTCGATATCCGCCGGCTTCGACAGGAGGGCAACCGCATCGTCGCCGTCGAGACGGCAGAGGGCGAGATCCGTTCCGACATCTTCGTCGCCGCCCTCGGCAGCTATACGCCGGCGCTCCTAAAGCCGCTCGGCCTTCGCCTGCCCGTCTATCCCGTGAAGGGCTACTCCATCACCGTTCCGATCGTCGACGAGACGCGGGCGCCGGTATCGACGATCATGGATGAGACCTACAAGATCGCCATCACCCGGCTTGGCGATCGAATTCGCGTCGGCGGCATGGCGGAGATCGCCGGCTTCAGCAGTGCCCTTCCCCAGACACGTCGCGCGACGCTCGAACATTCGGTCGAAGACCTGTTCGGCGGCGCTGGCAACCAGAGGCAAGCAACCTTCTGGTCCGGCTTGCGGCCGATGACGCCGGATGGAACACCGGTGGTCGGTGCAACGCGCTTCGCCAACCTGTTCCTCAACTCCGGGCACGGCACGCTCGGCTGGACCATGGCCTGCGGCTCGGGCCGCGTACTGAGCGATCTGATCAGCGGCACCAAGCCCGAGATCGAAACGGCGGACCTGGCGATCAGCCGATACCACTGATGGGCATTCGTATCGCTTCGATGCCGAGCGTAAACGTCAGAACATACTGGTGATCCGCCGGGCCGTCACGAGTCCGCCTCGCCGGAGATCTGGCGTTGAACGCGCAAGCGGCATCCCCTTGCCCGTGCGTTGCAGGAACTGTCGATAAGCCGGATGCTCGATGAGAAGCCGTCGGCCAAGGCCTGACAAAAAGTCGACATCGTCGGGCTTCAACGTCAGGCGGTTGTGCAGCCGCATGATGCGTTTTGCCGTTGGCGGATCGGCGATATCGGCGAGCGCCAGGCGAACGATGCCGACATCGAGATCGCGACAGCCTTTGCCGGAACGCTGAGCGGCGCAGCGCCATCTGATGACCTGATCACGCCAGACGGGCAATCGATTTTGCAGGGCATCGAAGCTCTGGAAGTTCGGGATGTTGATCATCGCATCGATCGCGGCCACGATCGCATCGGGGGCATTCGGGCTCTTTGCATTGATGGAAAGATCACCTCCAACCCGCGTCGAGGCATCGACGACGATGACCAGCAGGTGTCGGAGCCGTCGCGCGCGGGCGGCAGGAAGCGGTTCCGGCGCTGGCCGGCCCATCAGATGCAGCAGGCTCTGTGTTCCAATGCCATCGACCAGGCCGCCGTCGTATAATTTGAGATAGTTCAGATCCGGCGCCGTCTCGTAGCGGCCGAGCGCATTCCAATATTCGCGCTCGACAAGCGACGTCGCGCTACGCGCCGACGACTGTGCTCGCGGGCTTCCGCCATCGCCTGGTAGGCAGCTTTTGCTGAAGTTCTGCAGGGTAACCGGCGCAAACACCACCGGGACAGCAGCGGACGCCGCCACGGCATAGGCCAGCGGATAATCATTGTAGTTGCTGCAGATCGCGGCAAAGGACGGACGATCGAAAATGAACGGGTTGCGATTGTAGAGGTCGGTGGCGTGGATCACCAGCCGAGGACGGTCAGGACGGCTCATGTCGCCAAGTGTCGCGCCCCGGAAGAGCTTGCGATCGAGCCAGGACGGGAACCCCGAGAGGTCGTTCATGCCACCCTGATAACCGCGCAGCAGATTTTGCGGCGTGAAGGCCGTGTGCAGCGAGGCTTCCACATCCTGACCGAGAAAATTCCGGCGAAAATCGTCAAGACCGGTCCGCCCGCGAAGCGCGAAATGTGAGGCAAGGACCGCACCGCCGGAAACCCCAGCAACGACTGCGACGTCATCGGCGAGCATTCGGCTCAGACCACCGGGCGAAGGCTGATCAGCCAGGGCGGACAGGACGCCATAGCCGAAGGCGGCAGATCTGGCACCACCGCCGGAAAAGGCAATGATGATGCCGACGTCGCCAAAGTTTTGCGTGTCCCGGAGTTGGATGCTCCCGGTGGTGAAGACAAGTGGCTTGTTGGTCGGGCGCGTATCGGGCGCCATGCAGCCGGACAAGATCATGGCGCCGACAAGGACGCCTCTCCTCAGGACGCGGCCGGCGGTGATCCATAACCGCCGCAAATCGCGTACATCTGACCGCACGAGATGCCACCTGTCCCATCGTTCTCCGCAGTTCACCGCCATCTCGCTCCGTCCGCAGGCTGATCCAGCCGGGCCGACATTGATGTCGGCGCCGACCGTTCGAACACCTTACGGATCTAGATTGAGACAGCATGGCATGCCGCGGCGGGCGAAGCGAAAGCGGCGGCTCCGACTTGGAGTCAGGCTCCCTCCGACAACGGTTTCTGGAAGATGGGATGCCTCACCCGGCACCGTGGCCGAGCGGTTCTATCACTGAGGTAACATGACTCTGGCCGCGACAGATGCCTTTATACCCGCCCGTCGTACCGATTATCCTAGGCGCCGCCGCGTTCGTGGCATTAACCGCAGGCAGTCCCACACCAAGGCGTACAGTGCTCTTTCATTGGAAAGCAACCGCTCGGCATCGACTTTGCGCGCCACCAATCGCGGTGGCCTTCGGGGTCAATGGGACTTCGCCCTCGTCGGCTCGGATCGTTTCCGCCCGCCATCGAGATTCAAGCTGAGCTGCACACCGCGGCTCAGTTTCGGCAAGGGTGCCGTGAGGTCGATACGACCAAAAATCTGCTTGCGCCGCTCGCTGTCGCGCTCTCGCTTCAGGCGGGAGTCGGCGACGGCTGCCAGTGCGCGATTGATGATGTCAGTGCGGGTCATCGTTCATCTCCACATCTGTTCTCTTTTTGTTCTATTTTTAGCAGAATGTCAAGTGAACAGATTCCAGGTCGAGAACAGCGGCAACGCAAGCCGGTCGGCGCGACAGCAGCGCGTGAGCGGCGGGTCACCCCGGCAGCCGCTAAAGCGCGTCGCGATCTCCAGGATTCGCTTGTTGCGCTTTAAGCTCTGGTTTTTGCGCATGTCGTCATCGCAAAACCGCTGCGCACTTTTGCGCGACATGCTTTAGAACGTGATCTTCACCGAACTGGCGCTGCGGTTCGCCGGTCCGTGAAACACCGCCTCAATGTTGTTGCCATCCGGATCGAGCAGGAAGGCGGCGTAGTAACCTGGGTGATAGGGGCGTTCGCCGGGTGGCCCATTGTCCTTACCGCCGTTTTCAAGGCCGGCCCTGTGAAAGGCGTCGACCATGGTGCGGTCCCGGGCCTGGAACGCGAGATGATGGCGCCCGGTCAGCTTTCCCTGGGCCGCTTCGCTGTCGGCGGTCGAGACGAACAGCTCGTCGGCCCAGAAGTAGTCTTTGCCCTCGCCTCCCATCGGCACATCGAGAGCTTGAAACACGGCTTCGTAAAACCTCCGGCTGGCGCCGAGATCCTTGATCACGAGTTGAATATGGTCGATCAGCCGACCGCGGTGCAATTCCATCCGGAAATCCTCCGTTCGCAATCGGCAGAAATTTAGGTCCGACCTGAGGTCCGTCAATGGTGGCGGAGCATCGGCACCTTGGCCGCCTCAGGTCTCCGGGGCCGAAGACAGGATTTGGAATGTAAGGGCTTGAAATAGCCGCAATCGCTCGCCATATGGGGCATAACGAATTGATCGTTGAGCATAGACAGTCTCGGTGAGACGGATGTGTTCCGGTCAGAGTTTGCGCTAAACCGCTGACCACGGATGTACTGGCAGGGTAAAGCAGCGAACGGGAAAAGGTCGGCATTGCCGGCCTTTTTTGTTTTTGGGATCCCTCTGCCTCATCAAAATCCGAACAGATCGGTTGCGCTCGACTGCCTTTGTCTGGCAGAAGACCCGGGAACGCGATCGCCATCAGTTTTAGGGTGGGGTCGGGCGGGCGATTGACGTCTACCTCGCTGCCACGAGACCACGTGGCCGTTCACGAATTTTCCGCGGCATGAGCCGTCGGAATGGCGGCGCCGCTGACATGCGAAAGAGCCATGATCTCATTCAGACCTATGCTTGAGAGCGAGTATGCTGGATATCTCGCCTATTTCATCCCCGACTATGCCACGGAGATCGCCGCCAACTACGGGCTCCCCGACGCAGACGCCCTCGCCCAGGCAACCGGTGAAATCGCCGAGGACCTGCCGCAAGGCGTCGGCACGCCAGGCAACGTCCTGCTGTGTCTGATCGACAGCGAAAGCGCCGAGCATGTCGGCTATCTCTGGTATCGACCGGACGCAAAGGGCCGCTCAGCCTTCATCAGCGATTTCCATATTCTGCCCACCCACCAGGGAAAAGGCCTTGGAAAGCTCGCGATCGAAGCACTTGAGGCCGAGCTCTTGGCAAACGGGTTCGACCAGATCAAATTGCGCGTCGCCGAAGACAACAGCCGCGCCCGGCATGTCTATGAGGCAACAGGGTTTCGGGTCACCGGCACCAATATGAGCAAGACGCTCAAGCCGCGCTAGAACTCAACGCATACTCAGATACGGCATCGGCGGTTGCCCCCGGTTACGATCCCATGCGGAACTTAAGCCGGCCGTCGTCGTTGGTACCTTGCTGCTGCATGTTTCCTTAAATCCTATTCGATTTAAGGATAAAAACAGGCAGCCATTCAAAGTGCTACAGCGACCTTTGCGCGTCTAATAAGACGCGCAAAGGTCGCTGTAGAACAAACGAGGTGCAAAAAAATGGCAAATGACATTCAGCGATCCGTCGAAGACCAGATTTCCGAGCTGCGGGCACAGGTTGCCGATCTGACACGATCGATCTCCGCACGCGCTGGCGAGGCTGCAGGCAGTGCCGCCGATCTGGCGGAGGACGCAAGAGGACGGGTGAGCTCGGCCGCACGTGTTGTGCGTACACAGGGACAAAGCGTTGTCGAAGCGGCAAAGGACAACCCGGGCACCGCGACGACGGTCGTCAGTACGGCGGGACTGATCGGCTTTGCCATCGGAGTCCTTGTCGGCGTGTCCTTCCAAAGCAACGCGCGGTGGCGATAGCAGGCAAAGCCTGAGGTTGACCCTTCCGTCAACCGCAGGGTCAGGCGCTACTCTATTGCATCGGCATGTTCACCAACAGGGTGCCGGCCACCCCGAGCCCAATCAGGATGAAATGGGTGATCTGCATGGTCTCCTGACGGACATAGTAGGCAAACCAGGCACCGCCGAGCAGCATGATCAGGCTGAGAGCGATGAAGGCTGCGAGAGCGAGGTTCGCCCATATCATCGCGGCGGCACCGTCCGATAGTCCGAAGAATGTGCCGATAAGCATGATGGCGGCCGCCGCCAAAAGCATCATGGTTGCCACCTCCATCACCAGAACGAAGCTGAAGACCATACGATGCCACACAGCGTTCGTTACACGGCGCGACAACAGCGGTGTACGGATGGGCGGTTCCTGATCGAAGAGCTGCATGCCCATCAGCATACCAACCGCAAAGACGCCATTGCGAAATGCGACGACGTTGTTGAGGACGATAACGGCAAGCCAGAGCGCGAGCCCGGAGAGCAGTACGGCTTTGATCAGAAGAAGCGAGGTTGGTTGAGTCATTTCGATATCACCATGGGTTGGGCCTGCACGCTCAAGCGCGATACCTTGATGACGATCGGCAGTGGCCGCCCGTGACACCCGAATGACGCTTTTTTCGCTCAGCGTCGCTTTTTCCATGCGGACGGAGGCTGTCCACAGCTTGAGCAATAAGTTGGGGATCAACCGGCAGCCCGCGATGTGCCCGCTCCCGACGCGTCTGGACGCCTTATTGAGGCCACGAAAGCAGTGGCACCATTCCTGTCGGCGGGCCTAAGACCCATTGCCTTGCGCGGGATCGAACGAGGGCCTGCGCAAGGCATGATCGGCAAGGCGCCTGTCGCCAGTATCTATCAGAGCGAGTGATGTCAGAGGCCGCCTATTACGGCTATGGCGCTTGCCTGCGCAATTCGGCGATTAGCGGCGTCGTTGAGTCAGCGCCATGCCTGCCAGGATCAGAACCACGCCAAGGGCGCTTGCAAGGAAGGTTGCGGATGTTCCCCGCAACAGATCGAGCGCCACGCCCGAGACCATCTGCCCGCCGATCACCAGCAGGGCGGTATTGACGGCACCGATGCGCGCGATGAGCCAGCTGCCGGCGGCAACGAAGACCACACCGATCGAACCACCGAGATAGGCGTGCCAAGGCGCGTCCGCAGCGCCCGCCGGGATCAGCCCGCCGACCGACAGCCCAAGAATGCTCAACGCGACGAAGCCGACGACATGGTTCCAGAACGATGCGATCAGCGGTGACGTCGAGAGACTGAGCCGGCCATTGACCTGCCGGCTGACACCAACAAGCACACCGGCGAGACAGGCGAGAAGGATCGGCAAGGTCATGCGCTGCCTCTGCCGAACAGGATGATAAGGGCGCTGCCGGCAACGATCAGTGCCATGGCTGCCAGATCGCGGCGATCCGGGCGGCGCATCGGCAGGCCGAACAGCCCCCAGCGATCCGCAGCGATGCTGAATACCACCTGGCCCGCCAGCCCCAAGGCAAGAGTCCCGGATAGTGCAAGCGGTGAGTTCACGGCAAAAGAGGTCAACATGACGGTCACGCCGCCGGAAATCCCGCCAAGATAGGCCCAGAGCGGCGCATGCGGTTTCGTCCCGGCATTCCGGTTGCGCCAGGGATAAAGCATGGCGAGCATCACAAGCGCCGCCACAGTCCCCGTGCCATGCGCCGCCCAGGACGAGAACAACGCGTTGCCGTAGCGTCCCAGTTCGCCGTTGAAGTGAACCATGAGGGTCAAGAGCCCGCCGGTACCAAAGGCGGCCAGGAGATGCAGCGGATTGAGTGGGTGCCCGGAGGGACTGGTCATGAAGGGGTGCTCGCAACAGAATCGGTCATGCGACAATCATCACCTGCCGATTGCCTTTCCTCCAGAGACTTCGATGACAGACTGACAGCTTTCACTCGGTTTCGCCCAACAACCCGACTGGCTGCAGTTTCGCCTTGCGATGTTCTGCGCGGGGCCGCCCGGCGGCGTCTACGGCGTGGGCGCCACAGGCGGCATCACCTATATGAGGACGATACACCACCGGCTGCAATACGAACTGCACGATCACGCCCGCTTTCCAGGCGTGATCCCGGGCAGCCGAAACATTCAGCGCCCGGGGATCCAGGTGATGAAACGGACGAGTTTGTCCGTCAGCCCCTTGTACGGCGGCGAGATCAAATCGCTCGGCGCCGGATCGTATTTTCTGAGCACCGACATCGACTTGGAAAAGGTCAGGAACCCTTCCCTGCCGTGGTAGTGGCCCATGCCGCTCGCCCCGACACCGCCGAAAGGCATGTCGTTGCAGGCAAACTGGTAGAGCGTATCGTTGACGCAAACGCCACCGGCAACGATACGGGCGAGGATCGCTTCGATCTCGGCCGCATCTGCGCTGAAGCAATAAAGCGCCAGCGGCCGATCGCGACCGAGCACATAGCCGATCGCCTCGGCCGGGGTGCGATAGCCGATGACCGGCAGGATCGGCCCGAAGATCTCCTCGCGCATAACCGCGCTGTCTTGGTCCGGATCGAGCACTACGGTGGGCTCGAGCATTCGCACCCGCGACGGTGGCATCTGTTTCATGTCCAGCAGCGAAACCAGTTCGTATCCGCGCGCGCGCGCATCGTTTACCAGAGTGGCGAGGCGGTCGTGCTGGGCTTCGTTGATGATCGACGTGTAGTCCTCATAACCGTTGCCGGCACCGTAGCGCTCGCCCATCTGCTGCTTCAGCAGGGTGACGAAAGCATCGCGTTTGCTCTCATGAACAAGGACATAGTCCGGCGCGATGCAGGTTTGGCCGGCATTGAAGAACTTGCCGGTGGCGATGCGGTTCGCAGCACGCGGCAAATCCGCCGTCTCCCCGACGATGGCGGGTGATTTGCCGCCGAGCTCCAGCGTGACCGGGGTCAAATTTTGAGCGGCAGCCGCCATCACCTTACGGCCAACGGCGGTGGAGCCGGTGAAGAACAGATGGTCGAACGGCAGGGCGGAAAAGGCCGCCGAGAGATCAGCACCGCCGAGCACCACCGTCGCGCGCGTGTCTGGGAAAACATCGGCGATGAGCGTGCGCAAAAACTCCGACGTGCGCGGCGTATGTTCGGACGGCTTGAGAAGCACATGATTGCCGGCACCGATCGCCGCGACCAGAGGCGCGAGCGCCAGATTGACCGGGTAGTTCCACGGCGAAATGATCCCGACGACACCAAGCGGAACGAACCGAATTTCTGCCTTTGCCGGCCAGAGCTTCCATCCGGCCGCCCGGCGTTCGGGCTTCATCCAGGCCTTGAGTCTGGCCAGCGTGTGATCGATCTCCGAAAGAACCACGCTGCCTTCGCCGAGCAGCGTCTCGTGAACTGAGCGATGGCCGAAATCGGCGCTGACCGCCTTCGACATCTCATCCAGGCGCTCGCGGAAAAGACGGCGCAGACGCTTCAGATCGTCCCGGCGCTGCTCGTAGGACGGACGCTGTTCGAGCCAGGCGGCACGCAGCCGCTCGAAGCTGGGCTGCAGCTGAAACGGATGGTTATCTTGCATGCGCATTGCCTTTAGTCGAGCGCGCGAACAGCCATTGCGCCGTGTAGTAGGTACCCAGCACCCAGACGGCATTATAGGGAATGTTCCAGCGGAACCGCCCATAGGCAAGCAGCGTGTCGCTGACCATGAAGAACAGGCCGCCGAGGGCTGCCGACCGCGCGGCGGATTTCTGCGGCGCTCCAACCGCCAGCTGTCGATCACGGGAAATTGCCTGTGCGGCCATTGCTGCCAGCGCCAGCGCATAGATGACAACGGGAAGGCGCATACCGGGCGGCAAGGACGACCACAATCCGGTAATGACGATCAAACCGATCCCTGCGAAGATCGCGAATATCCCCTTGTCGGCGGCAAAGCGGCTATCGCGGGTCAGCGCCCAGATATAGGCGCAGTGGGTCAGGAGAAAGCAGACGAGGCCGGCGAGGAAATAGTCGCCCGGCAACATCAGAAAGAAGTCGCCTGCCGCCGCAAAGGCGAGCCCGGCGACAATCGCCAGCCCATAGGCCCGCGATGGCGGGCCGATGTTGCGTAGAACAGCAATGAGCAAAAGTATCGTTGCCGTCGGCTTGGTGACGTAATGCAACCACCGCCAGCCGGATTGATCGCCGCCGGCCAAGAGACTGCCGATGATGGCGAGAACCGCGCAAACGGCAAACAGCGCATAGATCGATGCGTTGTTTCGCGCGCTCAAAGTACTGCTCTGCCTCATGCCCGTCCCTCGTTATCAGCGAGACTGGCTCGCCCTTATTGCCCAACAACGACCGGCATCGCCGATCCGCAACCGTTTATTCGAGGGACTGTAGTCAAGCCCCGGATATTGTCCATAGCTGAACAAATATGGAGGCGCTGTTCCTTGCGCGTAAGGCTGAGTGGAATCCATTTCTAGTGCCGCCCGGCATCCGTCTGCATCGGAGAAGCAATTGGTTGGCGATCAGCGGTGTTCGCTACCGGCGAATGCTTTCTATAATTATCACTACATATTTCTGCGGTCAGGGTTGCGGGAGATATTTTTGCTATTTATATAAACTTCACTACAGAAAGGAGTGCTCATGGCGACCAGGGGACGGCCACGTGGTTTCGACCGCGATCTTGCGCTTCAAAAAATCACGGAGGTGTTTTGGGCGAAGGGTTACGAGGCCGCCCAGCTCAACGACCTGACGGCGGCAATCGGCATCACGCCGCCGAGCTTCTACGCCGCGTTCGGGTCGAAGGAAGCCGCGTTTCGCGAGGCGGTCAGCCTCTATGCCGCGACAGCAGGATCGGGCCCGATGCGCGCACTCGATGAGGGTGAAACGGCGCGACAGGCGATACGCGCGATGCTTCTCGCCAGTATCGAGGTCGCGCTTAGGGCACCGCAATCGAACGGCTGCCTGTTGATTCTCGGCGTGATGAATTGCCAGCCAGAAACCGGGCCACTCTACGACCTGCTCAAAGGCATAAGGAAAGAAACGGTGGAGCGCGTACACGCAAGGCTGGAGCGCGGCGTGGCCGACGGCGACCTCCCGCAAACCACCGACATACCGACACTGGCGACCTATTACGGTGCCATGATGCAAGCCATTTCCATGCAGGCCCGCGATGGCGCGACCCGACAGGAGCTCGAAGCCCTCGTCGGTCCATCCCTCGCCGCACTGCAGGGAATACCGGCTGCCGATCAAGAAGTCTCAACACCTTGAGAAAGAATATGATGCAGCCCATCGGAACGACCGTCAACGCTGTGCCCACCCGGACCGGAAAGGTCGTGATACCGGCCGAACTCCAGTCGGATGTGGATCAGTTTCATTACGCGCCCGCGCGCCGTGCCGGTGATTTCGTCTACCTGTCCGGCATTGTTGCCGCAAACGGCGACACCGAACCGATGGACGCCGAAGGATTTCGTCGCGAACTGCGCCGTGTCTTCACGTTGATCGAGCAATTGCTGGCTGCGTGCGAGGCGCGCCTCGATGACGTCGTCGAACTCCAGATGTTTCATGTGTTCGGAAGTGACCGCCTGGCATTGGACAAGGCGGGGCAACTGGCCGCGATCGCCGCGGTGCGGGACGAGTTCTTTGCTATCCCCTACCCCGCCGCGGTCGAGCTTGCCGTGGCCGACCTCAATCCGGACGGTGGGCTGGTCGAGATCAAGGCGACGGCATTCGCACCGCTTGGTTGACGTGTTTTCCGCCCGATCAATAATATCGGGGCCTGTCGAGCGCACCGACGCTTTCATTCGTTTGCCGGCCAGCGGCGCGCGCAGCCCAGGCGACCGTGTCGGCAATGCCGCCGAAGGGGTAGAGATGCAGCATGACCGTGCCGAGATCGCGGCCCGCCATGCCGCCTGCAAGCCGGCTCATGAAACGATCCGGCCCCACCTTGTTGACGAGGTTGGCCAGCGAGAACCCGTATTTCCCGACGATCGCCGCGGACGAAGCCACACCGAATTGCGCCGCAAACCGCAGCAATCGCTTCACATCCGCAGGTCCAGGCACGCCGATGCGGATCGGCGCATCGATGCCACGCGCCCTGACCTGCGCGATCCAGTCGACGACCGCATCCGCATCGAAGCCGAATTGGGTGGTGATCTCGACGCTGCAGCCGCGGGCCTTCAGAAGCTCGGTCTTCTGGCCAAGGGCCACCCACAGGCGCGCCTGGTCAATCTTCGGATGGCCTTCCGGGTAGCCGGCGATCCCGACGTTGACGATGCCATGGTCCGCGACGATGCCGCCGGCAATTAGATCGAGCGAGTCCTTATAGGGACCGGTTGGCGACGACGGATCGCCACCCACGAACATGAACCGGGCAGGACGCGCTGCGCTGATCAGGCCCGTGAGCAATTCGTCCCGATCCTGCACCGATCTCAGCCGCCGGGACGAAATGATGGGGACAGGCTCGAAGCCCCATTGCCGGATACGCGCGGCCGCCTCGATGCGTTGCGCGTGGCTCTCGTTGCCGAGGTAGGCGATATTGATTGGCGTGCCGGCAGGAATCTCGGATTTCGCAGCTTCGATTTGCCAGATATCCTTGCCGGTAATCTCCAGTGAATAGTCACGAAACAGAGCAGAACCGTGTTGTATGAGCGCGGTCATGAAGATCCTTTGCCGGTGCGACGGGCTTGGGTCGCCTCGAGTCAACGGCGCGAGCTGTCGGGCTCGGGCATGCCTCAATCTAAGGCTTGGTCGAGTTGGAAGCGGGCACGGTTTTCTGCGGCGGCCGAGCCACCATGCCTCCGCGCATGCGGCATTGATCTAGCCGATCGAAATTGCCGCGTCGACGCGCCAAGCGTCGCAGGCCCTCAACGCATCCAGTCCGAGGAAAATATGGGACGCAAGCGCCGACCTGCCGAATGGCTCCGGGGCTCGAAGCGCGGCGCTCAGCGACAGTGTCCGGACCGAACGAGCAGCGTCAGAAATAGAAAGCGCCCGCTCGTTTCCGAGCGGGCGCTTCATGAAATCTTTGATGGTCTCAGGCGCGGTTAGCGGCCGAAGGCATTGCGGGCAATGCTCGGGATGTCGGCGCGGTCGATGCCGAGGTCGCGCAGTTCGCGCGTGGACATGCGGCCCAGTTCGGAGACCGTCTGCCGGTACTTGAGCCAGTTGTTGAAAGAGCGTGCTACGTTCATGATGATCCCCTTTCCGTGGGCTTTCGAAGCCTAGCTGCCAGTCCTTGGCGCTTCGTTCACTTCGATGAGGGATATATAGTCGATACCCCGCGCCCATAGCAGCGCTAAGACTTCACTCCACCCCTGCAATCCGCGCATGGATCGTTGTGCCCCAGGGAACTGCGGCGGCCGGCAGATGGATCGGCGGGAACAGCCAATGGGAGCGACTGCCCTGAAGGACGGATATGCCCAACCCCGGTCAAGTTGGACTGACCGGGGCCGAGCTACTTCGGACTTGGCGGAATAACGGACGCTTTAAACTCAGCGCATCATCGCGCCGACATTGCCGCCGTCGACCGTGAGCACCGCGCCTGTGCTGGTGCGCGCCTTGGCGAGGTGGACGAAGGCGGCCGCGACGTCCCGTGCCGTTACCTCACGTCGAACCAGGTTGCCGCGCATGTAGCTTTCCGGCGAAATGCCGCGCGCCTGGCTGCGCTCCTCGATCATCTGATCGGTCATCAGGCCGGTGCGAATGCGGTCGGCGTTGACCGCGTTCGAGGTGATGCCGTCGGCGCCATGTTCGACGGCATATTGACGCATCAGTGCCATCAACGCCGCCTTCGACGTGCCGTAAGGGCCGAAGTCGGGGCCGGGATTGACCGCCTGCTTCGAGACATTGAAGACCAGTGCACCGCCAGTTCTCTGGGCTTTCATGATCCGGACCGCGCTGCGGGCAATATAGTGGTGCCCCCAGAAGTTCAGCGCGAAAGCCTTCTGGAAGACCTCCTCCGAAACATCGAGCAGGGCGCCCTGGAAGGCCGCACCGGCGTTCGAGATGACGATATCGATGCCACCGAAATGCCGGGCCACATCGGCGAGCGCCGCGTCGACCGCTTCGGGCTTCGTCACATCGCAGACGAGGCCGACACCACCGAGCCTTGCCGCTTCCTTCTGCAAGGCATCCTCGGCAAGGTCCAAGAGCGCGATCTCGGCGCCCTCGGCGTGCAGAGCCTCGGCAATCGCCAGCCCGAGCCCACCCGCACCACCGGTGATCACCGCGACCTGCCGGCTCAGCGGCTTCTCCGCCTGCTTCGTCAGCTTAACCTGCTCGAGCGACCAGTACTCGATGTCGAAGAGGTCCTCTTCCGACAATGCCTCGAAGCTCTCGATGCCTTCGGCATTGCGGATCACGGCAATCGTCGCCTCGGCAACGTCGGCGCCGACACGGGCGGCCTTCTTTGTCGGGCCGGCGGCAAACAGGCCGACACCGGCAACATAGAAGACACGCGGCATCGGATCGAGCATGCGCTTGATCCCACCGACGCGCGCGTTGTTGCGCTCGAAGTAGGCGCGATACTCGTCCTTATAGGCGGCGACGGCTGCGCGCACCTCTTCAGCCCAGCCGGCCATGTCGCCGGCGACAGGAGCGGACAGCGCCACGCCGAAGCGCTTGATGTGGATGACATGCTCGGGCGTTGCATTGCCGCGGTGAACCAGATCGGCAACATTCTCGGCATTGCAGAAATCGAGGACATCAGGGCCGGAGCGATGTTCCAGCACGAAGCGGCGCGGGCAGCCCTCGACGCCGGTATCGATCGCGATGGCGCCACGCAGAACCGGGGCGATCTGAGCTGCCGTGGCAAGCGGGGCCGCCGGCTGGACGACCATGAACGGACGCGGGTTGCCGCGGGCGATGCGGCGCTCGGCCTTGTCGATGGCGGCGATCATCTTCTCATAGGATTCACGCGGATCTTCCGACCAGGTGAAAATGCCATGCTTCAGCAGGATCATGCCGTCGGCGCCCGGATTGGCGCGGAACGCCTCGTCGCAGGCCTTGGCGAGATCGAAGCCCGGCATCACGTAGGGAACGATGATGGAATCGGGGAACAGTTCGCGCACCAGATCCTCGCCATGCGGCTGATTGGTCAGCGACACGATCGCATTGGCATGGGTGTGGTCGATATGCCGAAACGGCAGGTTGGCGTGCAGGATCGCTTCCACCGAAGGGTTCGGCGCTGCAGGATCAAGCAGCAGCCGGCGCTGCAGCATCACCATGTCGTCGTCGCTGAGTGTCGGGAATTTGACCATGGCCTGAAGCGGCTCCAGCCTGACGGCAGGCAGGCCCGCCGGTTCGATCGTGCCCATGTCCCAGCCGCTGCCTTTCACGCACAGAACGGAAACCTCGGAACCATCCATCTCGGTAAACGTGGTCTTGACGGAGGTGTTGCCGCCGCCATGCAGTACCAGTTCGGGATCCGAACCCAGAAGCCGTGTCGTGTAGGTGCGGATCGCTAGGTCCCGGTTGACGCCGGCGTTGACGTAGGTGTCGACGACACGGGCGAATTCGGTTTCTGACCATCTGGATTTCATAAAAGGCTCCTGTCTTCCCGCGCTTGGCAGCGTTTTCCATGGGGTTTGAAAATCAAGTCCTGTCGTCAGCAGCCCTTGCTCGGCCTGCGCGCCGAACGGACGACCGTTCCCCGCACGCCGTGAGGACAAAACGGCGACGCTATCCGTCGGTTGGCTGCAGGCGGCAACCTGCGTCTGCGCCATCACGCCAAGGCTGCATGGCCTTGGGATTGCGGTCGACGTCGAGAGCGAGCTGCAGCCGATTTGTGGGGGCGGGAAAGACACCAAGCCGCGCTTTGCCGATTGGTTCGTTTCCAACCCACTGGCACGCGCCTATAGTCGAGCATTCCATCTCGGCGTCTCCCAAAACCTTCGTCGAGACAATTGCCACCATGCTGTGTCATGTGTCAACACGCATGGCAAATTTGTTTGACGGCGGACACTTTTTCCGCTTCAGGAGAAGCCATGACAATCCAGGGGAGCAGACGATGATGGATACGGCGCGGGGAAACCGGGCAGTCGGCGAAGGCATAGTCTTGCCTGCGGAGTTCGACGACGGCGTCGTCTGGGCTGCCTGGCTCTATTATGTCGACCAGCTCACCCAGAGCGAAATCGCCAAGATGCTCGGTGTATCCAGGGCAACGATCGTCAACTACCTGCAGGAAGCGCGCGAGCGTGGCCTGGTCAACATTCGCCTGAACACGGAAGTCGGCTCCCGGACTGGTATCGCACGGCGTCTGAAGGACAAGTTCAGCCTGGAGGGTGCGCTGGTCATTCCCGCCCTCGACAACAGCGACCTGGTGCAACGGCTTGGCGAGGCCGGTGCTCGCCTGCTTGCCGATATGGTTCAGCCAGGCGACACGATCGGCGTCGCCTGGGGCCGGACGGTGCTGGCCGTGGCCGACAGCATCTCGCTTCCCGAGCCGGTAGAGGGATTGACGGTGGTGCAGGTCTCCGGAAGCTCGATCGCCAATCCGGATTTCGCGCCTGAATTCTGCACATCCTTGATGTCGCGCCGCATCCACGCCCGCTGCATCAACCTGCTTGCACCGGCCCTGCTGTCGACACCCGCCCTGAAGCAGGCGCTTCTGGCCGAACAGGTGCTGGTCAAGCAGTTCGAGCTCATTCATTCCTCCAACATCATCCTCTTCGGTGTCGGCGACATCGGCCCCGAGACGCTGATCCGCTCGGCCAATATCACCGGGCAGGAAGACATCGACGCCTACCAGGCCGGAGGAGCGGTCGGGGTGCTGATCTGCCGCTTCATCGACGCGGAAGGCCGGCCGGTGCGCGGTGATCTCGACAACCGCATGGTCGGCATCGAACTCAACGAGTTAAGCCAGGTGCCGCGGCGCCTGTGCGTTGCCGGGGGCGCCAGCAAGCTGACGGCCATCAGGGCGACGTTGAAGGGCGGCTACGCTACCCATCTGGTCACTGACATCGCGACGGCAGAAATGCTGCTGCAATAGCCGTCCTGCTGCCCGATACAGGATCGGGCAGCAGCCACGACTGGCGTCAGTTGGCCTTCACGCGGGCATTGTTCATGAAGTCCCAGGTCGCCTCGAAAGAGGTGATCCCGGCGTCAGAGCCGAGACCCGTCGCCACGAGCGCGGCGGATGCCTGGGCGAACTTCAAGGCGGTTTCCGTCTCCATGCGATGATGAAGCCCGGCAATGAAGCCGGCATTGAAGGCGTCGCCGCAGCCGGTGGTGTCAACCACGTCGATCTCGAATGCCGGGAGGCGCAGGCTCTTACCGTCGGCATCGAGGAAGCAGACGCCGTCGCCGCCGAGCGTAAAGATGCAGTGCTTGACGCCGAGATCGGCAAAGAAACGGCCGGCATCCTCGGCGGTCTTCTGGCCGGAAATCAGCATCGCCTCCTCCACTGAAGGCATGAAATAGTCGATAAAGGGGAAAAGCGGCCGGATCAGCGACAGCGTGTTGTCGTTCGCGCCCAGGAGGTCGAAGGTCGTGGTTCTGCCGAAGCGCTTGGCTTCCTCGAGCAAAACGCGGCTGGGTTCGCCGTCGAGGCGATCGAGCAGCCCAGTGCCGCCGAGATGGACGATCGGCGGCGCCAGCACCCGCTCGCGCGCATCCGCGGGGATCTCGAAATGTCCGGAGGCGCCGCGTACGTGCAAAGCCGGCCGTTCGCCATTGCGGCGGATGTTGAGAATGCTCGCGGATGTCGGCACGCCGGCAATGCGCTGCATCTCCGACCGGTCGACACCGAAGCGGTCGAGCGTGGCGAGCACGAAGTCCGCCTTCTCATCGTCACCGACCGCACCGACCGCGAGGCAGTTCAGCCCGAGTTTGGCAAGGTCGACGACCGTACCGCCGGCAGTGCCCGCAACGGTCAAGCGGATCTCGTCGATGAATTCGACGTTGCCGCCGGACGGGATCCGGTCCACCGGTCGGCCGAGAATATCTAGAATGTAAAGTCCGATTACAGATACGTCGTGCGCCATGCACTCAACCTTCCCTACTGAATTGGTGACCGCGGATAGCAGTCCTTGACCCGCTGGACGACGGCCGAAGCCCGTTAGCCTTTTGCACGAAGCGAGAAGACGGTGCCGGCAAAAACGATGAAGACGCCGATAATGGCGAGCTGCCACGTGCTCGGAATGCCGACGAGAATGAGGACGTTGCTGACAAGCGTGATCAGCACCACGCCGAGCAACGTGCCGATCACGCTACCCGAACCGCCGGTGATGCGCGCACCGCCGAGAACGACCGCGGCGATGATCTCAAGCTCGGTTCCGGCAAGGTCGAACGGATTGGCAAGCCGGTTGCTCGCCACATGCATGATCCCGGCAATACCGGCCAGCAGGCCCGCATAGGCAAAGACGAAGATATGCACGGTGCGCAGATTGAAGCCGAGGCGTTCGGCGATGCCGGGATTGCCGCCGACCGCATAAACCGCCCGGCCCATCAAAGTACGCTCTAGGATCCACCAGGTCACCGCGGCCGCAACAGCGAGCACAAGCACGAAGGCCGGCAGCACCGAGATGGAGCCGTTGGCGCTTTGATGGGTGAAAAGCGCGAGTTTGCCGAACGCCTCCATCGAGCCCGGAATGTTCATGAACAGGGCAGTGCCGACAAAGGTCAGCAGGAAGCTGCGAATGACGTATTGCGTTCCGATCGTCACAATCAGCGACGGCGCGCGCAGCGCGTGGACGAGCACGCCATTGAGCGCTCCGAAGCAGGCGCCGCCGGCGGCAGCGACCAGCAAAATCACCGGCATCGGCAACCCCGGCAGCAGGTTCGTGACCAGCATCGTCACCGTATACATGACGAAGGCGGCAATGGCGGTGAAGGAAACGTCGATGCCGCCGGACGCCAGCACCACCAGGACCCCGAGCGCGAACAGCCCGCGCACGACGGAAGCGCGCAGGATGTCGAACAGGTTCGACACCTGCCAGAAGTCCGTATTGATCGAGCCGACCACCAGGCAGACGAGCACGATCAGCGCAAAGGTCACGACCGGCGGATGACGCAGCAGCCAGCGCCAGGCGGAGCCAAGCGAAACCTTGTCGTTGCCAGCTGGGGTGGCCCCATTGAATGTCGTATCGGTCATTGCGGGGTCCTCACGGTCGTCTCTTCTACAAGGGCGCGGTAAAGCGCCTCTTCCTCCAGCGCCTCGGCCTGGAAGGTTTCCACCACTTCGCCTTTGCGCATCACCATGATCCGGTCGCAGTTCTGCAGAAGTTCGAGCAGGTCGTCGCTGATGATGATGACGCCCATGCCTTCGTCCGCGAGACGCTGGATGATCCGGTAGATCGTGTCCTTGGATCCGACATCGACGCCGACGGTCGGCCCGTGCAGGACCAGAAGCTTCGGATTGATGGTCAGCCAGCGGCCGATAAGCACGCGCTGCTGGTTGCCGCCCGACAGCGACTGCACCGGGTTGGCGACATCCGGCGTGACCACCTGCAGGTCTTCGACCGAGCGCTTCGCCAGCGCGCGGCTGCGGCGGCCGTCCAGGATGCCGAAGGCGCCGCGCAGGCGATCGAGCACCGGCACGACAATGTTCTCTTCGATCGGCTTCTCGAGAAAGAGACCTTCCGAAAGGCGATCCTCGGGGACGTAGCCGATGCCGGCATCAATGGCATCGGCGGGCTTGCGGGGCGTCACATCCTTTCCATTGAGGCGGATGCGTCCGGTATCGGCTGGAGCGACGCCGGCAATCGCCCGGGCCAGCTCGTTGCGGCCGGAATCCAGAAGCCCGGTGATACCGACGATCTCGCCGCGGCGCATGGAGAAGGAAACATTGGCGAAGGTATCCTTCAGCGACAGCGCGTCGACGACAAGCAGATCCTCGCCGAACTTCGGCGCCGAACGATAGCGCGCCTCGTCCAGCACCTTGCCCGTCATCCAGAAGCCGAGTTCGGCCTTGGTGTGATCGGCGATGTCGCATTCGGCGACCTTCTGGCCGTCGCGCATGATGACGGCGCGCCCGCCGATCGACTTGCACTCGTCGAGCTTGTGGGTGACGAACAGCACTGCGACGCCCTTGGCGCGCAGTCGGTTGACTATGCAGATGAGATTATCGACTTCGTGCTTCGTCAGTGCCGTCGTCGGCTCGTCCATGATGACGAGGCGCGCATCGGAAGCAATGGCGCGCGCAATGGCAATGAGCTGACGCGTGGCCATCGGCAGCTCGTCCGTGCGGGTCGAAAGAAAGGCGCGGGTCGTCGGCAGGTTCACGGCCGCGAGCGCCCGTTCCGCCGTCTGGCGCATTCGTCCGAGATCAAGCCGCCGGGCAAGCTTGCCGGAGGCTGCGACCAGTTGCTGCGTCAGGCCGACATTTTCGGCGACGGACAGGTTGGGCAGCAGAGAAAAGTCCTGATAGACGGTCTCGATCCCGGCCGCGAGCGCGGCAACCGGTGTGAGATGGCCCACGGGCTTGCCATCGATCAGCAGTTCGCCGGCATCGGCCGGCTGCGCGCCGGAAATGATCTTGATGAGCGTACTCTTGCCGCAGCCATTCTCGCCCATGAGATGGTAGATCTGTCCGGGCTCGATCGAAAAGCTGACCCCCTTCAGCGCGCGAACGCCGCCGAAGCGTTTCTGGACATCGCGAATTTCCAGATAGGGAATTGCGGCTTTCGAGGTTTCGCCGCCGGGATGCGGCGCGCCGGCTTCGTGCTTGAGCTGCATGGCACTGTCCTGACCAAAAAGAACGGGCCTGCTGCACGTTTCCTTGGATCGCCATAGATCCAGGAGACGATTGCAGCAGGTCTAAAGCGTTACAGTGTCCCTGGCGCATCACATTCGACGCGCGACGCTGTAGCGGCACTCGACGCGCAACGCCGGGCCCATTGTCGGGCCCGGCATCGCCATCATCTCGACCCAATCAGAACGGGTACTTGGCGTAGTTCGACTTGTCGACGTCGACCCATGCCTGGCCGACCACGATCACGCCGTCGCCGGCACCCTTCTTGACGGTGACCTTTTCGTAGCCGGCAACGCCGAGGTCCATGCCGTCCTTCAGTTCCTCGTCCTTCAGCACCATGTCGGCGACCTTGTTCATGACGTAGCCGGCATCCTTCGGATCCCAGAAGCTGATGCCGTCGACAGCGCCCGATTCGAGGTAGGAGCCGGTGTCCTTGGGCAGGCCGATGCCGAATACGCAGGTCTTGTCCTGCAGGCCGGCTTCCTCGACGGCACGGCCGATGCCGATGACGTCGATGGCCGAACCGCCCTGGAAGCCCTTGATGTCAGGGTACTTGCGCAGGATCTCGCGCGCCTTTTCATAGGCGCGGTTGGCATCATTGAAGGATTCGTTCTTCTCGGAGACCAGTTCCATCTCGGGGTATTTCTGGGCGTTTTCCGAACCGCCGTCGGCCCACTGCACATGGGTCAGGCTGCCGAGCGAGCCGACGAAGGAGGTCCACTTGCCGGACTTGCCCATGCATTCGGCGATCTTCTCGTTGAAGCGCGCGCCAAAGACCTTGTTGTCGAAGGCTTCGATGTCGACGAGCGTGTTCTTCATATTATCGGCTTCATGGGTGATGACTTTGATGCCGCGCTGGGCGGCGCGCTTCAACACGCCTTCGAGGGCGGAAGCATCCATCGGCACGACGGCGATCGCGGCAACCTTCTTGGCAACCAGATCTTCGATCAGACGGCCCTGCTGGGCTGCGTCGGCCTTGCCCGGGCCGACCTGGCTGGTGGCTACACCGGGGTTTTCCTTGCCATAGGCATCGACGCCTTCGTTCATGCGAGTAAACCAGTTCTCGCCCGTGACTTTCACCACCGTGACGATGCTGGGGGTTTCCTCGGCAATGGCAGCCGTGGTTGCAGTCAGTGCTCCAAGCGCGACGGCGCAGGCAGCGAATTTACGAATGGCAAGCATGCATTCCTCCCAAAGAACCTTCGAATTTTGACAGATCGACCGGCGTGCGAAGGCATCTCGCCGGCCCTGGAACTTGGATCAGCCGCGCAATGCCTTGAACCAGGCCTTGGCGTCGAAGCCGGATGTCGCGAGAAAGACGAGCAGAAGCACGCCCCAGGCGAGGTCGCGGAAGAAGTTGGAAATGTCCATGAAGTTGAACAGGCTCGACAGGATCTGCAGCGACGTCGCCGACAGGACGACACAGATCACCCGGCCATAGCCGCCCTCAGGGCGAACGCCCGCCATGACGGCGATGAGAATGGCGATCAGCACGTAGGAATTGCCGTAGTCCCACTTCACGCTCGAGGTGCGCGCGGCGATCACGATGCCGGCGACCGACGCAAGCACGCCGCAGGCGGTATAGGTCAAAAACAGGATGCGCTTTTCCGCAATGCCGGCATAGCGCGCGGCCTTGGCATTGTTGCCGAGCAGCAGGAGCCTGAGGCCGAACGGGCTGTAGCGCAGCACGCCGCCGAGGATGAGAGCAATCAGTAAGAAGAGCGCAAAGCACAGCGGCACGCCGAGAACCGGTGTGTTACCGAAGGCGTCGAGCGGCTCGATGAAGCCGAGGCCCAGCGCCGAACCGTTGGTGAAAGCGATCGCAAGGCCGGTAAAGAACAGCTGCGTGCCAAGCGTGGCGATGATCGGCGTCAAGCCGGCGCTCGAAATCAGAAACCCATTCAGCATTCCGCCAACTAGGCCGACGAGCAGTGCTATGCCGGCAAAGCTCCAGCTGAACAGCAGCGGCGCGTCATCGGGCGAAACCGTGTCGCGCAGCACGAGATAAGCGATGACACCCGAAAGGTTGGCAAGGGCGATGCCCGACAGATCGATGCCGCCATTGCCCGAGATCATCGCCAGCATCACGCCGAGCGCGAGAAGCCCGAGCTCGGGGACTTGGCCCGCCATGGATTGCAGGTTGTAGATGTCGAGGAAACTGGCACCGACCAACACGCCGCCCGCTACCAGCACAGCAACGTTGACGACGGCCAAAAATGCCAACTGGCGATCAACCCGAAATTCCAAAGCGCGCCCTCCGTCATTGTCGTTCGCAGGCAAGCGCAGTCACGGCTCCCAGCGTGCTCCTAGGCACGCTCCGTGAGCGCGCACCCGGACCTCTTTCGAGTTCGGATGCCGCGACGGCCGACCTGATGAGGTCGGCGATGACATTTGCCAAAGACTGTTGTGTATTGTCAACACCAATCTATCGCGGCCGGCTTATTTATCTGAAAAGTTTGGCGTTTCCCCCAGCAGAGTACAGTCCCCGTAACGCAATTTTCGGCGCGCATTCCGCGCATCAGGAGAAAATGAACGACGTCGAGAGCTAACGACGTCAAGGGCTCGTGACTTATGAAGCTGTCAGCGCCACGTGCGATCCACTCTGCAGCGGCCCTGCGTCGTCGCGGTGATAAGAAAAAACCCGAGTTCGAGGAGATGCACCCTTGTCGACGGCTCTGTCGTGATGGAGAAATCCTGTTTGCAGAGTGCAGGCTCTGGTCGTGCAGCACGATAATTATGTCGTAGACAGGCTCTAATCGCAGCGCCGCAAATCCTAAAATCCGGCTTCAGTTTCAATCAGGGTCGCAATCAATGGCAGAGTTTCCTCAAAAGGCGAAGGTCGTAATCATCGGGCTGGGTGGCATCGTTGGTGCCTCGATCGCGCATCACCTGATCGAGCGCGGTTGGGACGACATCGTTGGCATCGACAAGTCCGGCATCCCGACCGATATCGGCTCGACGGCGCACGCGTCCGACTTCTGCTACACGACCAGCCACGATTATCTTTCGGTTTGGACGACGCAGTATTCGATCGACTTCTTCGAGAAGATGGGTCACTACGCCCGCATTGGCGGCCTGGAAGTCGCGCGTACCGGCGACGATGTCTGGATGGAAGAGATCAAGCGCAAGCTTTCCTCCGCCAAGGCCTTCGGCACCCGCGCCCACTATGTCTCGCCCGCGGAAATCAAGAAGATGTTCCCGCTGATCGAGGAAGATCAGGTCATGGGCGGCATGTTCGACCCGGATGCCGGCCTCGTCATCCCGCGCTCGCAGACAGTTGCTGGCAAACTGGTCGATGCGGCCGAGAAATCCGGAAAGCTCCAGATCTTCGGCAACACGCCGGCAAGGTCGCTCATCGTCGAGAACGGCCGCATCAAGGGCGTCGTCACCCATCGCGGCACGATCATGGCCGACCATGTCGTCGTCTGCGCCGGCATCTGGGGCCGCCTGATCGCCGAAATGGTCGGCGAGGATCTGCCGGTGATGCCGGTCGACCATCCGCTCACCTTCTTCGGCCCGTATAACGAATTCGAAGGCACCGGCAAGGAAATCGGCTTCCCGCTCCTGCGCGACCAGGGCAACTCCGCCTATATGCGCGACACCGGCGATCCGAAGACCACCGAAGGTGGCCAGATCGAGTGGGGCTATTACGAGACCACCAACCCGCGCCTCTGCCATCCGCGCAACATTCTCGAAAAGCACGAGGCACGCCTGTCGCCCTCGCAGCGCGACCTCGATATGGAGCAGATCATCGAGCCGCTCGAGCGCGCCATGGAACTGACGCCGATCCTCGGCGAACTCGGCTACAATGAAGGCCATTCCTTCAACGGCCTGCTGCAGGTCTCGGCCGCCGGCGGCCCCTCCTGCGGCGAGAGCCAGAAGGTGCGCGGCCTCTGGTACTGCGTCGCCATCTGGGTGAAGGACGGTCCCGGCTACGGCAAGCTGATCGCCGACTGGATGACGGACGGGCGCACTGAGATCGACCACGCCTCGATCGACTATTCTCGCTTCTACCCGCACCAGCTGGAGGAGAAGTTCATCGAGGGCCGCTGCTTCGAGGCGGCGCAGAAGATCTACTATCCGGCCGTGCACACGCGCGAGCCCTATGCCAGCGGCCGCAACGTCAAGCGCTCGCCCTTCTACGAGCGCGAGAAAGAGCTCGGCGGCTACTTCATGGAACTCGGTGGCTGGGAGCGCGCCCATGGCTACGCCGCCAACGAGCACCTCCTAGAAAAATACGGCAACCGCGTTCCAGTGCGCCAGAACGAGTGGGACAGCCGCCATTTCTGGCGCGTGTCCAACGCCGAACATCTGGCGATGAGCGAGGATTGCGGTATCGTCAACCTCTCGCACTTTCATATGGTTGACATCGAAGGCCCTGACCACGTCGAGTTGCTGGAGTGGCTTTGCGCCGCCAAGATCGGCGGCGACGGCAATATCGGCAAGGGCATCTACACCCATTTCCTCGATGACGAAGGAATGGTACGGGCCGACTTCACCGTCTTCCGCATGGCCGATCGCTGCCGTCTCGTGAACGGCGCCGATGCCGGCCCGCGCGACTTCCAGTACATGCGCCGCGTCGCCGAAGATCGCGGCCTTGACGTCACCATCACCGACGTTTCGGAGAAGTTCATCACCATCGGCATTTGGGGCCCCAACGCCCGCGAAACGCTGAAGAAGGTGGTTGCCGATCCGGCCGGCCTCGATCTCGAGAACTTTGCTTTCGCTGCGATCAAACCGATCGAAATCGCCGGCAGGAAGGTCACCGCCTTCCGCATCTCCTATGTCGGCGAGCAGGGCTGGGAGTTGCACATGAAATATGAGGACGGCCTCGCCGTCTGGGACGCACTGCGCTCAACCGGCGTCATGGCCTTCGGCGTCGAAACCTATGCAAACTCGCGCCGTCTGGAAAAGAGCCTGCGCCTGCAGAATGCCGATCTTCTCACACAGTACAACCTCATCGAGGCCGATCTGGCTCGTCCGAAGGTGAAGGACGTGGACTTCCGCGGCAAGGCGAAACATCTTGAATACAAGGCACGTGAGCACCAGCCGGCCATGCTCTGCACGCTCATCCTCACGGAGAATACCGATAGAAACGGCGTGAAGCGCTACCCGGTCGGCAGCCTGCCGGTCATGGACCCGGAAACCGGCGCGGTGCTGGTCGACGAACTCGGCCGCCGCTCCTATACCACCTCCATCGCCTTTGGGCCGACGATCGGCAAGAACATCGCGCTTGCCTATCTGCCCTGGTCGCACTGCCAGGTCGGCCGCACGCTAAACGTCGAATACTTCGCCGAAACCTATCCCGTCGAAGTCGCCGGCGTTGGTTACAAGCCGCTCTACGACCCGGAGAACTTGAAGCCGCGAAGCTGAGATTTTCCAGCCCCTCGGCCTATCCGCAGTGGACCTCTCTTCACGCGCCTGCTTGCTTCAAGCGGGCGCGTTCGTTTTTGGCGTTCGTTCATTATGCCTGCGCCCCTGGAATTTGTCTGTTGTTCGGATACCGGAGCCGCCAGTGTGCGAAGGACATGACGTTGGTGAACTTTGAGCCGGCGCGCTTTGCCATCAGCCTTTGTGCGGGCGGCGGCAACGTCATCGGCAGGCGAGATCGTCGGGTTCTGGACGATGCTGATGGTGCAGCCGTCCTGCTTCAAAATGTCGTAGACACTCCTCCAGCCGGCGCCATCGGCGGACCCACGCTACGAAATGCCAGCCGAGGAGCGATGGTACACCTCAATTCGGAGCGTCCATCCTGATCGGGTAGTCAATCGATAGACGATGGGTTGTGCAAAGTTTGAGTTGACCGTTTCCGATGGCGAGGCGACACTTGCAACCTGCAGCAAGACAGGAGGAAAATGATGGCCGAGCCAGATCCCTGGCGCCACATGGCAAGCGCGCCGAAAAACGGCAGTCGGATCCTCGTTACGATCCGCCCGTCCGAACAGGGGGCGGCAGAAGTTGACCTCGCATATTGGTCGAATGGCGATCAGTTCGGTGCAGAAGGCTGGCGCGCCTCTGATTCCTCGCCCGGCCGCATCATCGAATACGCCGAGCCCGAATTGAAGTGCTGGATGCCGATGCCCTCGGCCAATCTCAATCGCACCTCAATGCCCTCACCCTGGGAAGGCGAAGACGAGCGAGAGCTCGACGGATCAGGGATTTAAGAACTCGCGCCGCCATGTTGCGCTTCCTCGTACACGACGGGGTCAAAAGGACTTTTGAGACGTGTGCTTGCAGCCTGTGGAACGCCTAATCTCAATCCGACGTAAAGGTCGCCTTGGGTAGAATTGAACCACTGCCCCTTGGCCCGTCTGTTACGAATGTCTGTCGTAGCATTAGACCGCCGGAACCAGTGGCTATCCTAGCCAGAAACGCCGCACCGTTGCGCATAGGCCTCCATCTCGGGCTTCAGCCCGGCAAAAGCCGAGAGCACGTGCATCTTGAGTTGCAGCGCTGCTGGCCCAGGCGGCATCAGTTTTGATTGCACGAAGCCAAGCGCGCGCGGCACGCCGCTCGGCAGGATGGGTAACGCGGTGATGTTGTCGGTTTCCCGCCGAGCGAAGACCACGCCGAAGGGCAGCACGGCGAGGCTGTCAGAATGGGCGAGATGGGCGAGAATGCCGGCGAGCGAGGCGCCGGAGAAATTGATGCGCACATGCTCGGCGCCCAGATTGACTAGCGCAGTTCTGAGATCGGCGCTCAGCGGACTTCCGGCAGGTGGCTCGATCCAGGGATACCGCAGCAGGTCGGCAGGCAGGAGCCTGTCCGATGCAAGAAGCGGATGTCCCGAGCGACAGGCAACCACATTGCGCCCTGTCAGGATCGGGTCGAAGGTCAGATCGCTATCTGCATCGAAGACCTCGACCGGACAGATCGCGAGGTCCAGCTGCCCAGCTCTGATCTTTTCGGCAAGGCTCGTCGTGTAACCATAGACCTGCTCGATTCTAACGTTCGGCCTTGTCCGCTGGAATTGGCCGACCATCGCCGAGACCAGCGCGTCCATGAAAAACGGCGTGCCGCCGATCCTGATATCGCCACGCTCGCCACGCCTGAATGACTGGGCCACGTCGCTCGCTCGCGCCGTTGCGCGCCGTACCGCTGCACCGAGATCGGCAAGATCCCGACACAAGGGAGTCGGCTCCATCGGGCGGCGGTTGCGCAGAAACAATGGCTCACCCAGCCGCTTTTCCAGAAAGGCGACTGTGCGTGACAAGCCGGGCTGCGTCATTCCCAGCATTTCCGCCGCCTCGGACATGCCGCCGGCATCGACGATCGCCCAGAGCTGTAGCAGATGGCGCGGATCAATCTGCAAGAAGAGATTCTCCCAAGTTCCGTGTTCCGCTCACAACATAACATAATGGTATGTTATCTGGAGATATCATTATTCGAATTCACCTTCGTCCGTCGCTACTGTTTTCCTCGAGATGGAGCCGCAAGCGATTTCGCGGCCCCGTTCAGGGAGGAACCGATGAGGGAATTCGACTATCAGGGGTCCCCGGCAAGAATTAGGTTCGGCGCCGGCGCCCGCGCGGGGGTGGCAGAAGCTGTTGAAGCCTTGGGCTGCAAGCGTGCCCTCGTGCTCTCCACACCACAGCAAGCCAACGATGCCGGTGCCATCGTCAACCTTTTGGCGGATCGCGCCGCTGGATTGTTCACGCAGGCGACCATGCACACGCCCGTCGAGATCACCGAACAGGCGCTCAAGGCCATGCGCGACAACGACGCGGACTGCACCGTCGCTTTCGGCGGCGGCTCGACTACCGGGCTCGGCAAAGCGATCGCCTATCGCCTCGATACGCCTCAGATCGTCATACCCACAACCTATGCCGGCTCGGAGGTCACACCCATCCTTGGGCAGACTCAGGCGGGGCGCAAGGAGACGGTACGTGCAGCGTCGATTCTGCCGGAACTGGTGATCTATGATCCGGAACTCACGCTCAGCCTGCCGGTCCCAATGACGATGACCAGCGGCCTAAACGCCATGGCCCACGCCGCCGAGGCACTCTACGCTCGCGATCGTAACCCGATTTCCTCGCTAATGGCGACGGAAGGCCTGAGAGCCCTCGCTGAGGCCCTACCGCGCATCGCTATGGCGCCGCGGGATCTGTCGGCCAGAAGCGATGCACTCTACGGCGCCTGGCTGTGCGGCACTGTGCTTGGCACAGTCGGCATGTCGTTGCATCACAAGCTCTGCCATGTGTTAGGGGGGGCCTTCGACCTGCCGCATGCGGAGACCCATGCGATCGTTCTGCCCCACGCAATCGCCTTCAACGCGGCCGCCGCTGCCGACGAACTTCGGCCGCTCAGTGCGATTTTCGGGGAAACCTCCCCCGGTGCGGCAATACACGGTTTTGCGGTCAAGATCGGCGCCCCGACAGCCCTCAGGGAGATCGGTTTTCGGGAGGAAGATATCGGCCGCGCCGCGGAGATCGCCACAGCGAACCCCTATTGGAACCCGCGGGAAGTGACACGGGCCGATATTCACGCGCTGCTCGCCGCGGCATGGCGAGGCGACGCGCCCTGAACGCGCGCGCCGAGACATATCTGCAAAACGGGAGGATAACATGAATCAATCCAAGGCATCGCCGCCTGTGGTGCACCGGCAAGTGGCCGTTATCGGTTGCGGGCCTGCGGGCCTGACTGCCGCCTCGCTCCTCGGACAAGCCGGCCATAATGTCATCGTTATCGAGCGCTGGCCCGAACCCTACGGCCTGCCCCGCCTCAGCCATATCGACGGCGAGACGGCACGCCTGGTCGCCTCGGCCGGGGATATCGGTCATGCCCTTCGCGACGCGCAGGCGATCGACACCTACCACTACCTCGACGATCAGGGAAACATTCTGATCGATCTGGACTGGAAGGGGCAGCAATGCGGTTTTCCCGCCCATATTTCGATCTTCCAGCCGGAAATCGAGGACGCGATCTATTCCCGCGCACAGCCTCTGCCGAACGTCGAGTTCCTACGCGGCTGGGAAGTCTCCAAGCTCGAGCAGAGTGCGGATAAGGTCGTTCTGGAAGCCCAACCCTGGGACGGTTCGTGGAAGGCGGTTTCTGACGGGGGCGATCCAGTCCGCAGGATCGAGGTGGACTATGTGATCGGCGCGGATGGCGCCAACAGTTTCACGCGCCGCGCACTCGGCATCGCGCGTCACCAGTACGGCCATCATGAACGTTGGCTCAATCTTGATTCCGAATACGTCAAGGATCTCGGCGACCGCTTTGCCATTACCTCGATCTATTGCGACCCGGCACGGGCGCACATGTACATGCCGATCGGCAAATCCCGCGTGCGTTTCGAGATGCGCGTGCTGCCGGGCGAGGAAACCAGCTACTGGGAAGACATCAAGAATGGCCTTGCCTGGCTCAGCGAGCAGCATGGCATCGGGCTCGACGAAATCCGGCCGATCCGCAACGTTGTCTATACATTTGACCCCGCGATCACAAAAAGCTGGAAGGAAGGCCGGGTCATGCTGGTGGGCGATGCCGCCCACACGATGATGCCCTATATGGGCCAGGGCGCCTGTTCGGCCATTCGCGACAGCGCCAATCTTGCATGGAAGCTGGACCTCGTGTTGCGGGGCAAGGCCGAGCCGGAGCTTCTCGATACCTATGAAGCGGAGCGGCGCCCGCATGTCACGCAGATCACCAAGACCTCGACCATGCTCGGCAAGGTCGCCAACGAGGACGACCCGGCGAAGGTGGCTGAACGCAATGCACTCTTCCTGTCCGGAAACATGCCGCCGCCCCCGCCCTTCCCCAAGATCGAGACCGGCGTGGTGCATGTGGAGCCCGATGGTAACCTCCTCACCCCCACCGGTGCACCAACGCCACAGGGTCTCGTGCGCGCCGGCGGCCGCGAAGGCTTGATGGACGACGTGGTGGGGCGCGGCTTCCTGATCGTCAGCCGGACCGACCCGAGCCTCCATCTGGATCCCGCGACCCACGCTTTCTTCGACGCCATCGGCGGTCGCTGGATCGTCGTCGGCGACACCGATGCTGAGCCCGATCAAGTCGCAGATCTTGACGGCGTGCAACTGGCGTTTCTGGAGAGAAATGGTTTCGCCGCCTATCTGCGCCGTCCCGATTTCCTGATGTATGGTGCAGTCCGGGATCTCTCCGATCTCCCCACCCTGCTGCGCGGCCTTCGCGACAGGCTGCACTGGCTGCATCAGCCTGTACCCACCTTTGAGACCACCATGGAGGCACGGGCATGACCGAGGACTCGGTCATCAAGGCGAACCTTGCCCATCAGCGGGCCATGCCACTGACGCGGCTTCTCGACTGCGGCATGGACCCGGGGGATGCGCGCCGGCTTCATGCCCGCATCTCGGAGGGCGAGCCCTGGGATGCGGTGGCAGAAACCATCGCCACCGAGCGCCTGCAACAGGCCGACCGGGCCGAGGCTGAAGGAAACATCGTCACCGCCGGCGAGGCACGGCAGCGCGGCATCGCCGCGCTGGTCTACGCCCAGATGGCCTTCAATTTCGACGAACCCCGCAAGGTCGCGCTGTATCGCAGGCTGGTCGCCGCCTGTCGGAAGCTCACCCCTGTCTTCGGCCTGCCCTTCGAGCGGGTCGAGACCGGATACTCGGGAAAAAGCCTGATCGGCTGGCTGGTGCGCCCCGCAAGCGGAAGTGCAAACGGCACCGTCATCCTGTTCGGCGGCCAGAGCGGCTGGGGCATCGCCTATCTGCCAATCGCCCGGGAGCTGGCGCGCCGCGGGCTTGCCACCCTTCTCGCCGAAGGCCCCGGCCAGGGCGAGACCCGCATCGAGCAAGGCCTTTATCTTCAGGCGGGGGTCGAGGCCGCCTATAGCCGCTGGGTCGATGTAATCCTGGACGATCCGAGCCTCGGCGCGCCGGGCATCTGGGGCAACAGCTACGGCGGCCTGTGGGCGGCACGCACTGCGGGCAGCGACAGCCGCATCCGCGCCTGTTGCGTCAACGGCTCCTTCGCCCACCCCGCCATCCTGCCCTTCCGCACGGCCTTCGAGCAGAGCGCGGCAATGATCGGCACCGAGGATCGAGCGATGATTGAGGCTGTCATGGAAAAGCTGCGTTTCGATCCGGCGCGGGACAGAATCGCCTGCCCGCTTCTCGTCCTGCACGGAGGCGCCGATCCGCTGGTGGCACTGGAGGACCAGCAACCCTTCCTCGATGCCGCGACGGGCGAGGCCGCCCTCCGCGTCTGGCCGGACGGTGAGCACACGATATACAACCACAGCTTCGAGCGGACGGCACTCGTCGGCGACTGGTTCGCCGCACGGCTCGACCGATCCGCCTGACAGGGAGCGATTGATGCGCCGTTATTTCACTGAGGAACACTCCGCCGAGACTGTGAACGGCAGGATTGGCGTAGACGTGGCACCGCGCATGCGTCAGGTCATGGCGAGCCTCGTTCGACATCTGCATGATTTTATCAAGGACGTGGAGTTGACCCAGCGGGAATGGGAGTTGGCCGTTGATTTCCTCACCCGCGCCGGCCAGACCTGTACCGACACACGGCAGGAGTTTATCCTGCTCAGCGACGTCCTTGGGCTTTCCATGCTGGTCGACGCCATCGGCAACCGTCGTCCCGAAGGCGCGACGGAGAACACCGTCTTCGGCCCGTTCCACGTCGCCAACGCGCCGATCCGGGCGATGGGGGAAAGCATCAGTCTGGACGGTAAGGGCGAAAGCTGCCTGTTCCACGGCCGGGTGATTGATCTCGACGGCAACGCAATAGAAGGGGCAACGATCGACGTCTGGTCAGACAATGCCGATGGCTTCTACGACGTTCAGCAGCCGGACCTGCAGCCGAAATGGAACAACCGCGGACGCTTCGTCACGGGCGCCGACGGCGCCTACAGCTTCGTCGGTATCAAGCCTGTCAGTTATTCCATTCCCGACGACGGGCCTGCTGGGGACCTGTTGGAGGCGCTCCATCGCCACCCCTGTCGCCCGGCCCACATGCATTTCCTTGTAACTGCTCCGGGCCACCAGAAGATTGTCACCCACATCTTCACCGGCGGCGACCCCTTCCTCACTTCCGACGCCGTTTTCGGTGTCAAATCCTCCCTGATCGCTGATTTCGAGCGCATCGACGGCGCGACCTCGTGGCAGGCCGCATTCGATTTCGTCATGGTGCAGGAGGACAGATTCGAACATCGCAGCTGCAGTAACGTCAGATAGTCGTGAACTGTAGCTTTTGAGTGAGGTCGAACGCGGACCCCGCCGGCAGCTTGGGAGAATAATGAGCGTACCAGGCGACGGCAACAGCGCTGCCAGAGCCCGTTCGCGCGCGGCTTGACCGGTTAAAAGCCTCGTCTCGGAGGATCAGCATCGCGACGGCCAACGGCCGGGATCCGGGAGGCCTAGGCCCGGCAAGCCGCTCCGTTTGATTGAGGGATCGCAGACCACGAGGTTTTCGAGACCTCGCCCCTGACTTCCCCGCTCTGACCCGCGACCGAGCAATTTCGATGATGTCGTCCCGGGCCGCGGTTGGATCGTCCTTACTCCAGGCGACCCCAAGACCGATCCGGAAGTCGATACCCCTCACCTTCCTGAGCTCGAAATTGCGGTTGGGAAGATCCAGCGTCCATTCCGGCGCAAAGCCGATGCCAAGACCGGCCGAGACCAGTGACACCACCGAGAAGGTGTCGTCGCAGGTATAGGCGACGCTCTTTGCAAGATCGTGCGCCTCGAACTTTTCAGCAAAGCAGCGCTCGGTGAACGACAGGTTCTGACGCGAGAACGAGATGATCTTCTCGCCCTTCAGATCCTCGATGCAGATCTCGCTTCTGGCCAACGGCACGACATAGGGTCACGTACGGACCAGGCTTCTCGTCGGTGCACGCATCGGCGTTCGGTCCTCAACCATCGAATTGATCGAGAAGTCAGAAGCGGTAGGGGCGATCCAACTCAACACGCCGCGCCGCGCCGCCGAGGCCGCAGATTGCACCCCTTGTCCACATCCTCTCTGGGGCTCTGGAGAAACATGACGGACCTCTTCTCGTCCTCGAGCATGTCACAGCACGTCCTGACCTATGGCTTCGTCTTTCCGCAGATCTTGGCTTTACTTCAAAGCAATTCTCCGCAGTTCCCTTTCGATATCTAATATAGATTTCAAATTAAATTGCCTCCATTTGGAAGATTAATTCGGAGTTGATTTACGCAATTAGTTAAATAGATTTGATGCTTGGTGATCTTATTCGAGTGATCGCAAGTATTGGCATAAGTCTATCGAAAGGGATGGCGAGATGGCAAAGATCGTAGGCTCGTACTCAAACGATGCTTTGAAAGGCTCGGAGGTAACCGACTACATCTGGGGCCTGCCCGGCAGCGATACGATCGATGGGGGCGGCGGCGACGATTTTGTCGATGGTGGGGCTGAAAGCGACACCCTGACAAGTTCGAACGGCTACGATCGCCTCGACGGCGGTGCCGGTGATGACCAGATCGTTCTCACCGGGACCGGCGGCGCAGTTACCGGAGGCAGCGGTTACGACGGCCTTGTCGTCGACTTCTCGCAAAGCGCAGACCGGATGGTCTTCAACGGTGCCAGCGGCCATGGCTATGCTGGCGACCCGAGCGCCACAAACCGGCACATCTTCTTCCACGATATCGAGTGGCTGCGCCTGCTCGCCGGCAGTGGTGACGACCGGATCACCGGAACTGCCGGGGGCGATCGGATTTCGACCGGTGCCGGCAACGACGTCGTCAATGCGGGCGCGGGACAGGACATCATCACCAATACGGGTGGTCACGACCGTCTCGACGGCGGTGATGGAAATGACCGCTTCGTGCTTGTCGGGACGGGCAGCGCCGTTTTCGGCGGTGCCGGAGACGATACGCTGGCCGTCGACCTCTCGGCATCGGCCGCTCCGGTCGTGTTCAACCTGGAGAATGGTCACGGCATCATCGGATACGGGACGCAGGAGGAGCGGCATCTCTTCATCCAGTACCAGGATGTCGAGTGGATTGTGCTGACGACGGGACGCGGAAGCGATCATATTACGGGTAGCGCACTTGGCGACGTTATCGAGACGGCAGGCGGCAACGATTTCGTCGACGCCGGCGCGGGCGATGACATGATCACCGACGGGCTCGGTGCCAACCGTCTTTTTGGCGGCGACGGCCGCGACCAGATCGTCTCGACACTCTACTCCGCCGAGATCGATGGCGGCGCCGGCCAGGACTGGCTCTATATCAAGGAGACGCAGAGCACGAGCGACCTCACTGTCGATTTCGCTGCCGGTGAGGCCTCGACCGGCACAGTGTTGCGCGGCATAGAGGAGGCAAGCCTCGCGCTTGGCAGCGGCAACGATCGGGTCATCGCGGGTGATCTTACCTATCTCGTGGTCGATGCCGGCGCGGGAAACGATCATCTCGAAGGCGGTGCCAGGCGTGACCGGTTCGATGGCGAGGAGGGCAACGACTACATCGATGCCGGCGCCGGAGACGACATGATAGAGACAGGCGCTGGCGATGACGTGGCTTTTGGCGGCGACGGCAGGGATACGCTTGCCAATGACGGCGGCAGCGACATGCTCGATGGCGGCGCCGGCGATGACTGGCTGCAGGACACCTTTCCCGGCAGCGGCACCCTTGGCGTCGCGTCGATCCTGCGCGGCGGCGCGGGCAACGACACGATCAATGCCCGTTACCTCGGAGAGGTCGATGGCGGCGAAGGCCGGGATCTATTGAACCTCAACTATGGCGGCTTGCCGCAGGTAACCGACTTCGACGCGACACGCGGCGCAACACACACCGGCTTGGCCTTCACCAATGTGGAGTACTTCAACGTCTCATCCGGGCGCTACGACGACGTGCTGCGCGGCGCCGACGACAATGACACCCTCTATTCGTCGAGCGGCAACGATATCCTCGATGGGCGTGGTGGGGACGACACGCTGAGGGGCGCCTCGGAAAACGACCAGCTTTTCGGCGGCGAAGGTGCGGATTTTCTCGACGGCGGCTCGCAGGACGACCTGTTGAGTGGCGGCAATGGCGCCGACCTGTTGAAGGGCGACAGCGGCGCCGACACGTTTCTGTGGTCGTCGGAAACCTCCGGCCAGGCGGGCCTCGATCACATTCTCGATTTCGTTGGCAGGCAGGGCGATCGGATCGCCTTTTCCGAAGAGGCCCAGGACGCCACAGGCATTCACAGCTATGCCGATTTTCTTGCCGCCGCCAGCGATACGACCGACGGCTTGTTCATCGCCTTCAACGGCTCCGATGTCGAAGGCATTCTGATTGAGCATGTTTCGCTCTCGGCTCTCATGGAAAGCGATGTCGTCTTCGGTCTCGGCTGACGGCACGCTAGGCCTCAGCTTTCCGGAGGCCCGCATTCGCCTGCAGCCGCGGCTTCGTTGGCCACCGTGGTCAGGCGTCCATCGATGGGATGACGCCGCCGGTCCATACGCCGTGTCGAGGTCGTGGATGACCGCGAGGAGCCGGGATGCCATGGTTCGCCGATCACGACATTGTTGCCGCCCGCGGCCCTGCCTGCAAGCCACCATCGGAGCGCAAACATGGTTCTGCGATCCACAATCCCCGTGGCAGAAAGGAACCGTCGAAAACACCAACAGACGGGCCAGGAAATGGCTTTCGAGAGAGGTCGATCCCCTGTCGCTCAGCGACTGCGATCTAACCGAAATCTGCAATCATCTGAACGCAACACCGCGCAAATGCCTCGGCTACAAACCACCCGCCGAAGTCTTCCGCCAGAAACGCGCGCGCAGATCAGGCGCACCGGTCAGCCTCTCAAAGCCCGCAGGTCGCGGTTCAGCGTGAACGCAAAGCGCATTGAACTATTGCCCAATGCGACGCTCCTGCATTTCTTCGCCCACAAAGCAATTGTAGTCTGCTCGGTCGTCGACGCGTTGCAACAGTGGCTCGAACCGCTTCAGGTCGCTCACGTTCGGTCCAAGTATCTCGACAATGAGCTTGCTCAGAATAGCCTCCGCAAAATCGCCAGGATCTGAGACTTTCAACAGAAAGGCCCCATCTCCACCGATGACACAATTCTCATAATAAGCGTCGAGGTCCGGAATCGATGCGGAATCCTGACGCGTCAACATGATGGGCAGTCCATCGATCACGATGCCTTGGGCGACAGTCGAATTACGGGCAACGGGTACCGGCACACCGGAGTTGTTCGGCCCATCTCCCGATATGTCGACCACGCGTCGCATTCCCTGGAACGGGCTAGCTAAGAAGAGGTTTCGTGAAAACGCCAGCGTGTTGGAAATCGAGGTGAACGATATCCTCCTCATCGGTTGCTGGCGCAGAGCATCGGCGAATTGGCCCGCAGTGCTGGGGCCATCGATCAGCGTCCAAGGCATGATCTGGACAGCAGAGCCACCCCACTCAACGTATGTCACGGCGATTTTGCCGATAGGCCCGTCCTCTATTGCATTGACGAGTTCGGGCTGGAGAAATGCATTCACATAGCCTTGACGTTGCGCACGCTGTTCGTCGATCTCCATTGAGTAGGAGACATCGACGGCAAGAACCAACTCAAGATCAACGTCAAATTGAGAAAGCTGAGCGGGCGTGCTGCCCCCCAGAAGGCCAAAGCAGACAAGAAGCGCGCATTGCGGTTTCATCGCGATCGGAAGCCCAGTGCACGATCATACTACGCCCGTTCAGCGAGCTCGCAATACAGGGATGCTAGCTCAGATTCAGCACCTGTCCGCTCTTGGCGCACCCACCCATTCCAGACGAAAAGGGGCGGGCCGATGGGCCGGCCGCCCTTCGGAAAGCCAGCTGTGAACCCTTGCCTTGAAGGGTTTCGAACCGCCGACCTCGCTATGCCTGCCAGCAGAGTCCATGAACCCCAAGATTAGGGAATCACACGACAACTCGATCACCATCTCCAGCAGTGCACAGTTCTTCTGTGCCGCGACACCCTCGTTCTCCCGATTCAGGGTGCCAGTTCACTGTCGCGGGCGTTGCGCCGGATAGTCTGGGGCGGCTGTCCGAGTGCCCGCAGAAAAGCCCGGCGCATGCGATCGCTATCGGCGAAGCCGGTTTCCTCCGCGATCACATCCATGGAGTGGCGGCCTTGTTCCATCAGCAGCCGCGCCGCCTCGACGCGCAGGTTCTCCACCGCCTTGGCCGGCGACTGCCCCGTCTCTGACCGGAAGGCGCGGCTGAACTGGCGCGCGCTCAAGCCCGCCGCATCCGCCAGTTCGTCCACCGACAGAACGCTGCGCAGATTGGCCTTGGCATAGTTGACCGATTTCTGGATCCGGTCCGACTTCGGGTCCAGTTCGAGCAACGCCGAGAACTGCGATTGGCCGCCGGCCCTGCGGTGGTAGACCACGAGCTTGCGTGCGACCGAGCGAGCAACGTCCTGACCATGGTCCTTCTCGACCATGGCGAGAGCCAGGTCGATGCTTGCCGTCATTCCCGCCGACGTCCATACGGAGCCATCGACGATGAAGATGCGATCCTCCTCGACCTTGACGGCCGGGAACCGCTCCCGGAGCTGGCGCGCAAAAAGCCAATGCGTCGTCGCACGGCGCCCATTCAGCAGCCCGGATTCTGCAAGAATGAAGGCGGCGGTACAGGGGCCAGCCAGCCGACGCGCAGTTTGCAGGGAATGGCGCGCGAACTCGATAAGGCCCGGTGTCATCGGCTCGATCGTCGTGCCGGCTCCAAACATCACGGTGTCGTAGGTCGTATCGTCGAAGGCTTTCGTGATGACACCAAACCCAGCCGACGACTTGATCTCTCCGCCGGCTTCGGAAAGCAACGTTATCTCGTAAGCCGGCTCTCCAAGCTGAATGTTGGCCATCTCGAAGGCAGTGACCGCTGCAAAACCGAGGAGCTGGAATCCTGGAAACACGACGTAACCGATCTTGTGCATGGCACACCACCTTTTGTCTGAAACCGCCGCTTATATCACATTTGCGCCATCGCAAGAAGCGCCCTCGTCCGCACGCGAAGTGGATGTTGCATACATTGACGGACGCCAGCAGCGGATCTTCGACGACGCTATCATCCGTGCCCCGCAAGAAGGCACGGCGCCTCGTCGGGAACCGGATGCCGTCCGCCTCATCGTAGTCGTAGACGCCCTGCGACAAGATGCAGACGGGTACGCAATCCGGTTTTCGGTGGATTGCGTACCCGAATACGGCCTCGCGGAGGGTTACAACGGTAGCGGCTTGCCGGCCTGCTCCTGTACGATGTAGTCGGCGTACCAGTCCGGCCAGTTCTCATCATGCTTGCCGCCGGTTCGCTTTTCGTGCTCGCCGTGGGCGGCTGCCGCGCGCCGTAGCGCGCCTGCGAGTTCGCTCGACGAGGTGAATGTCGTGATGTCCGTGTCGACGCGTCCAGGCAATCGTTCGGTGACCTCCTGGAGCAGCCAGCCGTTGCCGTCCGGATCGGCGAACGAGGCGGAGGAGCGGTAGCTGCGCCGTTCCGGATCCCTGCCGCTGATTGGCGGCTGCCCAGGACCGGCGCGGTGGATGATCTCGCTCACGTCGGCGCCGCGACCGATGAGTTCGGCGCGGGCAGCTTCGATATCCGAGACGACGAGATACAGCCCGCGTGCCGATCCGGGTGCCGCCGACGTCAGCCCTGTGCCGAAGTGGATCGAGCTCGGTGATCCCGGCGGTGTGAACTGTACGACCCGGAATGTGTCACCGACCGCGAAGTCGGCGTCGAGCCTCCAACCCAGGCCGTCATAAAAGCGTTTTGCGCGGTCAACGTCCGAAACAGGGATAACAACGACCTCAAGTTTCAGGTCGACCGTTTGCAGTTTGAGGGTTTTGGTTGCAATGGTCATGGCTTTTTCCTTGTGGCTGGGAAGGCGGCGCGCCAATGGCGCCCCTTCTTTCTCAAATCGACTAACGCAGCGACCTGAAGGAGACTCGCAACTCTTCAGTGAAGACTTCCGGCTGTTCCCAGGCCGCAAAGTGCCCGCCCTTAGGCAGACGATTGTAGTGGATCAGCTTCGGAAAGGCTTTCTCAGTCCAACTGCGGGGGGCGGTGTAGATTTCGTCAGGAAAAGCACTCACCGCGACCGGGATGGTCACGCCCTTGGGCGCGAAGAAAGCGAGCTTGCTTTCCCAGAAGAGACGGCCCGAAGACAGCCCCGTGTTCGTCAGCCAGTAGAGCGTGATGTTGTCGAGGATGTCATCGCGCGTCAGCCCTTCACTAGCCCCGTCAAAGACGCGGCCGATCAGCTTCTGGCTCTCCGGATCATGATCAATCATCCATGCGGTAAGGGCGATGGGTGAATCGTCCAGGCCGTAGAGTGTCTGTGGCCGGGCTCCCATTTCCAACGCGTAGCCGACACGATGCTTGTAGAAGAAATCGAGCTGCTTCCACGCGTACTCCTCGTCGGCCGTCAGGCCCGTCGGCTGCGGACCGCCGGCCAGCGCCGCGGAAATGTTATCGGGAAGCGTGCCGGGCATGTTGGTGTGGATGCCAAGCAGCCCTTCAGGCTTCTGTAGCGCCATCTGCTCGTTAACTGCGTCACCCCAGTCGCCGCCCTGCGCGACATATTTCTTGTAACCCAGGCGGTCCATCAGAACGGCCCAGGCCCGTGCGATACGCTGCGGATCCCAGCCGAGCTCGGTGGGCTTGCCGGAAAAGCCGTACCCGGGGATTGATGGAATTATGACATCAAACGCATCGGCTGCGGTACCGCCGTGCGCTGTCGGATTGGTCAACGGATCGATGATCTTCAGCTGCTCGATGATCGAGCCGGGCCAACCATGTGTAATGATAACCGGCAGCGCGTTCGGGTGCTTCGACTTCACCTGAATGAAGTGGATATCGACGCCGTCGATGCTCGTCACGAACTGAGGCAAGGCGTTCAACCTCGCCTCCACCTTTCGCCAGTCGTGCTGGTTGGCCCAATAGTCGGCAAGCTTCCGCATCGTGGCCAGTCGCACGCCCTGAGTATCGTCCGTGACCAGCTCCTGATCGGGCCACTTGGTTGCGACGATGCGCCGCTTGAGATCGGCAAGGGCCTCGTCGGCTGCACGGAACTGGAATGGACGAATGGTTTCGTCGACAGCCGGCTGGGCATCGGACGCACCGTTTACGGAAGCCTGCGCAACCTGGATGCCGCTGCGCGCAGAAGAACTCGTTTCGGCGTGAGCCACGACCGCGGGAAGAAAAATTGCGATCGTTCCAGCGAGTGCATAGGCGGCAAGGCGATTGCGCTTGCCAATTATCGAATAGGATCTCGACATGATCATTCTCTTGTTTCGAGGATCGGCGAGACGCCGCCGACATAGGCGTGCATTTCAGTGGGTCGCTGAAGACCGGAATTACCCTGCGGCTCGATATCGAACAGCAGGCGCGCTGAGCGAAAGGTTCGGCATGAGCTTTTGCCGCGCCGCTTCGTAAGCCTCCCAGTCGCGTGCGTCCGGAAGCGCCGGAATGGTGACCAACTCGCCGAGGTCAAAGCCTGCAAGCGAGGCATCCACCATATCCTCGGCGGACATGACGATCTCGGTCGGCACATGTTCCAGGGGCGTCCCGGCGATGCCCCAGAAATCGGTCGCCGTGGCACCCGGAAGAACGGCCTGGACGCGGATATTGTTGTCGGCAAGCTCCTTCTGGAGCGACAGGGTGAAGGCCAGCACGAAGGCTTTGCTCCCGCCATACACACCATTCAGCAGCTCCGGTGCGATACCGACGATCGAGGCGATGTTGATGATCGCGCCGGTGCCACGCTTCACGAAGCCGGGCACCGCAGCATAGGTCAACCGCGTCAGCGCATTGACGTTCAGCGTGATTAGCTCTTCCATCTTGTCGATATCGGACGCCAACAGCGGGGCGGTCGCACCGACGCCGGCATTGTTGACCAGCGTGGTTATGCTGGCATCGGTATGTAGCACTTGCTCTACGCGACCGAGATCGTCCTTGTTGCCGAGGTCCGCTCCGATCACTTCGACAGCGCGACCTGTCTCGTCGGTGAGCCGCTTGGCGAGCGCATTGAGACGCGCCTTGTTGCGGGCCACGAGGATCAGGTCATAGCCCCGGCGCGCCAGCCGATCGGCGTAAATCGCGCCGATACCAGAAGAAGCGCCGGTAATCAGTGCGGTATCCTTCGAATTCCCAGTCATGACAATCTCCATCAGGTTGAATTTCCAGCCCTGATGTTAAGACGAAGCCTGCCCGTCTCAAATGTCGTATATCCGTCAATTTAGGACGCGCGCCCAGCGCCCGGCTCGAATACGAGGAGCGTTCAGCGCGCCGGCACGAAGGATGGCGGTCGGCTCGCTTGAACTCTTTCAGCGCAAGCGCGACACAGCAGACGACATCCTGTCGTCTGACTGCTTCACGGGGCCGTCTTCGACGATCTCGACCAGCGTTATGATCCGATTGGCCGGCGGACAGGCTTGGCACGTGGGCGCCGGCGCGGCCCCGGTGGCGCGCGCCGGACCGCAACTAGGCCTGCAGAAACGTCAGCAGCGTCATGGTAGCACAGCCGGACGAAGCCGGGTTCTGGCCGATAACCAGCCGATCGTCCATGACGGTAAAATCGGCCCATTCGCCAGCTTTTTCATAATGGCCGCCCAGACGTTTCAGTTCGTGCTCGACGAGGAAGGGCCTCGTGACCAACAAATCCTCGCTTCGGTCCACTCAAGTACAGGCTGTCCTATCCTCGGGTGTAGCCTTCCCTCTCCCTTGATCCGATCGACCGCCAACATCCGTCAACATAGACTCCGCCACGTGACACGTCTCAATCACGCAAAACAGGAGCGCATCATGTCGCAGGCAGAGCTGGTCGCCTGGTATGACCTGCACCGCTCGAAGGCGACGCCGAAAAACGACTGGAGCTGATGGCCATGGCCTCGGATGAGGCCACCCCGCGCGCCTGCGCGCTGCTGTGTCAGAATGCCCTCGCCGTCCTGCGGGTAGCGACGCTCATTGGTACCTTCTTGCGCGACGGCGTCGGCTTCTGGCTGGTGACGGGTTTGTGCGCAGCCCCTATGGCTGCGGCTCGCATCCGTTGGCCGCTTTGCGCCATAGAACGAACCCGCTCGCGCGGGAGGGGCGCGGGCTGAGGCGTGTGCCTCGTTGAAGGCATCGGTGAGGCTTTGATCGATCAGAGGTGACGGGCGGACGAAGACCTCCGAGCATGAAGGGGTCAACCTTCAGCTTGAGAGGAGCATCCGATGACCGTCCCCCATTCACATCCGTCCGGCAGCGCGCTTCGTGAGCGCATGATCGAAGACATGTCCATGCGCGGCTTCACCGAGGACACGCGCCGTGACTATATCCGTTGCGTGAAGGCACTTGCCACCTTCATCGGCCGTTCCCCGGACACGGCGACGGCTGAAGATCTGCGCCGGTTCCAGTTGCACCAAACCCAGATGGGCATGCATCCGCCGAGCATCAACAGTTCGGTCTCGGCGCTGCGCTTCTTCTTCACCGTGACGATCGACCGGCCCGATCTGTCTCGCCGCCTGACCCTGATCCATCAGCCGCGCAAGCTGCCGCTGGTGCTGAGCGTCGCGGAGGTAGTACGGCTGCTCGACGCCGCACCGGGGCCGAAGTACAAGGCTGCCCTCGGCACGGCCTATGGCGCCGGATTGCGGGTGTCGGAGATCGTGGCGCTCAAGGTGACCGATATCGACTCGACACGCATGCTGATCCGCGTCGAACAGGGCAAGGGGCGCAAGGATCGCCACGCCATGCTGTCGCCGCAACTGCTCGAGTTGCTGCGGGCTTGGTGGCGCGAAGGCAAGCGCCGCGGCGTAATGCTGCCGCAGGGCTGGCTGTTTCCGGGCCGCAACCCGATCACGCCACTCTCCACGCGGCAGATGAACCGCGTCGTCCATACCGCCGCGCAAGCCGCCAAGATCAAGAAGCGGGTGACGCCGCACACGCTGCGCCACAGCTTCGCCACGCATCTGCTGGAGCAGGACGTCGACATCCGCGTCATCCAGGTCCTGCTCGGCCATGCCAAACTTGATACGACCGCGCTCTATGCCCGCGTCGCCACCAAGACCATCCGCGCCGTGATGAGCCCGCTCGACCGGATCAGACTTCTGACAGAGAACGAGACCAGACCGGACGCGTGACGCGTGGCGGTGAGCCGCCCGTTACTAGAGGTCGCCGATATCTTCCACCGCCATGGCGCCGCCTGGCGCACGGCCCATGCCGGTCACTTGAGCCTCGGCCAGTTGAAGGTGATGGCGGCGATCGAGAACTGCCGCACCGCAGCCCTCGGCGGTCACGTCGAGGCATGCGAGGACTGCGGCCATAGCCGCATCGCCTACAACAGTTGCCGCAATCGGCACTGCCCCAAGTGCCAGGATGCGGCGGCAAGGGAATGGCTCGCCGCGCGCCAGGCCGATCTGCTGCCCGTCGGCTACTTCCATGTCGTCTTCACACTGCCGGTCGAGATCGCCGACATCGCCTTTCACAACAAGGCGGTCATTTATGGTCTCCTGTTCCATGCCGCCGCGCAGGCCATGCTCACCATCGCGGCCGATCCCAAGCACCTGGGCGCCCACATCGGCATCACCGCCGTGCTGCATACGTGGGGCTCGGCGATGACCCATCATCCGCATGTCCACATGATCGTGCCCGGCGGCGGCATCGCGCTCGATGGTGAGCGATGGGTGTCCTGCCGGCCCGGCTTCCTCCTGCCCGTGCGCGTGCTCTCAAGGCTGTTCCGCCGCCTCTTCCTGGCGAAGCTCACTGAGGCCCATGCCGCCGGCCAGCTGAAGTTCTTCGGCGATCATGCGAGCTTAAGCGAGCGCAGCTCCTTTGTTAAATTCCTGGTGCCGCTCAGAAAAAAGAACTGGTTCGTCTACGCCAAGCCACCCTTCGCCGGACCCGAGGCCGTTCTGGCGTATCTGTCGCGCTACACCCATCGCGTCGCCATCTCCAACAGCCGGCTGATCGCGCTCGATGGCTCTGGTGTGACGTTCCGCTACAAGGACTACCGTCGCAGCGGTGACGAGCGTTATCGGGCCATGACGCTCGATCCAGATGAATTCATTCGCCGCTTCCTGCTTCACGTGCTGCCCATGGGCTTCCATCGCATCCGACACTATGGACTGCTTGCCAGCGCCGGCCGCGCGGCAAATGTCGCCCGCGCCCGCGTGCTTCTCGCCGCGCCCCAGCCTGAAATCGGCCGATCCGATGATGCCGATACTGCTGCCCCACCAGACTGGCGGCCGCCCTGTCCGTGCTGCGGCGGGCGCATGATCATCATCGAGACCTTCGAGCGCGACAACCACGCCCAAGCACCGCCATCCGCCGCCTCAACAACAAGGCCCCAAACGCCATGACCGCGACCCGCCCGTCACGCACCATTCCTGCCCAGGAACCTCGTCGTCCCCGGAAGGATAACTTCGTCCGCCCGCGTCGAACGTCGCAACTAAACACACCAAATCGACCTCGCTGGAACCACCAGGCCGCAGCATGCGCGGCACCGGCGAAGTTCGCTCCGACCTCACCATGATCATTACCACCCCTCAGCCGCACTTCGGCCGAACACCACCCAACGAAAACGACAAATCCCCATAGACCGGCAACCGCGCTTTCCATCCCGCGGGTTCTTTCACTGGAGGCTTTCGGACGCCGGCCCGAGCCAGGCCAACGCGTGGAGCGCCAGCATCCGAAACCCATCACACAAGCGGTCGTCCTATGCCTCGCAAGATTTATGGGGCCGGCACGGGTGATTTCCGACGCGTAGAGTGTAATCTGGCAAACCGTCGAGCACGTGGAGAGAGCGCCAATGCCCCGTTTTCTTGCCGTTTACACCATGAAGCCCGAAGACCTCGCCTCCTTTCGGAGGCTGCCCAAAGCCGAGCAGGACGCGATCGACGCCGTCGGCATAGAACAGTGGGCCGCGTGGGAGAACAGAAACGCCGCATCCATCCTTGATCGTGGTGGCATGGTCGGCAAGACGACGCGTATAACGAAGGACGGTGTCGCCAACGCCGTGAACCCCTTCTGCGGTTACCTTGTCGTCGAAGCGGAAACCATCGACGCTGCGGCACGGCTGTTCAAAGACCACCCGCACATCACCGTGTTTCCAGGTGACGGCGTAGATATCATGCCCTTTTTAACATGAACTCCTCCGGGTCAGCATCAGCCGTCGGCGGTTCCCCCATCTGAGGCGGCGGAGGCCGCGAACGGCAGCTTATGGCAAGAAGCAATCGTTGGTGGCATTAGCTACATAATTCCTCAAACTCCGATGGTAGGACTCTGATAGATTGCCTCCGGCTGGCCAACGCCACGATCAGGATCTGGCCAGCCGACATGATCTGTTGGCCGAAGGCATCGCAGCTTCGATCGAAATCGTCCGCTTTTAGCGCATTCCCTCGCCCGTCGACGGCCGATGCGCAGGGCCGCAATTAAACGCGGTCAACGTCTCAAGACATTTGCCACAAGATCCCAGGAATGCGGAAGAAATTGATCTTCAAGTTCATATGCATAGGCAGCATTGGTGGCCTTCGCTACCGAACTGCGTACGGTTCGTATCGGCTAGTTGGATTGCTACAGCGTAAACTCATAAAATTTCTTGGCATTTATCGGCCGCCGTGATTCAAGGCTTCGAAATAGGGAAGCATTTGATGACGCGTCGTCGCTACGAACTGACTGACCACGAATGGTCGATCATATCGCCGTTGTTGCCCAACAAGCCACGCGGTGTTGCCCGCGTTGATGATCGGCGGGTATTGAATGGCATCCTCTGGCGGTTTCGAACGGGCTCGCCTTGGGCGGAAGTTCCGGAACGCTATGGCCCGCCGACGACCTGTTACAACCGCTTCGTCCGCTGGCGCAAAGCCGGGGTATGGGATCGGCTTCTTGAAGCGGTGTCCAAGGCCTACGATGGCGACATCGTCATGATCGACTCGACCTGTGTCCGCGTTCACCAGCACGCGGCCACGGGAAAAAAGGGGATGGAGACGATGGTGGCATGGGACGTTCCCGCGGCGGGCTTACGAGCAAAATCCACGCGCTCGTCGATGCCGAAGGTCGCCCCGTCAATCTGCGTCTGACTGGTGGACAGATCGCCGATTGTGCCGAAGCCGACGCGCTGACGGATGAGCTTGGCGAGGGGGACATCCTGCTGGCCGACAAGGGTTATGACACGAATGCGATTCGGGCCAAGGCCGCCGAGCGAAAGGCCTGGGCCAACATCCCGCCGAAGAGTAATCGCAAGGGCTCTTTCGTGTTTTCGCGCTGGGTCTATCGGCAACGCAATCTCGTGGAACGGTTCTTCAACAGGATCAAGCAGTTCCGAGGCATCGCAACCCGATATGACAAGCGCCCGGAAAACTACCTCGCCGCCGTAAAGCTCGTCGCAACAAGAATATGGTGCCAAAGTTTATGAGTCGACGTCGTAGGGCAAACTGGCGGAAGGTCTAGGACCACCTACCCCTTCGTCGAGAGCAAACATCGTGAGAACAGCGCCCTGGGGCGATCGCCCGTTGCGCGTGATCTGATTACGCATTGCAGCGCAATACCGTCCCGATCTCTTGCGGCCTTTCCCAGGCGATCTCTTTTTTTGTGCCGCGGTCGCCAGAACCACCAAGGAGACCAAAATGAAGTCCATCCTACGCACCATGCTCGTTTCGGCCATTATCGGCTTCGGGATCTTGCCAGTCGCGGCTGAAGACGGCGCAAAGGTCACGCCATTGATGTCCAAGGATTTGCAAGACTATCCGGGAAAAGAGGGACTGATGCTGTCCGTAGAGTATCAGCCAGGCGGCTCCTCACCCGTCCACCGACACGAAGCCCACGCATTCGTGTACGTGCTGGAGGGCTCGATCGTCATGCAGGTTAAGGGCGGCGAAGAAGTCACCGTTGCTCCTGGAGAAACCTACTACGAGGGCCCCTCCGATATTCACCTGGTCAGCCGGAACGCGAGCAAGACGAGCCCGGCCAAGTTCATCGTAGTCCTGCTCAAGAAGAAGGACACGCCCGCTGTTATTCCAGTGGAGTGATCGCGGCGAATATCGCGAAGCGGATCACCCCCATGGGACGACGGCCTGCTTCCCAAGTTCGTCACGTGCGAGCTCGCAACTGCACATTCGATGCATCTCACAGTCGATACTGATCAACGAGAAGGAAAGAGACCATGCAACCTCGTCAAAACGACTACTTCAAACTTGCGGAACCAGGCGTCAAACACCTCTTCGCGCTTGAGGGCGCTCTCAAAAACGGTCCGCTGGAGCCGAAACTGCTACACCTTGTCAAGTTGCGCGCATCACAAATCAATTCGTGTGTGTTCTGCATTCATCTGCACACCACAGAAGCCCTCAAAGACGGGGAAGAGCCCATGCGCCTCTATTTGCTGACGGGGTGGCGTGAGGCAACGCTTTACTCCCCGCGCGAGCGTGCTGCTCTCGCCTGGACGGAAGCGCTGACCAACCTCGCGCAGACTGGCGCTCCCGACGATGATTGGGCGCTGATTGAGGCTGCATTTACGGCAGAAGAGCGGTCCTGGTTGTCTCTTGCCATCGGTGCGATCAATCTTTGGAATCGGCTTCAGGTAGGGTTCAGGGCTACTCATCCCGCTTAACGGCTCAACGTGCGCCACTGACACGGCGTCTTTGTGGCGTGGCGGTCCGAGCCGCCGCGCCTTTCTTGTCGGTTCGAGCCCGGAACGCATCATGAACCCCACGAGCCTCGAACCAACACTCGAAGAAATGCTGTATCGCATCAAGCAGCCGCGGGCATGGCAGCGCCTGTCGAAAACGAGAACCAGCCGGCGCATGAACTGCGCGCCATAGAGAGCGATCCGACCGAGGCCAGGGCCTCACCCGCTGATCCTGGCGCCAGCCGGTCCGCCGCCGCCAGCTCCACATCACTCCCGATCTTGACCCGGATCCGCTGGTCCTCGGTGACGGCGGCATTCCGTTCCGCCAGCCCACGCTGCAGCGAGACGGCGCATTCCACGGCGTCCACCACGCTGCCAAATTTGGCGCGCATCCCGTCGCCCATAAGCTTGAAAATCTGGCCGTGATGGCGGGCAATCTCCGGCTCAAACAGTTCCTTGCGTCCCGCACGAAGGCGCTCGAAACGACCGCCCTCAACAGCGCTTCTGGGGAACCCGCGTTTCATCCAACACTTCTACTGAACGCGCCAGGCAGTCCTTCGGTGCGATGTCCCATGTGAGCCCGATTGTTCGTGTGCCTCCCGCAAGTCGCTTGCAATGTGAGGGCCGTCGTCGAGGACAGCCCCACTCCCCACCTCAGGCGACGGACCATCCACCGTCCACCAGCAGGTTCGCGCCGGTGATTAGGCTCGCAGCTGGTGACGCAAGGAAGACCACGGCACCCACTACATCGTCGGTTTCACCGATCCGGCCGAGTGGAATGTGACCGAGCGTCGCTTGGCGATTGTCGGGATCGGATAGAAAAGGTGCGGTGCCATCGGTGTGGATGAAGGTCGGCGATACGGTATTTACCGTTACGTTGTAGCGCGCCCACTCGGCTGCAAGGCAGCGCGTCAGGTGATTAATCGCCGCCTTGCTCATGCAATAGATCGCCTCGCCGCGCAGTGCCACTGTACCGGCCTGCGAGCTGATGTTGATGATCCGGCCCTCTTTACGCTCGATCATGTGCCGACCTATTGCCTGCGTCATCAGAAAGGTGCCCTTGATGTTGACATCGAGTATCTGGTCAAGGTCCTTTTCCTCAACGAGTTCCGCGAGATTGCCCGGAGCCACTCCGACATTGTTGATGAGGACGTCGATCCGACCGAACGTTGTAAGGGCCGCATCCACTGCTTGTGCGATATGCGCCTTATTGGGAATGTCTAGCTCAACCGGGAGGACTTTGCCTCCGGCGCTCTCGAGTTCGCCAACCAGGCCAGCCGACGCCGCGATGTCGCGGACGCCCAGCACGATATCGGACCCTGCTGCGGCACAGGCAATTGCGCAAGCACGACCGATGCCACGGCTCGCTCCCGTCACGAACGTCACTTTGCCGTCAAGGCTGAAATCCGGCGCGTTCTTCTGCATTATGATACCTCCCTTGATAAAGCTCATTCATGGCAGCGTCGAAATGCGGATGCCAGACTTTCAACGCATGTTGCGGAGCATCCCTTGACCACGTCCGCAAGGGCCCGACCATAGAAACTCTGCTCTTGAAGGGTTTCGAACCGCTGACCTTCGCTTCAGCGCGCTGCTTTGATTGGGTTCTCATCCGTAGCCAAGAAGTTTACAACAGAACCTGCTGGCGCTTGGGTTTGTCACACGATACTCTGGAACCGACGCGTCACTCGGGCTGGCCTTTGCCAAGACCGGGGTCCTTTATTCGTTCTTCGGGGGCGCTCGTCAGCTCGCTCGGTGTCGCGCTGACGGGCTCCGACGCCTCGCCCAACGGCGTCCGCCAATAGCTCGGATGGGCAAAATGATCGACGCCCAGAGCACCGTGGTCGCGCCCACCGCCACCAAGATGTACGGACAGGAAGGGGACGACCCTCCGCTTCGTCTTCTTCCATAGCCTTGCACTTACTTACCTCGTTGGCGTGCTCGTGTTCAGCCAAGCAACAAGCTCTCCCGCATCGTGGAATCCGCCTGCAGTCGCAGCGTGAAGATTCTACTTGCAGTGATTGCAATGGTTGCTTGCGCGAGCAACCATAACGACACCCCCGGCTCGAACTTTCCCACAAGGCAACGAACATCCTTGAAAATGGCACTGTCTGACAGGGTTTGGGATCGTCGTCGCAACGTGCGTAGGTTTGAAACGCATCTGGGCGATGATAGGCATGCTCGGATGGTTGCAGAGGCAGACGCCGGCCCCGCAGCCGGAAGAGGCCTCAGACGTTTCAAACGCAAACGCACGTCCAACGGGAAGCCGTGTCGAGCGGCTTGTCTCGTTTCTGCAATGGGTTTACTTTGTCGCCGCAATAGACGCGGATGCGCGCCAGTCACTTAGAGTTGGGACCGAAATGCTCGTCAAAGATGTCATGACATCGACGATCGTAAGCGTGTCGCCTGACAACAGTGTCAGACAGGCTGCCATGACCATGTTGAGCCATCATATAAGCGGCATTCCGGTCATTGACGGGGAAGGGCATCTCCTCGGCATCATCAGCGAAGGTGACCTGATACGCAGAACGGAACTGGGTGGAGCAATGTTTGCCTCCGCTGAGGATTTGGCAGCGCCCGCCGAAGACAGAGCCAATGCGTATGTGAGGCGCAGCTCCTGGAGAGTTGCGGAGGCAATGACGCCTGCTCCAGTGACAATCGACGAAGATGCGTCACTTCTGCAGGCCGCAAGGCTGATGCAAAAGCACGGCGTCAAGCGCATACCCGTCATCAGACATGGCGAACTTGTCGGAATTGTCAGCCGAGCCGATTTGCTGCAGGCGATCGTCACAGCCAAACTGGATGGGACACCTTCAGGCGATGAAGCCATTCAGCGCAGTGTCATGGTTCGGCTCCGGGAAAACACTGGCCTCGAAGCGTTCGACATCAAGATCGCAGTAACCAACGGGATCGTGCATCTGTCTGGCGCCGTTGCGATACCCGAATGCAGGCGCGCTGCCCGTATCGTTGCCGAGAGCGTTCAGGGCGTCCAGGGGGTCGTCGATCATTTCACCTAAACCGACAAGGTGAGGTTTCTGAGATCGTCGATCCGCACCGACTTTTGACGACAGCGCCGTCGTCGTTGCGTATGCGTCAGGCGAAATGCATTTGGCGTTTTCGCCGGACCGAGGCACTGCCTGTTTCCAATCGGGCTTGAAGCAGGCTCTGTCTGCATAAAAACGACTTCGCGACAATAAATCCGACTTCATAGGGAGACTTCGATGGCTTCGCATGAGACGGAAATGACCGGAAAAAATCAACCAACGAACCCACCTCTTTCAACGGAAGATCTTCGACTAATCGACGCTTACTGGCGGGCATCCAATTACCTGTCGGTAGGCCAGATATACTTGCTCGACAATCCGCTCCTGCGAGAACCGCTAAAACGCGAGCACATCAAACCACGCCTGCTCGGGCACTGGGGAACTTCTCCCGGCCTGAACATGCTCTACGTCCACCTGAACCGGGTGATCAAACGCGATAATCTCGACATGATCTACGTGATCGGCCCTGGCCACGGGGGGCCGTCCCTGGTCGCGCACGCCTATCTGGAAGGGACCTACAGCGAATTCTATCCGAATATCAGCCAGGACAGGGAGGGTATGCAACGGCTCTTCAAGCAGTTCAGCTTTCCCGGTGGCATTCCAAGTCACGTCGCACCTGAAACTCCGGGCAGTATCCACGAGGGCGGCGAACTGGGGTACGCTCTTAGCCATGCTTACGGGGCGGCATTCGACAATCCGGAGCTGATCGTTGCCTGTGTCGTGGGCGACGGCGAGGCGGAGACCGGCCCGTTGGCGACGGGGTGGCAGAGCAACAAATTTCTCAACCCGGCGCGCGATGGCTGCGTCCTGCCGATCCTTCACCTCAACGGGTACAAGATCGCCAACCCATGCTTTCTAGCTCGCATTCCCGAGGATGAACTGCGAAAATTCTTCGAAGGAATGGGCTATGAACCCTATTTCGTTGAGGGCCATAGCCCGGAGAACGTCCACCAACAACTGGCCGGCACGCTCGACACCATCGTGGCCAGGATCAAGCACATCTGGGCTGATGCGCGCACCAACGGCAATCTAAAGCGCCCGGCCTGGCCAATGATCGTCTTTCGCACGCCGAAGGGATGGACGTGTCCGAAAGAAATCGATGGCAAGAAATGCGAGGATTACTGGCGGGCACACCAAGTGCCGATGGGCGAGATGGATAAGCCAGAACATATCCGCATTCTCGAACAGTGGATGAAGAACTACCATCCTGAGGATCTGTTCGATGAAACGGGCAGGTTACTGCCCGAAATCGCTGCGTTGGCTCCGGCGGGCAACCGTCGAATGAGTGACAATCCGCATGCCAATGGCGGCCTGCGGCTTCGCAGCCTGAAGCTGCCTGCCTTCAGGGATTATGCCGTGGATGTTCCAAGCCCCGGTGCGACGACCGTTGAATCAGCGCGGGTGATGGGCAAATTCCTCCGCGACGTCATGAAGGCCAACATGGACAGCCAGAACTTCCGCCTGTTCAGCCCGGACGAAAACAATTCGAACCGATGGCAGGACGTGCTTGAGGTGACCGATCGCTGCTACATGGCCGAGATTTATGAGGACGACGATCATTTGTCGCCAGACGGTCGCGTCATGGAGGTCCTGAGCGAACATCAGTGCCAAGGGTGGCTGGAAGGCTACCTTCTCACCGGCCGCCATGGCTTCTTCTCCTGCTATGAAGCCTTCATCCATATAATAGACTCGATGTTCAACCAGCATGCCAAGTGGCTTAAAATCTGCAACGAGATCCCTTGGCGCAGGCCAATCGCTTCATTGAACTACTTTTTGAGTTCTCATGTCTGGCGACAGGACCACAACGGCTTCAGCCATCAGGATCCGGGTTTCATCGACCACGTCGTGAACAAGAAGGCCGACGTGATCCGGGTCTACCTTCCGCCGGACGCCAACACGCTTCTGTCGGTGACAGATCACTGCCTGCGAAGCCGCAACTACGTCAACGTCGTGATTGCTGGAAAGCAGCCTTCACCGCAATGGCTTACGATGCCCGAGGCGGTCAGGCATTGCAGCATGGGCGTGAGCATCTGGGACTGGGCCAGCAATGACAGGGGAAGCGAGCCCGATGTCGTAATGGCCTGCTGCGGTGACGTTCCTACCCTCGAGACGCTGGCGGCAGTCCAATTGATGCGCGAGCACCTGCCCGAGTTGAAGATACGTGTCGTCAACGTCGTGAACTTGATGAAGCTTCAGCCTCCCGAAGAACACCCGCACGGCTTGTCAGACGGGGACTTCGACGCGCTCTTTACCAGAGACAAGCCGATCATCTTCGCCTTCCACGGCTATCCATGGCTGATCCACCGGCTCACCTACAGGAGGGCCAACCATGGAAACCTGCATGTGCGCGGATACAAGGAGGAAGGAACGACGACAACCCCGTTCGATATGGTTGTCCTCAACGAGCTCGATCGCTTTCACCTCGTCGGCGATGTCATCGACAGACTTCCTCAGTTGGGTGCACGCGCCGCGTACTTTAAACAGGCCATTCAGGCGAAGCTCATTGAGCACCGTGAGTACATTCAGGAGCATGGCGACGACATGCCCTCGATCGTCGGATGGAAATGGGGCACGCAGCCACAACCTGACGTGACCCGGAAAACCTCGACTGAGGGAGACAATCTATGATGGGCCGGCGAAATGACCGGAAGTTCCGGCAGAGTTTTGCCGCACCACGATAGAACACTGCAATACCCGACGCATCTTGAAACGAGAATAGCGGCATGGGTTCGATCACTGGAAAGAGTTCATCGGCAGCTATCGGCACTCCGATCGATGGCCGTGCCGTGGCGTTGCTTTCCAACGGCGCGTACAGCGTCCTGCTGACATCCGCGGGTGCGGGTTATGGATCCTGGCGGGACATTGACGTCACTCGTTGGAGAGAGGACGGGACGCGCGATTGTTGGGGACAGTTCTGTTATGTTCGCGATCTCACGGACAAGAGCTACTTCTCCGCAGGCAAACAACCGGCTTTTCGCCTGGAGAATACCTACGAACACTCTTTTCGAGGCGATCGCGCTGAGTTCCGATGCTGCGCCGGAGACATCGTCGTTGCATGGTCAGTCTGCGTGGCGCCCGACAGCAACGCGGAGGTGAGACTGTTCGATGTTACTAATCAGGGTACCAAGCCCAGAGACCTGGAACTGACCAGCTACGCGGAAATCTGCCTGAACAATCGTCGCGCGGATTCGGCCCACCCCGCATTTGCCAAGCTCTTCATTGAGACCCGGTTCGATGCCAAAACCGGCGCATTATTTGCGCGCCGTCGCCCGCGTAGTCCCGAAGACGCGCCGCTCTGGGCAGTCCACGTTTCCGCCCTGAGTACGACAGCACTCGGCCCTCTTAAATTCGAGACAGATCGGCGAAGATTTTTGGGGAGAGGCCGCACGACGGCAAACCCGTTGGCTTTGTCTGACGAGGCAGCGCAACTCTCAGGAACGACGGGACCCGTGCTGGATCCGATCTTCTGTTTGAGACGGCGTGTCCGTGTCCCACCGGGCAGCACCGTACGCGTCGCATTCACAACCGGTGCTGCCGATAGCGCCGCTACGGCGATGGCAATCGCCGAGCGATACTCGAGTATCAGCGAAGCCGAAAACGCATTTTTGCAAGTCGGGGTGGCCCTCGATCAAACGTCTGTTGATCCGGACGTGACCGAAGGTGAGATAGATGTCGCTTACAGTCTGATAAACAACATCGTGTTTGCCAACCCGTCTGCCCGTCCGTCGGGCGCCGTTCTGGCGAAGCCGATGAGCAGAACCGCGCTGACGTCCAGGGGAATTCATAGCGATCCGCCGATCGTCGTCGTAACGCTTGAGGAAAACAGCGATGGCGCGTTGTTGGACGAAGTGCTGCGCGCGCACAGATTCATTTCGCGTCGAGGGCTCCGGTTCAATCTTGTTCTTGTCGATGGTCGTGATGCGCAAGCGTGTCTAGAACTGGCGGCGGCTCTCGCCGGACCACAGGCAGAGTTCCTTGGAAAGCCAGGTGGAATACATCTCGTGCCTGCGGCCACACTTTCAGAAATGGAAACAACCACCCTCGCCGCCGCGGCACGTGTCAGTCTTTCGAGCGGCAATGGCTCTCTGGGCGACCAACTCAAGAGCGGTCGGCGAATAGCGATATCGCACGAAGCATCACCCATAATCCGCCGCGCATCGATCCAGCGGTTCACCGAGGCGGACACGAACCTGCAGCATTGGAATGGTTTCGGTGGCTTCAGCGCTGACGGACGCGAATACGTCATCCACGTGAATGGCGCGAAAAAACAGACGCCGATGCCGTGGTGCAATGTGATCGCCAACCCGGAATTCGGCTGCCTGACCAGCGAGAGCGGCCTTGGCTACACCTGGGCAGGAAACAGCCAGCTAAATCGCCTGACGCCGTGGTCAAACGATCCGATTTCAGACCCGCCGGGCGAAGTCATCTATTTGCGTGACGAGGACAGCGCTGAGTATTGGACGCCGACGCCATTGCCATTGGGTGCCGGGGAAACCGCTACGGTCCGGCATGGACCAGGGTACAGCTGCTATGAGAGCGACATTGGGTCCCTGCATCAGGAATTGACGGTGCATGTCTCCTCCAAGGATCCCGTCAAGATCATTCGGCTTGAACTTCGAAACGGCGGCGATCGACCACGCCGACTGACGGCGACATACTACGTGGAATGGGTGCTTGGCTCGCTGCGTGAAGACGCAATCACGCACGTCCTGTGCGAACACGATCCTCGTTCCGGGGCAATTATCGCGAGAAATGCGTGGGAGGGGTGGTTTTCCGACAAACTTGCATTTGCAGGTGCGAACAGACCAATGCGTTCGGCTACCTGCAGTCGCTCGCAGTTCCTTGGCGCGCTCGGCTCGATAACCCGACCAGCATGGCTGGCGGACCAAACTCAGGAAGACGATCTCCATTCGCCCTGTGATCCGTGCGCCGCATTGACGGTGGAAGTCTTGATCGCGCCGAATGAAAGTTCGCAGGTCGTCTTTGTTCTTGGACAGGGCGACAGTCTCGATCAGGTTCGAGCTCTCATGGGGGATTATTGTCGACCGAGACGGGCGCAAGATGATCTGGATATCGCATCGCGTAAGTGGGCCGACATTCTTGAAACGATAGCAGTCAGGACGCCTGATAACCGTTTCGATCTAATGATGAACCACTGGCTGCTGTATCAGGTCCTTTCCTGTCGTGTTTGGGCACGCTCGGCATTCTATCAGTCCGGAGGCGCCTACGGCTTTCGTGATCAACTCCAAGACGTGATGGCTCTGGTATACGCTGCTCCGAGCGAAACACGTTTGCAGATTTTGCGTGCGTCCTCTCGTCAGTTCTGGGAGGGAGACGTCCAGCATTGGTGGCATCCTCCATCGGGTGTGGGCGTGCGCACCCGGATGACCGACGATCTCTACTTCCTCCCACTCGTGGCTCATCACTACGTTTCGACGACGGGCGATGCCAGTGTGCTGGACGAGGTGGTACCGTACATCACATCGCCGGTGCTCAACGATGATGAACACGAAGCATACGGCGAGCCCGGCGTCAGCGAGAAGGTGGGCACCGTCTATGATCATTGTCTTCGCGCATTACACCATGGGTTCCGTCTCGGTCGCCACGGGTTACCGCTCATGGGGACAGGCGACTGGAACGACGGAATGAATCGGGTCGGCTCTGACGGCAAGGGTGAGAGTGTCTGGAACGGATGGTTCTTCCTGACGGTGCTGAACGCCTTCTCCGAAATTGCAGATGAACGCGATGACGACGTAAACGCGTCATGGTGCAGGGAAAGCGCCGAACAGTTGCGAATGGCCCTGGAGGCCAATGCATGGGACGGAGGATGGTATCGACGCGCCTATTTCGATGACGGTACTCCACTTGGCTCCTCCCGGAACGACGAGTGTCAGATCGATGCCATTCCGCAGGCATGGGCGGTCATCTCAGGCGTTGCCAACGAAGAGCGCGCTTCAAAGGCAATGTCGGCGGTCTGGGATCGGCTCGTTCGCGCAGACGACAAGCTCATCCAATTGTTTGATCCGCCATTCGACAAGGGAAAGCTGCAGCCAGGTTATATAAAAGGTTACGTCCCCGGAATACGGGAAAATGGAGGCCAGTATACGCATGCCGCAGCATGGGTGGTGCTCGCGACCGCATTGCGCGGCGACGGCGACCGCGCCTTTTGGCTTTGGAACTTGATCAACCCGATTACTCATGGCCTGTCGGAAGAAGACGTCCAACGCTACATGGTCGAACCCTATGTCGTCAGCGCAGATGTCTACGGCGCAGCCCCGCATACCGGACGCGGTGGCTGGACCTGGTACACAGGATCCGCCGCTTGGCTCTATCGTGTCGGGCTCGAAGCTCTTTTGGGCATTCGACGCGAGGGGCAGCATCTGTCGATCGATCCGTGCATCCCCAAGAGCTGGCCCGGTTACGAACTTGATTTCAGGCTCGGATCGGCCACGTATCGCCTCAAGGTGGATAACGCAGCGGGCACAGGCCGAGGTGTACGCGCGCTGGTGATGGACGGCAGGCAGTTCACTGGCGGAAAGGTGCCGTTTGTCGACGACGGTCGTGTCCACGACGTCCAAGTCGCCCTTGGATAACGATATGTCCGAGCCGCTGTCGACCGATCCGGAACTTCACCGAATGCCGAGCGAGCAGGATCTCGGTCGGCTGCAGTTTACGACGCTCCTTTACTACCTGCATTGCACTAACCCGGACAACGGGTTGGTGCGAGACAAGACAGCGCCCGACGCCCCAGCAAGCATAGCTGCGGTTGGCATGGCGCTCGCGACAATTCCAGTCGTGGTGGAACGCGGGATCATCATCCGCCAGTTCGCTGCAAAGATCGCCCGACGTCGGTTAGAATTCCTGTTGTCGTGCCCGCAGGGCCAGGAGCCGGACGCCTCGGGTTACAAGGGCTTCTTCTACCACTTTCTCGACATCGAGAGCGGCCGTCGGGTGTGGCAATGTGAACTCTCCACGATCGACTCGGCGTTTCTTTTCGCCGGGGCACTCACTGTGGGAGCCTACTTTGACGGCGCCGACGCAGACGAGGTTGAAGTTCGCCGCCTGGCTAAAGCGCTTTACGAGCGAGCCGACTGGGGTTGGGCTTGCGATCACGGGCTCACGCTCACGCACGGTTGGAGGCCAGAGAGCGGTTTTATCCCTTATCGTTGGCGCGGATACGACGAGGGCCTCCTGCTCTACATCCTCGGACTTGGCTCGCCCACATACCCGTTACCTTCGGAATCTTATGCCGCCTACACCGAGAGTTATGAATGGCGAAACATCTACGGCCGAGAGCTACTCTATTCAGGCCCACTTTTCACTCATCAGCTGTCACACATGTGGATCGATTTTCGGGGCATTCGCGACGATTTCATGCGGGATCATAACAGCGACTACTTTCTAAACAGCCGCAGCGCCACCTTTGTCCATCAGGAATACGCGATGCGCAACCCGAAGAACTATGCAGGCTACGGAGAGCATTGTTGGGGTTTTACGGCGAGCGACGGTCCAGGTTGGGTGACAAAAAGTGTGAATGGGATTGAGCGTGAATTTTACGACTACATAGCGCGCGGCGCCCCCTTTGGGCCGGACGACGGGACGGTATGTCCTTGGGTAGTGGTGGCTTCGCTACCATTTGCACCCGAGATCGTCGTTCCTACCGTGAGACATTTCGCGCAAATGGAACTAGGGATGACCCGTCTCTATGGATTTAAACCGTCCTTCAATTCGTCGTTTATCGAGGGAAAGCCGACCGAGCCGTGGGTCAGTCCATTTCACTTCGGCATCGATCAGGGTCCTGTCGTGCTCATGATCGAAAATTTCAGGACCGGCCTGATCTGGAATATCATGCGACAGTGTCAACCCATTGTCAGGGGTCTGCGTAAAGCAGGTTTCTCGGGAGGATGGTTGTAGAATGTTGGCGCCCCGTTGCTTTCGGCGAGGCATTTCTGACAGCCGAGCGCAAGTGTGGCCCGCCCTTCGCCCCGCTGTCGGCGCGTTGAAACTTGCAGCTCGCCTCGACGTGGCTGGCATTCGCCGCCGAGTGCAGCATATCGCGTCCGCTATGCGCCGCTGCGACTACTGTACACCGCGAAACACGCTGGCTGATCCGGATGGTGCTGCCGCTGGATCTGCTCGGCGAAGACAGCGCCCAAACCCATGACGACGGCCCTATTGCCTCGGTGAAAAAAAGCGGGCTGACGGCACATCGCAAGACGACGGCGCCACGTTGCTCAAGCGATGCCGTGTCAGGCGGTCATCGAAGGTGGGTTGAAGATCCACGGGAAAAATGGGTCCGCAAGGCTTGTGCAACGACATCGAGGTCGAGTGCGTGAAGGCAGAGAATGCATGACCATCGATCATCCGGGTTGGCGCCGGACGTTTTCGCTACCTGGCTGTTGCGGTCGCCAACCGGGAGCTTCTTGACGGTATCGGCCCGTTTGAGCGGGCAAGGGGACGGATATGGAACAGCAGCAAATTCCGTTCAAGGTAACCGTAGCTAGCTTCATACGCACCATAAGGATTTTTGTGGGCTCCGAGGTCGGGCTCAAAGCAAAGCTCATGTTCGGCGGCCTGATAATGCTGCTATGCGGGCTAAGCGCTCTTAACGTTGTGAACAACTACGTCGGACGAAACTTCATGACTGCCATCGCCGAACGCCAGATGGCCGAGTTCATACGGCAGGCGATTTTTTACATCGCTGTTTTCGCCGTTCTCACCGTCGTCGGTGTCCTTGCCCGATTTGCCGAAGAACGACTGGCGTTGCTCTGGCGCGATTTCCTTACCCGCCGCATTGTCAATCTCTATCTGGATGACGAGACTTACTATCGTCTGGACGTCTCCGGGAGACTTACTCATCCGGACCAGCGAATAGCCGATGACGTGCGCGCGTTCACCGTCACCACACTCTCTTTCGTCATTATGCTGTTCAGCAGCACGCTCACCGTGGTGACCTTTTCCGGCGTGCTGTGGACGATCAGCCCGCTGCTTTTTGGCGTGGCTGTCCTTTATGCGGCGTGCGGCTCGTACATGACGATCGCCCTGGGGCGGCCCCTAATTTCTCTGAACTACGATCGGCTCGATAAGGAGGCCACCTTCCGGTCTGGACTCATTCACGTTCGCGAAAACGCTGAGTCCATCATGCTAACGCGTGGTGAGAAGCGACAGAAAGTAAGGGTGCTGCATAGGCTTGACGATCTGATCGCAAACATACGCCGCATTACTGCCGTCAACCGCAACCTGGGATTCTTTACCGGCGGCTACAACTGGATGATTCAAATCGTGCCGGACTTAATCATCGCGCCGGCATTCATAAGAGGAGACATTGAGTTCGGTGTCGTCACCCAGTCCGGGGCAGCGTTCGCTATGCTTGTTGGCGCGTTCTCGTTGATTGTCCGACAGTTTAATTCGATCTCGAATTTTGCGGCCGTGGTCTCTCGTCTGAGCTCTCTGCATGAGGAGATCTCAAGGTCCCATGAAATAGAATCGGGAATCGAGTTCTTTGAACGGGACGGGCCTCTGATGTGCGAAGGGCTGACTTTAGCCTCAACGACGGACGCAGAGTCCCCTCTTCTGAGGGACTTGACGGTATCGATTCCGGTCGGGATCCGGGTATTGATAACTGGCTCCAGCCACGAACCAGGTGCGGCGTTGTTCAGGGCGATGGCTCAGATTCCGACCCCGGGTACCGGGCGCATCGTTCGCCCCGCTGGCACCCTCTTTCTATCGCAACGGCCATACCTGCCATCCGGTCCCCTTCGTGACGTATTGATCACCCCTGAAAAAGAAGGCGAAATCTCGGATCACCTCTTGCTCAGCACGTTGCATCACCTTGGGCTCGAACGGGTCGCGAACCAAGTGGGCGGGCTAGATGCCGAGCGCGATTGGGAAAAGGAACTGTCCCTGAGAGAACAGCAGCTTTTAGGCCTTGCGAATATTCTTCTCTCAGCGCCGCGCTTCGTCGTCCTGGATCAAGCTGAGATGACATTGGGGCCTGCTTTGCTCGAAAAGATAATGCATCTGCTGTCCGAGCGTTCGATCACCTGCATCCACTTCGGAAGAGCCGAAGGTGATCGTGCATCATATCAAGCCGTCCTCGAGTACGGTGTCGATGGTCAGTGGACATGGTCAATTGGTGAACACGCTTCCTAGCGAACCACAGTGCCGCGCGAGCACACTGTCCCCACCAGCGCACGAACAGCACAGTACGCGCGGCATCAGACGCAGCAAGTCGCCGCGAACCGATGCATAATTGCGCCCGATTCGCTTGCTTCGGGGCACTTTGCGATCGTGGACCCTGTCGGTCGTGCGATCCTCTTGCCTCTCTTCGCTTGTCTCGCCACCAACGACAGGGCAATCTGCGCCAGCATCCTAGGGACGAGATCGATCGGATCATTCCCCTCACCTCCCCGCCCTGACCAGCGACCTTGCGATATCAATTATGTGGTCTCTCGCTGCTGTCGGATCATCCTTGGACCATGCGACACCGAGCCCGATCCTGAAGTCGACGCCCTCGTAGGCGATGCGATCGTAGGCATGTTGTGCTTGCGATGCCGGCGCGGCGGAATGACCGGTTCGCGGCCTTGATCGAGGATGAGGTCATGCAGGCTGTCTGCATCATAAGCGCAAGCGGCAAGCACCTGTTTGGCCGGCAATCCACCCATCAGGTCGCAGGCGCAGCCATGTCGTTCTGTTGTCCGGGGCCAAGGCGGAAGCGAACGGGTAGCCCGAGCGCATCGGCTACAGCGTGGATCTTGCCGCCAAAGCCGCCTCGGGAGCGACCGAGGGCATGGGCTTCAATGTTGCCAGCAGGCTAGCGGCGACGGGGGCGTCGCCCCGCCGACCCGGAGTTACTTCAAGCGCGATGGACGGCGGCAACCATCGACAACAGCATGGATTTTTGTCGATCTGCCCCCTCGCGAGCGACCGATTGCCTGCGCATCTGCCCCCTTTTCCTCCGGCTGCCGATCGATGCGCTGAAGAATATTCAATGGTTTGATTAGGTTTTGACGCTAGGGCTGCTGACCTGAGACCCTGAACTTCCTCCAAATTTTGGTAGAGTCCGTCACATTGAGGAGACGGACGGAATGAAGCGTGCACGGTTCACGGAACAGCAGATCATCGGGATACTGAACGAGCAGGAGAGTGGCCAGAAGACGGCCGATGTCTGCCGCAGGCATGGGATATCGGAGGCAACCTTTTACAAATACAAGGCGAAGTATGGCGGCATGGATGTTTCCGACGCCAGGAAGCTAAAGGCTTTGGAAGATGAGAATGCCAAGCTGAAGAAACTGCTCGCCGAAGCAATGCTGGACAACGCGATCCTGAAGGACGTCGCATCAAAAAAATGGTGACGCCCGATGTGAAGCGAGATGCGGTGGCTCATGTCTGCAAGGAGCATGGTGTGAGCCAGCGTCGGGCGTGCGAGGTTTTGTCCATTGACCGGTCGAGCATGCGATATCGCAGTATTCGGCCTGATGACGCCCATATCCGGGATGCCATGAAGAAGGTAGCGTCAGAGCGCCGCCGTTTCGGCTATCGGCGCATCCACGTGATGTTGGATCGGCAGGGTATCGTCATGAACCTGAAGAAGCTCAGGCGGCTCTATCGGGAAGAGAAGCTGACCGTCCGCAAACGCGGCGGGCGCAAGCGTGCCCTGGGAACCAGGCGGTCGTTGGCATTGCCATCGCGTCCCAATGAGCGCTGGAGCCTGGACTTCGTTAGCGACGCCTTCACCGATGGTCGCCGCTTCCGCGTCCTGGCCGTTGTCGACGACTTCACCCGTGAGTGCTTGGCGCTAGTCGCCGACACGTCACTCTCAGGGCTGCGGCTTGCTCGGGAGTTGGATACGATCATCGCACGGCGCGGAAAGCCAAGGACCATTGTCTCTGACAATGGCACGGAAATGACCAGCATGGCCGTTCTCAAGTGGTGCCAGGGCACACACGTCGAATGGCATTACATCGCACCTGGCAAGCCGATGCAGAACGGTTTCGTTGAAAGCTTCAATGGCAGCTTCCGCGACGAATGCCTCAACGAAACCCTCTTCTCATCGCTGACACAGGCGCGGACGGACATCACAGCGTGGAAGGAGGACTACAACCGAAACAGACCACACTCATCGCTCGGAAATATCACACCCAGCGAATTCGCAATGAAAATGGATCATGTCCCAAGGAGTGGTGTAGCTTCGGCGATCGCCGTGCTTTCCGGACGGAGCCGGGAATGGGTCAGCTTGCCGCAGCGGGCAGGCTGATGAGCGGATCATCGCTCATTGCGGCGATGGTCTCAAGGGTCAGGTATCTGGAGCGCTGGACAGCCCACTCGTCGTTCTGTTCGAGCAGCAATGCGCCGACGAGGCGGACGATGGCGTCATCGTTGGGGAAGATGCCGACGACCTCGGTGCGCCGCTTGATCTCGCCATTGAGGCGCTCGATTGGGTTGGTGCTGTGAAGCTTGGTCCAGTGCTGCTTGGGAAAGGTCATATAGGCGAGCACGTCTTCTTCAGCGGTGTCCATGAGTTGGGCGAGCTTCGGCACTTTCGGCCTGATCTGGTCGGCGACGTTGCGCCACTGAGTGCTTGCGGTCTCCGGCGTATCCTGGGCGAAGGCCGTGGCGATGAAGGCGGAGACCACTCGTCGGCCGCTCTTTCCGGCATGGGCCAGCGCGTTTCTCATGAAGTGAACCCTGCACCTCTGCCAGGTGGCCGATAGAACCTTGGAGACGGCGGCCTTGATCCCTTCATGGGCATCGGAGACGACGAGCTTGACGCCTCTGAGACCCCGTCGCGTCAGTTTGCGCAGAAAATCCGTCCAGATCGGCTCGGCCTCGGACGTGCCAATCTCCATGCCCAAGACCTCGCGCCGTCCGTCGGTGTTGACGCCGACGGCGATGATGACGGCAACCGAGACGATGCGGCCACCGCGACGAACCTTCAGATAGGTGGCGTCGATCCACAGATACGGCCAGTCGCCTTCAATGGGGCGGCTGAGGAACGCCTTCACCTTGTCGTCGATCTCCTCGCACAGCCTCGAGACCTGGCTCTTGGAGATGCCGCTCATACCCATCGCCTTGACCAGGTCGTCGACGGAGCGGGTCGAAACGCCCTGGATATAGGCTTCCTGAATTACGGCCGTCAGAGCCTTCTCGGCCATGCGACGCGGCTCGAGAAAGCTTGGGAAATAGGTGCCGGTACGAAGCTTCGGGATGCGCAGTTCCACGGTCCCGGCCCGTGTTTCCCAGTCGCGCTCGCGGTAGCCGTTACGTTGGGCAAGCCGAAAGGCGTTCTTCTCGCCATAGGCCGCGCCCGTCTTCGCCCCGACCTCCAGCTCCATCAGCTTCTCGGCAGCAAAGCCGATCATCTCCCGCAGCAAATCCACATCCGCGCTCTTCTCAACAAGCGAGCGCAGGTTCATCATCTCGTCGGTCATCGGTGATCTTTCCATCAGGTTGAGCTTGAACAACCCGACCCTACCGGAAAAACACTGATGGCCGCCTTCCTGTTACACCACCTCACGGGACACGATCGTTTACGCATCTCGCCTTCATTTGCCCTTGAAGGTCCGTGTTTTCCTGGACTTTGTTTTGGGCGAGTTTGGCGGTTAGTTGCGTTTGAGTTATCTCCGAACACCAAAAAGCCCGCGGACGTTTAAGTCTCGCGGGCTTTTTGTTTGATTTGGTTGCGGGGGCAGGATTTGAACCTGCGGCCTTCAGGTTATGAGCCTGACGAGCTACCGGGCTGCTCCACCCCGCGCCATCTCGGTAAACCGCTATGCGGTTTATCCGGTGCGTAAACCGCTGTGCGGTTTATCGCGGTTGCGTAACCGCTTTAGCGGTTATGCTTTAATCCGGTTCGGGTTTTGCGAAGCAAAATCCCGTTTGTTACTGCGAGTTTAACCAAGCAAAAAGGCCGCTTGTAGGCGGCCCTTGCGTTTCGGCTTGGCCGAGCGTTTGTTCAGAGAAGATTTTCGGTTTGTTTTCGCCGCTGCCTTGTCCTTCTCGGCTATGCCTCGAAGGGGAGCGGCGGTTTTTTTATCTTGCGTTTTGCAGACCTGGCAGCGACCTACTCTCCCGCGTCTTAAGACGAAGTACCATCGGCGCTGGGGCGTTTCACGGCCGTGTTCGGAATGGGAACGGGTGCAGCCACCCCGCCAGAACCACCAGGTCGGCAAAGCGCAAGATTTGCCCTTAGCTGGGGCAAACCGAATGAGAAGCTGGCTGAAGTTTTCACTTCACTTGTTTTGAACACGTCTTTTGCGCTTATCCGGATAATTCCAGCAGCCGGCAGAGCCGAGCCGCCGGTTGTCCGGCGCGCCGTCCGCAGCGCCTTTGGCGCGTGAGGACTGCTCATCAATGATGAGCATGAGCAATGGGAACGATCAAGCCAATCGAACGATTAGTACTGGTAAGCTTCATGCGTTGCCGCACTTCCACACCCAGCCTATCAACGTGGTAGTCTTCCACGGTTCTCAAGGGAATACTCGTTTTCAGGTTGGTTTCCCGCTTAGATGCCTTCAGCGGTTATCCATTCCATATATAGCTACCCTGCTATGCCCTTGGCAGGACAACAGGTCCACCAGAGATATGTCCATCCCGGTCCTCTCGTACTAGGGACAGATCCTGTCAATATTCCTACACCCACGGCAGATAGGGACCGAACTGTCTCACGACGTTCTGAACCCAGCTCACGTACCGCTTTAATTGGCGAACAGCCAAACCCTTGGGACCTGCTCCAGCCCCAGGATGCGATGAGCCGACATCGAGGTGCCAAACAACCCCGTCGATATGGACTCTTGGGGGTCATCAGCCTGTTATCCCCGGCGTACCTTTTATCCGTTGAGCGATGGCCCTTCCACGCGGGACCACCGGATCACTATGACCGACTTTCGTCTCTGCTCGACTTGTCAGTCTCGCAGTCAGGCGGGCTTATGCCATTGCACTCGACGACCGATTTCCGACCGGTCTGAGCCCACCATCGCGCGCCTCCGTTACTCTTTCGGAGGCGACCGCCCCAGTCAAACTACCCACCATACACTGTCCCGGATCCGGATAACGGACCGCGGTTAGACATCCATGACGATAAGGGTGGTATTTCAAGGATGGCTCCACAAGAACTGGCGTCCCTGCTTCAAAGCCTACCACCTATCCTACACATGCCGACACGAATGCCAGTGTAAAGCTATAGTAAAGGTGCACGGGGTCTTTCCGTCTGACCGCAGGAACCCCGCATCTTCACGGGGAATTCAATTTCACTGAGTCTATGCTGGAGACAGCGGGGAAGTCGTTACGCCATTCGTGCAGGTCGGAACTTACCCGACAAGGAATTTCGCTACCTTAGGACCGTTATAGTTACGGCCGCCGTTTACTGGGGCTTCGATTCAGAGCTTGCACCCCTCCTCTTAACCTTCCAGCACCGGGCAGGCGTCAGACCCTATACGTCGTCTTGCGACTTCGCAGAGCCCTGTGTTTTTGATAAACAGTCGCTACCCCCTGGTCTGTGCCACCCTTTCTGACTTGCGTCAAAAAGGGTCACGCTTCTTCCGAAGTTACGCGTGCAATTTGCCGAGTTCCTTCAGCATAGTTCTCTCAAGCGCCTTGGTATACTCTACCTGACCACCTGTGTCGGTTTCGGGTACGGTCTATACGGTGGAGCTATTTCCTGGAACCGCGTCCCTGCACACCCAATCCAATAAGAATGTACAAGTTAAGCAATCCGTCACTACCACCAGGCCCACGAATATTAACGTGGTTCCCATCGACTACGCGTGTCCGCCTCGTCTTAGGGGCCGGCTAACCCTGCTCAGATTAACTTTAAGCAGGAACCCTTGGTCTTTCGGCGAGAGGGTCTCTCACCCTCTTTATCGTTACTCATGTCAACATTCGCACTTCCGATACCTCCAGGACCCCTCACAGGTATCCCTTCACAGGCTTACGGAACGCTCCGCTACCACACGTCTTGCGACGTATCCTCAGCTTCG